>CAIZNH010000039.1 GCA_903934325.1 uncultured Alphaproteobacteria bacterium | reverse complement strand
GCCTATAGGCGGATCGGGCAATCAGATCATGGGGGGCATGCCCCCCATGATCTGATAATCAAACAGGCGGCATAACGACAACCGGGATTAGCTTAACTTAGCCGCCAAACTGTCCAAGAAGGCGGGACCATCTCAGATCACTCGCGGACGCTCTGGCAGCTCTTGATGCTGGAAAAGTCGCTCGTGCAGCTCGGGGTCAGCGCCTAGCCTTCGGCGCGGTGGCCCAGCGCCATATAGGTGTCGGACTGCATTTCATTGAGCCTGCTCACGGTCCGCTCGAATTCAAAGGCACCGTCGCCTGAGGGGTAGAGTTGCTCCGGCACAGCGGCGGCGGTGACGAAGAGCTTTACGCGGTTCTCGTAAAGCGCATCGATCAGCTTGGTGAAGCGGATCGCCTCGTTGCGGTTTTCCGGCCCCATGATCGGGATGCCGACGAGGATCACGGTGTGAAAGGCCTGCGCAATGGCGAGATAGTCCGCCGCCCCGCGGTTTTCGCCGCACAGCTTCCTGAAGCTGAACACCCCCACGCCCTTCAAACTCTTGGGCACGTGCAAGGTCCGCCCGCCGCCAAGGTCGAGCTCGCCGCTCGGCACGTTGGCGGCATCCTCGGGCGCGAAGTCGGTGAGGCGGAAGAAGGCCTCGCGCACCTGCGCGGTCGCCGCATCGCCAATCGGCGAATGCCACAGGGCAAGCCCGCCGATCCTGTCGAGCCGGTAATCAGTCGGGCCGTTGAGACTGAGCACGTCCATCCGCGCTTCGACCAGATCGATGAAGGGCAGGAACAGCGAGCGATTAAGGCCGTCCTTGTAGAGATCGCGCGGCGGGCGGTTGGAGGTGGTGAAGATCACCGTGCCCGCTTCCATCAGCGCGGTGAAGAAGCGGCCCATGATCGCCGCGTCGGCGGTGTTGGTGACGACCATCTCGTCAAAGGCGAGGCATTTGAGGCCGCTCGCCATATCGTTCGCGACGGCAATCAAGGGATCGCGCAGCTGCGCCTTGCGCGCCTCGGCAATGCGGCGGTCGACTTCGAGCATGAAGGCGTGGAAGTGCACCCGGCGCTTGGCCGTGATGCCCAGAGTCTCGACGAAGAGATCCATCAGCATCGACTTGCCGCGTCCGACCCCGCCCCAGATATAGAGACCGCGCGGTGGCGGCGCAGGCTTGCTCCCGAAGAGCTTACCGATCAGGCCGGATGCGGCGGGCGGGGTTTCGAGTTCGGTCTGAAGGGCGGCCAGTTTCACCGCCGCTGCGCGCTGGTCCGCATCGGCTCGCAATTCGCCGCTGGCGATCAGCGCGTCATAGCGGGCGAGCAGGCCGGGCACCGCGCGTCAGTCGCGCGAGCGCATCTTGCGCACGATGCCCGAATAGGAGGCGATGATGTCCTCGCCGCCATCCGCGCGCGGCTGCGTCGCAAAGCCCCGCAGGAACAGCATCCGCCCGGTTTCGCGCACGATCTCGCTGACCGCGTCGAGCGGACGCGAGGGGTCACCGCCGCCCACGAACTGCGTCGACAATTCGACCGTCACCGACGGGCCGGCCTCGCCGCTGCCGTTGATGTGCATCGCGGCAAACAGGGCGATGTCGATCAGCCCGAGCGTGACCGCGCCGTGGATGTTGTCGACAAGGTTGGTGTGGCGGCGCTCGGGGAACATGCGCAAGCGGCAATGCGCGCCTTCGCGGCGTACCCGCATCTCGCCCAGCACAGCGGTGTTGAACCGGGTGCGGTCGACCATGTTCCAGGTATACCAGTCCGCCTCGCCGCCGCACTCCTCGGGCGCGAGCGGGCGATACTCGAACGGCGCGTTGATTGGTTGGTGGTCAGCCATGATGCCGCGCCGGCGCTGTCTGATCGCTGCCGATCAGATCGCGCGCTCGGCCATCATCTTCTTGGTTTCGGCGATCGCCTTGGCGGGGCTGAGCCCCTTGGGGCAGACATTCGCGCAGTTCATGATGGTGTGGCAGCGGTAGAGGCGGAACGGATCTTCCAGATCGTCCAGCCGCTCGCCGGTCATCTCGTCGCGGCTGTCAGCGAGCCAGCGATAGGCCTGGAGCAGGATCGCCGGGCCGAGGAACTTGTCCGAATTCCACCAGTAGCTCGGGCACGAGGTCGAGCAGCAGGCGCACAGGATGCACTCGTAAAGCCCGTCGAGCTTTTCACGCTGTTCGGGCGATTGCAGCCGCTCCTTGCCCGAGGGCGTGGGGCTGACAGTCTGGAGCCACGGACGGATCGAGGCGTACTGCGCGTAGAAATGGGTGAAGTCGGGCACGAGGTCCTTGATCACGTCCATGTGCGGCAGCGGGGTGATGCGGATTTCGCCCTTGAGATCCTCGATCGCGGTGGTGCAGGCGAGGCCGTTCTTGCCGTTCATGTTCATCGAGCACGAACCGCAGATCCCCTCGCGGCACGAACGGCGGAAGGTCAGGGTCGGGTCGATCTCGTTCTTGATCTTGAACAGGGCGTCCAGAACCATCGGCCCGCATTCGTCGAGATTGATCTCGAACTTGTCATAGCGCGGGTTCTGGCCGCTGTCGGGATCGTAGCGGTAGATCTTGAACGACTTCACCCGGCCGCCTTCGGCCTTGTGGACCTTGCCATTGGCATTGATCTTGGAATTCTTGGGAAGAGTGAAGGTTGCCATGACGTGATCCCGCGTTGCAATTTGCACCCTATCTAACGGCTCTGCCGACGCTGGCAAGCGGGCGGTTACCCCCAAATCTTGCATGATTTCGCACAGGGGTTGAGCCTGCCACACCTTGTGGAACCGAGCGGGCGCGGATGCGCTTTGAGCAGCGATGGCAATTACAGGACAATTGGCGGGTGAGGCAGGGGCGTGGCCGCGCAGCGCGGCGGTGTTCGGCGCGTCCGGCGGGATCGGACGGGCGCTGGTTGAAGCACTGGCGGCGCGCGGGACGCAGGTGATCTATGCGGGATCGCGCAGCGGCGCCGCCCCCTCGCTGTCAGGCGTTCGTCCCTTTGCTTTCGATCTTGCCGACGAGGCGAGCATTGCCGCCTCAGCCGAAGCGATGCGCGATGATCCGCCTGAATGGGTAATCGTTGCCACCGGCGTGCTCACACTGGCGGACGGGACCGGCCCTGAGCGCACATACAAGCGGCTTGATCCGGCAAGCATGGCGGAGGTGCTGGCATTGAACACGATCGGCCCGGCGCTGATTGCCAAGCATTGCCTTGCGCTGATGCCGCGCGGGCGGGCGTTCCGCTTTGCCGCGCTTTCGGCGCGGGTCGGGTCGATTTCGGACAACCGGCTTGGCGGGTGGCATTCCTACCGCGCGTCGAAAGCCGCACTCAACATGCTGTTGAAGAACTTCGCGCTGGAAATTGCGCGCACGCATCCGGAGGGCGTGATCGTCGGCCTGCATCCCGGGACCGTGGATTCGGTGCTCTCGCAGCCCTTCCAGTCGAACCTCGCCGAAGGCCAACTGACCGCGCCCGAAGATGCAGCCGCCAACTTGCTTGACGTGCTGTCGCACTTGCAGCCCGAACATTCGGGCCGGGTGTTCGATTTTCGCGGCGAGGAAATCCCGGCCTAGATCAGCCCGTGGCGCGCGAGGCTTTCGGCCACCAGCGTCTCGATCAGCTGTTCCTGCGTCCAGCCGGCCAGCTTGGCCGCGCGCCCGAACACCTTCTGCGACCACAGGTTGCAGTTGAGGTTCAGTTCGAGGAAGGTGATGTCGCCGGTTTCCTCGTTCACCCGGAATTCGAAGCGGCCGTAATCGAAGGGGCGATATTCCTGCATCGCGGCCTTGGTATATTCGGTGATCTTGGCGATCATTGCGGGGTTCTCGAAGGGATCGAGCGAGTATTTCTGGCTGCGATCCACCAGATCGCGCTTTTCCTGATAGGTGCGCAGGTGCGAGGGATCGGCCTGGCGGAAGATCATCATCGGCAGGATCACCGGCTCGTTGCCAATCGTCACCACCGGCACTTCCACGTCGCTGCCGTCGATGAAGGGTTCGACCAGTGCGTCATGGCCCAGCTCGTGAACGCCATGGATCGCTTTCTCGACGCTCGGCCAGTCGGTCGCGTCCATCACGCCCCAGCTCGCCGAGGAATTGTTGGGCTTCACCACGAAGCGCGTGCCTTCGGGGCACTTGGACGGATCGATCGGCGCGCCGCGGCGGTAGATCGCCCAGGGTGCGGTCGGCACGCCAGCGTCGCGCACGGCGCGCTTGGCAAGATGCTTGTCGTCCGAGAGGCCGCGCAGGATCGGGCTTGCGCCAAGATAGGGCAGGCCGGCGCGCTCGCACAGCAGCGGGCAGAGCATTTCCGAATTGAAGAAGCCCGCGCGGTTGAGCAGCGGGAAGACGAAATCGACCTCGGGCTTGTCAAACAGCACTTCGAACTTGTCCTCGACCCTCAGGTTGAGGCCGAGCCCCTTGAGCACTTCGCGCATCTCGACGTGATAGGTCGCGTGGTTGCCGTCCTCGGCGCTGCCCGAGCCATCCCACAGCGCGTTCTTGGCGATGAACAGGATCTTGAGCCGCTGCTTGGCTTCCTCGGGAATGCGGAGCGGGGCGGGGTAGCTGGTCATGTTCGGCAAGCCTCTTGCAGGAAGGGGCGCCATGTAGTGCGCGAGGGACAGCTGCGCCAGATGCATTTTGCGGTTTTATTGGCGCAGCGGTTTCTCTAACACGCGGCCAAGCCGGCCTTGTGCCCCCTGAAAGGTTGCCATCTTGCCCCCTCTCAATCGCCCGCTTGATGGGTTTGACGCCTCTGCAAATGCGCGCGCGCTGGTCGCAGCGCTGTCGGGCGGAGGCGATGCACGGATCACGCTCGATGACGCGAGCGGGCTCAACAAATATCTCTCCGCGCCCTATCCGCGCGCTGTTCTGGCCTATTCCTCCTCGACCGTGAGCGACATTTCCGCAGACGCCTTCGCGCATCTGCTGGCGGCCGAGGGCGAGCGGGCAGGCCAAAGCTATGCCGCGCGGCTCGAGGATGTGCGCGGTCGCATCCGGGCGGCCTATGGCATTGATGAGGGCTGCGATATTGTCTTCGCGCCGTCGGGCACCGATCTTGAATATGTCGCGCTGGCGCTGGCTCTGGGGCGCGGACAGGCGGGGATCCACAACATCCTGCTGGGCGCGGACGAGATCGGATCGGGCTGCATCCATTCCGCGCATGGCCGCTTCTTTGCCAATGAGACCGCGCTGACCGAAGGCGTTGCTCCGGGCGAGGATGTGGCCGGGATGGGCGAGATCACGCTGGTCGATGTGCCGGTGCGCTGTCCTGATGGCGAGGCCCATGCCAGCACCGGGATCGCCGCCGCCATGGCCGAAGGGATTGCCGCTGCCCGCGCTTCGGGCAAGCATAGCGTGGTGCACTGCGTCCACGGCTCGAAGACCGGGCTGGTCCTCCCCCAGCTTGGCGATCTTGACGCGCTACTGGCTGAATTCGGCGATTCCGCGACCTTCGTGGTCGATGCCTGCCAGGCGCGTATCACCAGCGCGGCGATTGCCGACTATCTCGCGCGCGGTGTGATCGTACTGATGACCGGATCGAAATTCGTCGGCGCGCCGCCCTTCAATGGCTGGGCGCTGGTGCCGCGCACGCTGACCACGGGCGCTGCGCCGCTGCCCGAAGGTTTCGCGCGCATCTTCCGCCG
The DNA here is from genome assembly GCA_903934325.1 of uncultured Alphaproteobacteria bacterium. Classification (GTDB taxonomy): domain Bacteria; phylum Pseudomonadota; class Alphaproteobacteria; order Sphingomonadales; family Sphingomonadaceae; genus Erythrobacter. The sequence continues at coordinate 191,479 of CAIZNH010000039.1, read as the reverse complement.
TGCCGAATGGCCCGCCGGTTGGCCGGGAGCCGAGCGGCTCGAGGACAGTGCCAATGCCGCCCTCGCGCTGCGGCTCGAAGCGGCGCTGTTCGAGATCGAACGCTTTCAGGCGATCCCCATGCCGCGCGTCGAGGCGATGATTGCCTCCTTTGAGGACGGTCTTCGCGATCACCTGCTCGCTCCCCTCGGTCTTGCGCGGGTGACCCCGGGCAGCGGCGACGAAGGCGACAGCCCGATCGAGATGCGCACGCTGGCGACGCTTGACCTGTCGGGGCTGGCGGGGCTCGAAACCTTCGATGCCGCACAGGCCGCGCACAAGGCGCTGGCGCTGGATGGCATCCGTCTCGGCCAGCCGGTCAAGTGCGTGCGTGTGGATGGCGGTTGGGGCGGGACGATGCGCGTCGGCCTCTCCATGCCGCAGCTCACCCATTGGGACGCGCTCGATCCGGCGACCCGCGATGCCGGCATTGCCGATGATATGGCGAGGATTGCCACGGGTCTCAAAGCCATCGCCGCAAAAATGGCAGGCTGAAGCCGCTTTCCTCACGGCCGCTTTGGGCTAGTATCGCCCAAGGGTCGTCGGAAGGGAGAGCAGGGGATGAGCCTTTCGGGCTGGTACGAAGCCAATATCATGCCGCGCCTGATCACCTGCGCCTGTTCGCAGGGTCAGGTGATGAAGCGTCGCAGCGCCGTGGTGCCCAAGGCTGCGGGTGATGTGTTCGAGCTCGGATGCGGCGGCGGGATCAATCACGAATTCTACGATGCGGGCGCGGTCACCTCCTATGCCGGGATCGACCCGCATGAGGGCCTGCTGGATGCCACCCGCGCAGCGGCTGCGGCCAAGGGCTGGGCGGTGGACCTCAGGCAAGGGCGGGGCGAGGCGATCCCCTTTGCCGACGACAGCTTCGACTGTGCGGTGTGCACCTTTACCCTGTGTTCGGTTGATGATCCGGAACAGGTGATGCGCGAGATGCGCCGCATCCTGCGCCCCGGTGGCCGTCTGCTGTTCCTTGAGCATGGCCGCGCGCCCGATCCATCGGTGCGCCGCTGGCAGGAGCGGATCGAACCCGTCTGGAAGCACCTTGCCGGAGGCTGCCATCTGACCCGTCCGATCACCTCTGCACTGGCAGGGGCAGGCTTTGCCGTCGAGCCGCTGGGGGAAGGCTACACGCCCAAGGCCCCGCGCTTTGCCGGATGGATGGAGTGGGGCATCGCCCGAAAGCCCGCCTGAGCAGCCGTACATGAAAAGGGGCGGGAGTGGCTTGCCGCTCCCGCCCCTTTTCGTTGCTTTAGTTCTCAGCGACTACTCGCCGAAAGTGCGGCTCCACCAGCCTTTGCGCGGCTTGGCGTCGCCCTCGTCCTGCGCCGCTTCGGGAGCCGGGGCAGGGGCAGGGGTGGAGACTTCGGCCACTTCGGCAGGCTCGGCCTCGGCGACCTTCGCCTTGCGCGGCGCACGCTTGCGCTTGGGCTTTTCGGCTTCGTCGGGCGCTTCTTCCGTCACTTCGGCAGCCGGTTCTTCGGCGGCGGGAGCTGCTTCGGCCTCGGCTTCGGCTTCGGTCACCTTGGGCTTGCGCGGAGCGCGCTTGCGCTTGGGCTTTTCGGCCGGAGCCTCTTCGGCCACTTCCGGTTCGGCCACTTCCGGTTCGGCTGCGGGCGCTTCGGCGGCGGCTTCGGCTGCTTCAGCCTCGCCTGCTTCGACCTCAGCTTCGGCGCCATCATCGCCGGTTTCGCCTTCGGCGCTTTCGTAGGTGCCGTCGCGACGCTTGCGGCCGCGACCGCCGCGACGACGACGCTTCTTCGGACGACCTTCGCCATCCTCGCCGGTTGCAGCTTCGGTGCGGGTCTCGCCCTCATCCTCGCCATCGGTGGCTTCACCTGTCTCGTCGGCCTCGCCCTCGGCACCGTCTTCACGATCCTGACGATTGCGACCGCGGCCGCCACGACGACGGCGGCGCTTCTTCTTGCGGCCGCCATCATCATCGCCCTCGGCGCTTTCACGACGTTCGCGGCGTTCGCGCGGGGCGCGCTCTTCTTCCTCTTCTTCCCAGGCTTCTTCTTCCTCGGGAAGCACCTCGTCCTCGTCCTCGTCGATGATCGGATCGAAGCGCGGGGCCTGGGCCGGACGCGGACCGGCGCTGGAGACGCTCATCTTCGCGCCTTCATCCTCGCCTTCGGGGACAACCGCCACGGTGACGCCGTAACGCTGTTCGATCTCGACCAGATCGGCGCGCTTTTCGTTGAGGAGGTAGATCGCCGCCTCGGTGCTCGCGGCCAGACGGATCTGCGTGCCCTTGCCCTTGGCTGCCTCGTCCTCGATCAGACGCAGTGCCGAAAGGCCTGCCGACGATGCCGTGCGCACCAGACCCGTGCCGTCGCAATGCGGGCAGGGGCGGGTGGTGGCTTCGAGCACGCCGGTGCGCAGGCGCTGGCGGCTCATTTCCATCAGGCCGAAGGAGCTGATCCGGCCGATCTGGATGCGCGCGCGATCATTCTTGAGCGCGTCCTTCATCGCCTTTTCGACCTTACGGACGTTGGAGGAATACTCCATGTCGATGAAGTCGATCACAACGAGACCCGCCATGTCGCGCAGGCGCAGCTGGCGGGCGATCTCGCGCGCCGCCTCAAGGTTGGTGTGGAGCGCCGTCTGCTCGATATTGTGTTCCTTGGTCGAGCGGCCGGAGTTGATGTCGATCGAGACCAGCGCCTCGGTCGGGTTGATGATCAGGTAACCGCCGGACTTCAGCTGCACCATCGGATCATACATCGCGCGCAGCTGGTCTTCCGCGCCATAGCGCTGGAACAGCGGCACCGGATCGGAATAGGCCTTCACCCGCCTTGCGTGGCTGGGCATCAGCAGCTTCATGAAGGCCTTGGCCGACTTGTAGCCTTCCTCGCCCTCGACGACGACTTCCTCGATTTCCTTGTTGTAGATGTCGCGGATCGCACGCTTGATGAGGTCGCTGTCCGAATGGATCAGCGCAGGCGCCACCGAAGCGAGGGTCTTTTCGCGGATCTCGTCCCACACGCGGGCGAGGTAATCGAAGTCGCGCTTGATCTCGGGCTTGGTGCGGCTCATCCCGGCGGTGCGGACGATCAGGCCCATGCTCTTTGGGAGCTTGAGGTCCGAGACCATTTCCTTCAGGCGCTTGCGATCGCTGGTCGAGCTGATCTTGCGGCTGATCCCGCCACCATGCGACGAGTTGGGCATCAGCACGGTGTAGCGGCCGGCGAGGCTGAGATAGGTGGTGAGCGCTGCGCCCTTGTTGCCGCGCTCTTCCTTGACGACCTGCACCAGCAGCACCTGACGGCGCTGGATCACGTCCTGGATCTTGTAGCGGCGGCGCAGGGCCATGCGCTTGGCGCGCACTTCGTCGACCTGCTTGGCGCGGCTGCGGCCACCCTTGTCACCGCCCTTACCCTGACGGCGGCGGCCACGGCCACGGCGGCCGCGATCTTCGCCGCCCTCGCTGTCTTCCGCGGAGTCGTCGCTCTCGCCGGTCTCGTCGTCCGAGCTGTCTTCGTCCGAAGCGCCGTCCTCGATGGTGGCGACATCGTCCTTGTCGGAAGTGTCGACTTCCTCGACGCCGTTTTCGGCAAAGTCTTCGGCGAGCGCTTCGCCGCTGTCATCCTCGGCGTCGTATTCCTCGCCGGGCGAGATGCCCTCGTCCTCTTCCTCGGCCCGCAGGCGCTCTTCTTCCTCGGCGGCCTCGGCCTCTTCGGCCAGCAGCGCGTCGCGGTCTGCCTTGGGGATCTGGTAGTAGTCGGGGTGGATTTCGCTGAAGGCCAGGAAGCCGTGGCGATTGCCGCCGAAATCGACGAACGCCGCCTGAAGCGACGGTTCGACCCTGGTTACCTTGGCGAGATAGATATTGCCCTTGATCTGCTTGTGTTCGGCAGATTCAAAATCGAATTCCTCAATACGGTTGCCCTGCAGGACCGCCACCCGGGTTTCTTCCGGGTGGCGCGCATCGATCAGCATGCGCGTTGCCATTGAATAGTCTCCATGCGTCCAGCCTCGCCCGCGAGGGGCTGAAAAGGGGACGCCGATTGTGGGATGAACCGGCCAGCCCGGAGGGGCGACCGGAAGGGATTGTCACGCCCGGGCCGCGATGGGCCGGAGGCGCGAAGCTCGTGTCTGGAGCGACAGGACTGCGGCGCTCGGCCGCGCTCCGGCCCGCAACAACGCAGGCGGGCAAAGCACGCACTGCACGGATTTGCGGGGAAAAGCGTCTTGTCACAACATCAACCTGTTCTGGAACCGGGAGCCGTAAGAAGAAGGCGGCCCGGTGCGAGAGGCGAGCGGTTCGGATGCCATGGCATCAGGATGCAGCCTCTCGTGCTTGCTAGCAGCATGGGACAAAGCCCGCAACTCTATTGCGTTATCACAGGGCAAGAACGTAAGCGAAAGACGACATGAGCTTTCGCACCCTGCTGCTGATCGTGCTGCTGGTTCCCGCGCTGCTGCTGGGCGGTGCGGCGGCGACGGGTTTGCGCGTTCCGGTGCCGGCTATGGGGCGCGACTACGTGCTGCACTTTCCGCTAGGGCCCGGCGACATGCCGGTCGATCTGCCTTCGATTTCCGGCCCCAAGGATCCCTCGCTGCCGCTGGTGGTGATCGACGCCGGGCATGGCGGGCGCGATCCCGGGGCGATCGGGTCCGACGCGCAGGGTCGCAGGTGCAGGAGAAGGACATCACGCTCGCTCTTGCGCTGGCGCTGCGCGATGAGTTGCTGCGCTCGGGCCGTATCCGCGTGGCGCTGACCCGCGAAGATGATCGCATCCTGCCGCTGCCGCACCGGCCCGAGGTCGCGCGGTTGCTGGACGCTGATCTGTTTGTCTCGATCCACGCCGATTCCGCCGGCGAGCAGGACAATGTCAGCGGTGCGAGCATCTACACCTTGTCCAATGACGCATCGAGCGAGGCCGCCGCCCGCTTTGCCGCGCGCGAGAACGATGCCGACCGGCTTAATGGCATCGCCATTGAGGGCAGAGTGAGGCGGTGAGCGCAATTCTGGTCGGGCTGTCGCAGCAGCGTGCGCAGGAAGCCGCGATGGCCTTTTCCGGTCTGGTGCTGCGCGAGGGGGAGGGCAGGCTCGCCTTCCATCCCCAGCCGAGCCGCTCGGCTGCGCTGGCGGTGCTGCGTGCACCAGATGTGCCCTCGGTGCTGTTCGAAAGCGGGTTCGTCACCAACCAGCTCGATCGCGCGCGCCTGACCACGCCGCAGGGGCAGGGGCAGATGGCCGGCGTGCTGGCACAGGCGATCCGGGTCTATTTCGCGCGGGCCAGCGATGATGGAGCAGGCGGGGAATAGGCCGGAAAAGCCGCTTTCCTTGGCCAAGTCCCCCATGCTAGTTGCGCCTCGCCCATGACCGAGCCGACCGCCACCCCTCCGCAGGACGCCCCCGCGCAATCCGCTTGGGCCTATCTGCGCTTCCGCGTGAACCGCGATATCGGCATGGCGCTGGCATGGTTCCGCAGCAAATGGGCGCAAAACCGCCTGTTCCGGATCATGGCGAGCCTTGCCGGCGCGGGCCTTGCCTTGTGGATCGCGGTGTTCGTGTGGCTGGCGAGCGATTTGCCCGAGGCCGAGACTCTGCTCACTTACGAAACCCCGCTACCCACGCAGGTGCGCGGCTATGACGGCGGGATCGTCCATTCCTATGCGCGCGAGCGGCGCGTGCAGCTGCAATATGCCGATTTCCCGCAGAAGCTGATCGAGGCCTATCTCGCTGCCGAGGACAAGACCTTCTTCAGCCACGGCGGGGTCGATTTCCTCGGCACGGCCAATGCGGTGTTCGACTATGCCCGCAAGGCCGGCACCGGCGAGCGTGCGGTGGGCGGTTCGACCATCACCCAGCAGGTCGCCAAGAATCTTCTGCTAGGGGACGAATACTCGGTCACCCGCAAGCTGAAGGAAATGATCCTCGCCGGGCGCATCGAGCAGGTGCTGACCAAGCAGGAAATCCTCGAACTCTATCTGAACGAGATCCCGCTCGGGCGGCGCTCATTCGGGGTGCAGGCCGCATCGCGCGCCTATTTCGACAAGGATGTCGATGATCTCGAACTGCACGAGATGGCCTTCCTTGCGATCCTGCCGAAGGCGCCCGAGCGCTATGGCCGCAAGGGGCAGGAGCAGGCCGCGCTTGAACGCCGCAATTTCGTGCTGAACCAGATGGAAGCCAACGGCTTCATCACCGGCTCCGAGCGCCGTGCGGCCGCTGCAAAGCCGCTCGGCCTTGTTACCCAGCGGCGCGAACGCAGCGTCGATGCGGGCTATTTCCTTGAAGAAGTCCGCCGCGAGCTGATCGAGCGTTTTGGCGAGAATGCCGAGGACGGGGCGAATTCGGTCTATGCCGGTGGCCTGTGGGTGCGCACCAGCCTCGATCCGCAGATCCAGCTGGCCGCGCGCGACGCGCTGCGCGAAGGCTTGCTGCGCTATCACGGCGGACGCGCCTGGACCAAGCCGATCGCCACCATCGATGTGCGCGAGGGCAATTGGGCAAGCCAGCTGCAATCCTCGCCGCTTGGCATAAGCTATCGCGACTGGAAGATCGGCGTCGTCACAAGCCGCAGCGGCACATCGGCACGGATCGGTTTTGCCGATGGCAACGAAGCGCCGCTCTATGGATTGCCCGACGCGCTGAAGACAGGTCACGTGATCGCCGCGAGCCCTTCGGGCAATGGCTGGAATGTCCGCACCATCCCCGAGGCGCAGGGCGCGCTGGTCGTCCAGAACGCGCAATATGGCCGTGTGCTGGCGATGCAGGGCGGGTTCGACAACCGCCTGTCCGATTTCAACCGCGCCACGCAGGCGATGCGTCAGCCGGGTTCGACCATCAAGCCGTTTGTCTACGCCACCGGGCTCGACAATGGGATGACCCCTTCGACACAGATCGATAACTCGCGCTTCTGCTATTATCAGGGTGCCAATCTCGGCGAGAAGTGCATCCGCGGCGGACCGGGCGGCGGCGGGCAGCATCCGATGCGCTACGGGCTGGAGCAGTCGCAGAACATCATGACCGTGCAGATCGGCATGAGCGCCGGAATGCCCAATGTCGTGAGCGCGATCGCCAAGCTCGGCATCGGCAAGTTCGATCCCTATCCCTCGACGGCTCTCGGCGCGGGCGAGACGACGCTGTCCAAGATGGTTGCCGCCTATTCCGCGCTCGCCAATCACGGACGCCTGAACCAGCCGACCGTGATCGACTATGTGCAGGACCGGCGCGGCAAGGTGCTGTGGCGGGCCGACATGCGTGAATGCCGCGGTTGCAGCATGGCGAAATGGGACGGCAAGCCGATGCCGCGCCTCGGGCTCAAGGGCACGCAGGCGATGGATGCTCGCACCGCCTTTCAGGTGATGCACATGCTGCGCGGCGCGGTCAGCCGCGGGACGGCGACCGTGCTCAATCCGCTGGGCCTGCCGCTGTTCGGCAAGACCGGCACCACCACCGGCCCCAAGGACGTGTGGTTCATCGGCGGCACCCAGCAAATGATCGCGGGCGCCTATGTCGGCTTTGACCAGCCGCGCAATATGGGCGGCTATGCCTTTGGCGGCACGATCTCAGCGCCGATCATCAAAAGCCTGATCGAAAAGACCCGTGCGAAATGGTCCGATCTTCCCCCCGTGGCGCCGCAGGGCGTGCGCATGGTGCGGGTGGACCGGCGTTCGGGCAAGCGCGTGCTCGATGGCTTGCCGACCGATGATCCCAAATCGGCGATCATCTGGGAGGCTTTCAAGCCCGATACCGAGCCCGAGCGCTATACCCGCCAGGACGAGATCGCCGCGCGCCGCAACGAGATCCTCCAACTGATCCGGGCCGGTCGCCAGAGCGCCGCTGGGGCAGTGGTGGACGACAATCCCGACGCGCTGCCGGGCATGGCCGAAGAGCAGGGCGGCACCGACTGACAACAACCCAGCATCGCCGGGGAACCGGCCGCGCCCAGAAGGATTGCGACAGCATGACCAGAAACCTTGCCCCCATCATCGCCGCAGCCGCTCTTGCGTTTGCCGGCCTTTCCGCCACCACCGCCTCGGCAGAACTGCCCGTCGGCCAGAAGGCACCTGCCTTCACTACGCGTGCCGCGATGGCCGGCAAGGAATTCGGCTTCTCGCTCAGCGCCGCGCTCGCGAAGGGGCCGGTGGTGCTCTATTTCTACCCCAAGGCCTTCACCAGCGGCTGCACGCTCGAAGCCAATGCCTTCGCCGAGGCCATGCCGCAGTTCAAGGCGGCCGGCGCTAGCGTGATCGGGATGTCGAACGACGATATCGAGACCCTGAAGCGCTTCAGCAAGCAGGAGTGCCGCGATGCCTTTCCGGTCGGCGTGGCCGTGCCCGGCGTGATTTCCGGCTATGACGTGGCGATGGGTACTTCGGGCCTCACCACCCGCACGTCCTATGTGATCGCGCCCAGCGGCAAGATCGTCGCGGTCCATTCCAACAGCGATTATCGCGGCCACGTCGAAAAGACCCTTGCTGCGGTGCGCGCGCTCAAGAAGTAAGCCGATGGGGGCGGGCGGTATGCCGCCTGCCGCTTTACAATCGCGCCGCCCGCGCTAAGCGCAGGGCCGGAATTTCCGCGCCCTTTTGGGGCTTGCGCTCAGTAAAGGATCAGCCATGCGGGCCGAGGCCCACTCATATATCAACCGGATCGAAGCGGCGCTGGCGCTGGTGCGCCTGTCGCTCGACTGGGAGCGCGCGCTGCGCCGGCTCGACGAGCTTAATGCTCGCGTGCAGGACCCGAATCTCTGGGACAATCCCAAGCAGGCCCAGGCGATCAGCCGTGAGCAGAAGACGCTCGAAACTGCGGTCAATACGGTGAACGAGATTGCCGCCGAAATGGCCGATGCGATCGAATTCATCGAGATGGGCGAGGCCGAGGGCGAGGAAGCGATCGTCGAGGATGGCCTGGCGACGCTCGCCGCGCTCGCTGACCGGGCCGATGCCGACAAGGTTCAGGCACTGCTTTCGGGCGAGGCAGACGGCAACGACACTTACCTCGAAATCCACGCCGGCGCAGGCGGCACCGAAAGCCAGGATTGGGCCGAGATGCTGCTGCGCATGTACGCCCGCTGGGCCGAGCGGCGCGGCTTCAGGGTCGATACGGTCGAATATCAGGCAGGCGAGCAGGCCGGGATCAAGTCGGCCACCCTGCTGATCAAGGGCGACAATGCCTATGGCTATGCCAAGACCGAGAGCGGTGTGCACCGCCTCGTCCGCATCAGCCCTTATGACAGTTCGGCGCGCCGCCACACCAGCTTTTCGAGCGTCTGGGTCTATCCGGTGATCGACGACAGCTTCGAGATCGAGATCAATCCGGCCGATCTCAAGATCGACACCTACCGCGCGTCAGGTGCGGGCGGTCAGCACGTCAACACCACCGATTCGGCGGTGCGCATCACCCACCAGCCGAGCGGGATCGTGGTGGCCAGCCAGCAAGACCGCAGCCAGCACAAGAACCGCGAAATCGCGATGAACATGCTGAAGGCTCGGCTTTACGAAGCCGAGATGCGCGCCCGCGAGGAAGCTGCCAGCGCGGAGCATGCTTCCAAAAGCGATATTGGCTGGGGCCACCAGATCCGTTCCTACGTCTTGCAGCCCTACCAGATGGTCAAGGATCTGCGCACCGGCGTGGTCTCGACCTCGCCCGATGCGGTGCTCGATGGTTCGATCGATCCCTTCATCTCGGCCGCGCTCGCCCAGCGGGTAACGGGCGAGACGGTCGAGATCGAGGACGTCGAATAGCCATGCGCGCCGCTCGCGCGACACGGGGCGGTTGGCTGCTGGCGGGCGCGCTGGCGCTGGCCGGCTGCGACCAGCTGATGCCGGTCACGGCCGAGCGGCCCGAAAGCGCGATGGAGTTTCCCAAGCCTGACCGCCCGGTCGCCAAGGTCGTCTCCACCCAGTTCGCCAACGAGGACGCGCGCGACGAGCGCGACGAGGCCCAGATCGTGATGGACCTCGCCGAAATTCGCGCAGGGATGACAGTCGCCGACATCGGCGCCGGCGAGGGCTATTACACCGTCCGCCTTGCTGAAAAGGTCGGTGGCGATGGCCGGGTTCTGGCGCAGGACATCAGCCGCGATGCGCTCCAACGGCTCGGGCGCCGGGTCGAGAAGGAGCGGCTCGAAAACATCTCGATAAAGCTGGGCGAGCCGGACGATCCGCAGCTTCCGGCTGACAGCTTCGACCGCATCTTCCTGGTCCACATGTATCACGAGGTGACCGAGCCCTACGCCTTCCTGTGGCGGATGTGGCCCGCGCTCAACGCCGAAGGGCAGATCATTGTGGTGGAAAGCGACAGTCCCGTCGGGCGCCACGGTCTGCCGCACACGCTCTTGTTCTGCGAGTTCGAGGCGGTCGGCTACGTGCTGGTCGAGTATATCGAACGCCCTGACATCAAGGGCTATTTCGCCCGCTTTGCGCGCGGCAAGGCGCGCACCGATCCGGAGGCGATCCAGCCCTGCAATATGGGTTAGGCTGGACGCTTCCCTCAGAGATTGCGGCGCGGGCTTCACGCGACTATGCACCACCACGAAATGCGCGCCACAGGGACGGCGCGAAAGGGAGTTTTCATTGTTCAAGGGATTGAGCCCGATCGTCTATGGCGGGCGTGAAGTCTGGCCGCTGGTTGAAGGCGGCAAGGGTGTTTCGGCAACCAACCACGCAAGCTCGGGGGCCTGGGCGGCTGCGGGCGGGATCGGCACGGTCAGTGCGGTCAATGCCGACAGCTATGACGACAACGGCAATGTCATCCCCCAGATCTATCACGGCCGCACCCGCGAGGAGCGTCATCAGGAGCTGATCCGCTACGCCATCGACGGCGCGACCACGCAGGTGAAGAAGGCCTACGAGATCGCGAACGGCAAGGGCGCGATCAACATCAACGTCTTGTGGGAAATGGGCGGGGCGCAGGCCGTGCTCGAAGGCGTGCTGGAAAACACCCGCGGCATGGTGACCGGCGTCACCTGCGGCGCTGGGATGCCCTACAAGCTTGCCGAGATCGCCGCCCGTTTCAACGTCTGCTACCTGCCGATCGTCAGCTCCGGCCGCGCCTTCCGCGCGCTGTGGAAGCGTTCCTACCACAAGGTGCCCGATCTGATGGCGGCGGTGGTCTATGAAGACCCGTGGCTGGCGGGCGGGCATAATGGCCTCTCCAACGCCGAAGATCCGACCAAGCCCGAAGATCCGTACCCGCGCGTGAAAGCGCTGCGCGATGTGATGCGCGCCGAGGGCGTGGCCGATTCTGTGCCGATCGTGATGGCGGGCGGCGTGTGGTATCTGCGCGACTGGAACGACTGGATCGACAATCCCGAGCTCGGCACCATCGCCTTCCAGTTCGGCACCCGTCCCCTGCTGACGCAGGAAAGCCCGATCCCGCAGATATGGAAGGACATGCTTCGCACGGTCGAACCGGGCGATGTGCTGCTCCACAAGTTCTCGCCCACCGGCTTCTATTCGAGCGCGGTGAAGACCCCGTTCCTCTATGATCTGATGCACCGTTCGGAGCGCCAGATCCCCTTCTTCAAGCGCGGCGCCGAAGAGGGCACCGTCCAGCTTGGCGAAGACGGCAAGGCCCGCAGCTTCTGGGTCAAGCCCGAAGACAAGACCCGCGCTGAAATGTGGATGCGCGCCGGCCATAGCGAACCGCTCAAGACGCCCGACGACACGATCGTCTTCGTCACGCCCGACGCGCGCGAGACGATCCGCAAGGACCAGCAGGATTGCATGGGCTGCCTTTCGCATTGCGGTTTTTCCAGCTGGAAGGACCACGACGACTTCACTACCGGCCGCTTGGCCGATCCGCGCAGCTTCTGCATCCAGAAGACCCTGCAGGACATCGCCCATGGCGACGATCCCGACAGGAACCTGGCCTTCGCAGGCCACGCAGCCTACAACTTCAAGACCGATCCCTTCTACTCGAACGGCTACACGCCGAGCGTCGGCGAGCTGGTCGAGCGGATTTTGACGGGGGATTGACCGCTCTGCGGGCGCTGGCTGTTTAGCGCACCAGCGCCGTCAGCACCTGATCGGGCGGGCGGTGGCCGTCTGCCCACATGCGGATATTGGCGATCACCTTGTGGCCCGAATCCTCGCGGCCCTCGGTGGTGGCGCTGCCGATGTGGGGGAGGGTCATGACGTTGGGGTGCTCGATCAGGCGGCGGTCGACGTTCGGCTCGTCGGGATAGACGTCAAGCCCAGCGCCCGCGAGATGCCCTGATTGCAGCGCAGCGACCAGCGCATCGGTGTCGATCATCTCGCCGCGTGCGGTGTTGATGATGCTGCTGCCCGGCTTCATCAAGGCAATCCGCCGCGCATCGACGAGATGGCGGGTCTCCTCGGTCAGCGGGCAGTGCAGGGTGAGAATATCGGCCTCGCCCATCAGCGTATCGACATCGGCGACATAGCGCGCACCGAGCATGCGCTCCAAGGCCTCGGGCAGGCGCTTGCGGTTTGTATAGGCGATCTCCAGCCCGAAGGCGCGGGCGCGGTGGGCCACGGCTTGTCCGATACGCCCCATGCCGATGATCCCGAGCACCTTGCCCGCGAGCTTGCGACCGAGCAGGCCCGAAGGCGTCCAGCCGGTCCATTCCCCGCGCCGCACCAGCGCCGTGCCTTCGCGCACCCGGCGCGGCACGCCGATGATCATTGCCATGGCAAGGTCGGCCGTGTCGTCGGTGAAAACGCCGGGAGTGTTGGTGACAAGGATTTTTCGCGCAGCGGCGGCGGCGAGATCGATATGCTCGGTCCCCGCTCCGAAATTGGCGATCAGGCCAAGGCGCGGGGCAGCGCCCGCGATCAGTTCGGCATCGATCCGGTCGGTGACGGTCGGCACCAGCACGTCGCAATCATGCATCGCGGCGGCAAGCTGCTCGCGGGTCAGCGGGACATCGCCTTCGTTGAGCACCACGTCGAACAATTCGCGCATCCGCGCCTCGACTTCGGGCACCAGATGGCGGGTGACGATAACGCGGGGGCGTTCAAGCGGGGTGCGGGTGTCTGGCATGGTCCATCGGCTAATGCGTGAGGGCCGTGATGGTCAAGCAGGGATACGGCACGCGGACCTTGAATCGCCCGCGCACATGGCGCTATCGGATCTCATGATCATGGGATTACGACTTTTCAATTCATTCGGAATTTTGGCGCTGGCCGGCGCGATGCTGGCCGGCTCGCCTGCCCGCGCGCAGGAGCGCGAGGTGCCCTATTGGGCAACCTTGCGCTATGACGAGGTGCGCATGCGCGTCGGCCCGAGCGAGGAATATCCAATCGAATGGGTCTACAAGCGCAAGGGCCTGCCGGTGAAGGTGGTGCGGGTGCGCGAGGGCTGGCGACTGGTCGAGGATCCGCAGGGTGATCGCGGATGGATCGCGCGCAGCCAGCTCGATCCCGAACGCGGCGCGCTGGTGACGGGAAGCGGCCTTGCTGATGTGCGCGCAGGCCCCGAAGCGGGATCGGCGCTGCGCTGGCGGGCTCAGCCGGGCGTTGTCGCGCAGCTCAAGGGCTGCAAGGCGGATTGGTGCGAAGTCGATATCGCCAGCCGCAAGGGCTGGATCGCGCGGACCCGTCTGTGGGGCGTCGAGGACTTGCCGGGCGACGAGTAACCCGCCGCCCGGCCTCGTTGATCAGACCAGTTCGACCGCGATGGCGGTGGCTTCCCCGCCGCCGATGCACAGGCTGGCGACGCCGCGGGTCTTGCCCTGCGCCTTGAGCGCGGCAATCAGAGTCACTACAATCCGCGCGCCGCTCGCGCCGATCGGGTGGCCGAGCGCAGTGCCGCCGCCGTTCACGTTGATCTTCTCGTGGGCAATGCCGAGATCGCGCATCGCGAACATGGCGACGCAGGCGAAGGCCTCGTTCACTTCGAACAGATCGACATCATCGACGCTCCAGCCGGCGCGGTCGAGCACCTTCTGGATCGCGGGGATCGGCGCGGTGGTGAACTCGGCCGGAGCCTGTGCATGGGCCGCGACGGCAACCACGCGGGCGACAGGGGCAAGGCCCTTGGCCGCGGCAACACTGGCGCGGGTGAGCACGAGGGCTGCGGCACCGTCCGAAATCGAACTCGAGGTGGCAGCGGTGATCGTGCCGTCCTTGGCGAAGGCGGGCTTCAGCTGCGGGATCTTGTCCGGGCGGCCCTTGGACGGGGCTTCGTCATGCTCGACCACCACATCGCCAGCACGGGTCGCCACCGTTACTGGCACGACTTCATCGGCGAAGGCGCCGCTGGCGATGGCGCGGTTGGCGCGGGCGAGCGATTCGATGGCGTAGGCGTCCATCTCCTCGCGGGTCATCTGGTAGGCGTTGGCGGTGTCCTGCGCGAAAGTGCCCATCGCGCGGCCCGGCTCGTAGGCATCTTCGAGGCCGTCGAGGAACATGTGGTCATAGGCCGTGTCATGGCCCAGCCGTGCGCCCGAACGGTGCTTCTTCAAAAGGTAGGGCGCGTTGGTCATGCTCTCCATCCCGCCAGCCACCACCATGTCGATGGTGCCGCTGGCGAGCGCTTCGGCGCCCATGATCACGGTCTTCATGCCCGAGCCGCAGACCTTGTTCACGGTGGTGGCCTGGACCGACTGGGGGAGACCAGCCTTGATCGCTGCCTGACGGGCCGGGGCCTGGCCGAGCCCTGCGGGCAGGACGCAGCCGATATAGGCGCGGTCGATATCCGCACCGGCGACGCCCGCCCGCTCGACCGCGGCCTTCACCGCAATCGCGCCCAGATCGGTCGCCGCAACCTCGGCCAATGCGCCCTGCATCGCGCCCATCGGCGTGCGCGCGTAAGAGAGGATCACGATCGGATCGGCGGGGGAGAGCTGGGTCATGGGACGTCCTTCCTGCGATGTCTTGTGTTTGGCCGACGCTCTAATGCTGCAATGCGGCATTGGCAATCTTGCGAGGCGAGGGGGCAAGCACCTTGTCAGGCGGCAGTCTTTGGGCGAAGACGATAGCAAATCAAAACCAATCCATGACCGAACGGGAGAACGCCATGGCCGATGATCGCCGCGAAGAACTTGAAGCCCTGCTTGCGCGCCAGCGCGCCGCCTTCACCGCCTCGCGCCCCGAGCCGCTGTCGCAGCGCAATGACCGCATCAAGCGCGCGATGGCGCTGGTGAAGGAGCATGGCGAGGAATTTGCCAAGGCGATGAGCGCCGATTTCGGCAGCCGTTCGGCGCATCAGTCGATGCTCACCGATATCGCCGCAACTGTCGGCGCGGGCGCCCATGCGCTCAAGCACATCGACAGCTGGACCAAGACCGAAAAGCGGAAAGTCCAGTTCCCGCTCGGCCTGCTCGGCGCCAAGGCCGAGGTGCGTTACGAGCCCAAGGGCGTGATCGGCATTCTTTCGCCGTGGAACTTCCCGGTGCAGCTCGCCTTCGGGCCGCTGATGCAGGTGCTGGCTGCGGGCAACCGCGCGATGATCAAGCCGTCGGAATTCACCGAGCGGACCAGCGAGCTGATGGCCAAGCTGACCGCCGATTATTTCGCACCTGAAGAAGTGGCGGTGATCACCGGTGGGCCGGAAGTGGCCGCCGCGTTTTCGTCGCTGCCCTTCGATCACCTCGTCTTCACCGGATCGACCGCGACCGGGCGCCGCGTGATGCAGGCAGCGGCTGCAAACCTCGTTCCGGTGACGCTGGAACTCGGCGGCAAGTCGCCCGTGATCATGGGCCGCAGCGCCGATTTCGCCAAGGCGGGCGAGCGGATCGCGATCGGCAAGATGATGAATGACGGCCAGATCTGCCTCGCGCCTGATTACCTGATGGTGCCCGAGGACATGGCCGATGAAGCCGTCGCCGGAGTGACCGGGGCGGCAGCGGCGATGTATCCGCGCGTGCTCGACAATGACGACTACGCCTCGATCGTCTCCGACCGCCATTTCGAGCGACTTCAGGGCCTCGTCGCCGATGCGCGCGACAAGGGCGCCGAGGTGATCGAGGTCAATCCGGCGGGCGAAGACTTCGCCAATGCCAACCAGCGCAAGATGCCGCTGACGGTGCTGCGCGGCGTCGATGACAGCATGACGGTGATGCAGGAGGAAATTTTCGGCCCCGTGCTGCCGGTGATGACCTACAAGGCGGTCGATCAGGCGGTCGACTACATCAACGAGCATGACCGCCCGCTTGGCCTCTACTATTTCGGGGAGGACAAGGGCGAGCAGGAGCGCGTGCTGACCCGCACCATCTCGGGCGGGGTGACCACCAATGACGTGGTGTTCCATGTCTCGATGGAAGACCTGCCCTTCGGCGGGGTCGGGCCTTCGGGCATGGGAAGCTATCACGCGATCGAGGGCTTCCGCGAATTCAGCCATGCGCGCGCGGTCTATCACCAGCCCAAGATCGACATTGCCAAGCTGGGCGGTCTGAAGCCGCCCTATGGCAAGGCGACCGAGCAGGCTACGGCGCGCATGATGAAATGAGGGCACTTGCCGCTGCGCTGGTGCTGGCCCTTGCGACGCCGCTTGCGGCGCAGGGGCCTGCCCCATGGCGCAGCGTCGATGCGGCGTCCGGCCAGATCACCGAACTGGCAGCGCTGGAGCACCTCGCGCGCGACTTCCCCGACAGCACCAGCGTGCGCCTGCGGCTGCTGAATGCGCAGCTTACCGGGGGCGAGGGCGATGCGTCGCTTGCCAGCCTCGCATGGCTTCGCGAGCGTGGCCATGTGTTCAGCCGGCCTGCGCAGGCACAAATCCCGCAATTGATCGGCGCGGCCCATGCCGAAGCCGCGCGCAGACTGCTCCTGCCCGCCGCCGAGGTGATCGCCGCAAGCACCATCTTCGACACGGTGCAGGCCGAAGCGGGTCTGATTGAATCGGTGTTTGTTGCGGACAACGGCATGGAGGCGATGGCCTCTTCGGTGTCCCGCCGGGCGGTGTATGTGCGCAGCGGCGGGACAGAATGGACCGCGTTTCCCATCACAGGCGCTCAGTCCCTTTCGGGTATCGCGTCGGCTGCCGACTCCAGCAGGGGCTGGATCGCCTCGGCCGATATCGATGGCTCGTCCGGCAATGCCGGAGGTTTTACGGGAATATTCGAGGTGACCGGCGATTTCGGCAATCCGCGCCGGATCGCTGCGCCACCGGGCGTGAAGGTGTCGGATCTTGCTGCCGGTCCGGATGGCACTGTCTATGCCAGTGATCCGGAGGGCGGCGGTATCTACCGCGCGCCTGCCGGTGCGACAGAGCTGAGCGCGCTCGTCGCGCCCGGATCCCTGCGCTCGCCGCAGGGGCTGGCGGTGAGCGCGGACGGGCAGAGGCTCTATGCCAGCGATTACCGCTATGGTCTGGCGGTGATCGACCTCGCCACCGGTGCGGCCTCGCGGCTCGCGAGCGACGTGCCGATTGCGCTCGACGGGATCGATGGCTTGTGGCGGCACGGCGACGAGCTGGTCGCGGTGCAGAACGGCACCTCTCCGATGCGGATCATCGCGCTGCGTCTATCGGATGATGGCACGCACATTGTCGGCCACCGCACGCTGGAACAGGCGCATCCCGACTGGACCGAACCGCTCGGCGGGAGTGTTGCTGACGGCGCGCTTTACTACGTAGGCAACGGGCAGTGGGAGCGGTTCGAAAAGGGTGCGCCGAAGCCTGATTTGCCCGCCTTGCCGACGCAAATCCGCCGTTTGCCGCTTGGTCTGTAAGCAGCGCCAAGCTTCTGCGAATCTTTCACCGCAACGACTGTTCGATTTCATGCAACATCTCTAAGGGGTTTTGCCCGAGTCGCAGGCTTGCGCGGTGCGCGCGACAGGCTTAGGGCGACCGACGGGATTAATAGCTTGGACATCGCCGTGATCGATCTCAGCCAGTATCTTGCGATACTGTTGTTCATTCTGATTGCCTTCGGGCTTTCGGTGCTTTTTGTGTTCGCGCCCATGGCGGTGTCGCGTCTGACCGGAGCCCACAACCCCAATGCCGAGAAGCTGTCCGAATATGAATGCGGCTTCCCCGCCTTCGAGGACGCGCGCAGCCAGTTCGACGTGCGCTTCTATCTCGTCGCGATCAGCTTCATCGTCTTCGATCTCGAAGTAGCCTTCCTGTTTCCCTGGGCGGTGAGTCTCGATCAGACGGGTTGGACCGGTTGGGGCGGCATGATGGTGTTCCTGTTCATCCTCGCGGTGGGCCTTGCTTACGAATGGAAGAAGGGGGCGTTGGACTGGGAATGAGCAACGCAAGCATCACAGCCGCGAGCGCAGCAACGATTGCTGCCAACGCGACCATCACTGCGGCCAATTCCGCTGCGGGCGTCGTGCGCCAGCCTGACGTCGATTTCTTCAATTCGCTCCAGAGCGAGGTCAACGACAAGGGCTTCCTCGTCACCTCGACCGAGGAGCTGTTCCAGTGGGCGCGCACCGGCTCGCTGTGGTGGATGACCTTCGGGCTCGCCTGCTGCGCGGTCGAGATGATCCACGTCAACATGCCGCGCTACGACATGGAGCGCTTCGGCATCGCCCCGCGCGCCTCTCCGCGCCAGTCGGACGTGATGATCGTGGCGGGCACGCTGTGCAACAAGATGGCCCCGGCGCTGCGCAAGGTCTACGATCAGATGTCGGATCCCAAATACGTCATCTCGATGGGCAGCTGCGCCAACGGCGGCGGCTATTACCATTACTCCTACTCGGTGGTGCGCGGCTGCGACCGCATCGTGCCGGTCGACATCTATGTCCCCGGCTGCCCGCCGACCGCCGAGGCGCTGCTCTACGGCGTGATGCAATTGCAGCGGAAGATCCGCCGCGTCGGCACGATCGAAAGGTAAGGGCGCCCGGACTATGACCTTTGTTCATTCCGCCCCCAGGTTCGCTTCCAACGAAGGCGTGATCGACGCCGTATCGGAGACCATCTCGGTCTGGCTGATCCAGGCTGTCGAAGCGCATGGCGAGGTGATCTTCCGCGTCGAGCGCGATGCGGTTGCCCGCGTGCTCGAAATCCTTCGTGACGATCACCAGTACCAGCAGCTGATGGAGATCGCTGGCGTCGACTATCCGGCGCGCAGCGAGCGCTTTGAAGTCGTCTACATGCTCCAGAGCCTGACCAAGAACCACCGCGTGATGGTGAAGTGCTCGGCCTCTGAAGATACGCCGGTGCCCACCGTCACCACGCTGTGGCCCAATGCGGGCTGGCTGGAGCGCGAGGTCTTCGATCTTTACGGCGTGACCTTTGCGGGCAACCCCGATCTGCGCCGCATCCTCACCGATTACGGCTTTGAAGGCCACCCCTTCCGCAAGGACTTCCCGCTCACCGGCTATACCGAACTGCGCTATTCCGAAGAGGAAAAGCGGGTGGTCTATGAACCGGTCGAGCTCGCGCAGGAAATGCGCAGATTCGATTTCCTGTCCCCGTGGGAAGGTGCCGATTACGTGCTTCCGGGTGACGAGAAAGCTCCTCCCAAGCCGGAAGGAGATGCCAAGAAATGAGCATGATCCGCGAAGAATCGCTCACCACCACCGGTGAGGTGATCTCCAACTACACGATCAATTTCGGTCCCCAGCACCCGGCCGCGCACGGCGTGCTGCGCATGGTGATGGAACTCGACGGCGAGGTGATCGAACGCATCGATCCCCATGTCGGCCTGCTCCACCGCGGCACCGAAAAGCTGATCGAGCACAAGACCTATCTGCAGGCGCTGCCGTACTTCGACCGGCTCGATTACTGTTCGCCGCTGTGCATGGAGCACTCCTATGTGCTCGCCATCGAGAAACTGCTGAACCTCGAAGTGCCGATCCGCGCGCAATATCTGCGCGTGCTGTTCGCCGAGTTGACCCGCATCTGCAACCACATGCTCAACATCGGCGCGCATGTGATGGATGTGGGCGCGATGACGCCCAACCTGTGGGTGTTCGAGCTGCGCGAGGACTGCCTCAACTTCTTCGAACGCGCGAGCGGCGCGCGCATGCACTCGGCCTGGTTCCGACCGGGCGGCGTGCATCAGGACGTGCCGGAAAAGCTGCTGGTGGATATCGGCGACTGGCTCGACAACCGCCTGCCGCAGCTGTTCGGCGACGCGATGAGCCTCGTGATCGACAACCGCATCTTCAAGCAGCGCAATGTCGATATCGCGGTGGTGAGCCGCGAGGACGCTGTGGCTTGGGGCTTCAGCGGCCCGATGATCCGCGCTGCCGGCATTCCGTGGGACCTGCGCAAGAGCCAGCCCTACGAGGTCTATGACCGGATGGAGTTCGACATTCCGGTCGGCACCAATTCGGACTGCTATGACCGCTTCATGGTGCGCGTGAAGGAAGTCTACGAGAGCGCGAAGATCATCAAGCAGTGTCTGCGCGACATGCCGCAAGGCCCGATCGCCAGCACCGATGGCAAGGTCTCCCCGCCCAAGCGCGGCGAGATGAAGCAGTCGATGGAAAGCCTGATCCACCACTTCAAGCTCTACACCGAAGGCTTCCACGTGCCGGCGGGCGAGGTTTACGTGGCGACCGAAAGCCCCAAGGGCGAATTCGGCGTCTATCTGGTCAGCGACGGCACCAACAAGCCCTACCGCTGCAAGATCCGTCCCACCGCCTTCTCGCACCTCCAGGCGATGGACTTCATGTCCAAGGGCCACATGCTGCCCGACGCTACCGCCATTCTCGGCGCGATCGACGTGGTGTTCGGGGAGTGTGACCGGTGATCGCGATCTACGGCATCGCAGCGGCCCTCGGTGTGCTGGTCTTCTGGGCCGGCATCCTCTGGATTGCTGCGCGTGCCGACCGCAAACATCTTGAGCGCGAACATGCCGAGCGCGTGTTCGGAGATGAGAAGAACAATGGCTGACCGTACCCCCGCTCCCGATACCCCCGAACTGCGCGCCCGTTGGAGCGCCTTCGCGTGGACGCCGGAGAACAAGACAACTGCCGACTGGCATATCGCCAAATATCCCGAGGGGCGTCAGCGCTCGGCGGTGATGCCGCTGCTCGATCTTGCCCAGCGGCAGGTCGGCGCGGAGACGGACACGCAGGGCTGGCTGCCGCTGCCGGTGATCGAATATGTCGCGGCCTATCTCGACATGCCGGTGATCCGCGTGCTCGAAGTTGCCAGCTTCTACTTCATGTACAACCTCAAACCCGTGGGCAAATTCCACGTGCAGGTGTGCGGCACCACGCCTTGCATGCTGCGCGGCTCTGACGACATCATGACCGCCTGCAAGAAGCGCGGCATGAAGAAGGGCGAGGTCTCGGAAGACGGGCTGTGGACCCTCACCGAAGTCGAATGCATGGGCAATTGCGCTACCGCGCCGATGGTCCAGATCAACGACGACAACTACGAGGACCTGACGGTTGAACGCCTCGACGCGGTGCTCGATGCGCTCGCCGCCGGTCAGACGCCCAAGGCAGGGACGCAGGAGCCGGGCCGTCACACCTCCGAGCCTTCGGGCGGGCCCACCACGCTGACGGCGATGGTGGGTGCCAACCACGATTATCGGGGTGAATGGTAAGGTGACTGCCATCGCCTCACTCCTCGGTGCACTCGTGCTCGCCTTCATCGCCTACAAGGTGCTGATGGGCATGGTGCGCGTGGGTGTGATCCTGCTGATTATCGGCGTGCTTTACGCGCTCTACAGCGCAGGGGTGATCGGATGAACCCGCTCACGCTCCTGTTCGCGATCCTCGGCCTCACCGGCTTTGCGCTGGGCGCGGTGCTGACTGCGACCGGGCCTTACGAGATGGGCGTGATTATCATGGGCCTCGGCCTTGTGTTTCAGGTGATTTCGCTGGTGCGGCTGAAGCGCGCCAAGAACAAGGGAATGCAGTGATGCTTGGCGATAAGGATCGCATCTTCACGAACCTCTACGGCTTCCAGGACTGGGGGCTGAAGGCAGCGCAGGCGCGCGGTGATTGGGACAACACCAAGGCGCTGCTGGCGCGCGGGCAGGACGCGATCATCGAAGAGATCAAGGCCAGCGGTCTGCGCGGCCGGGGCGGGGCGGGCTTCCCCACGGGCCTCAAGTGGTCCTTCATGCCCAAGGAATCGCGCGACGGCCGCCCGAGCTTCCTCGTTATCAATGCCGACGAGAGCGAACCCGGTTCGTGCAAGGACCGCGAGATCATCCGCCACGATCCGCACAAGCTGGTCGAAGGCGCGCTGGTCGCGGGCTACGCGATGCGCGCGCGCGCAGCCTATATCTACATCCGCGGCGAATATATCCGCGAGGCCGAAACGCTCCAGAAGGCAATTGCCGAGGCCTATGACGCAGGCCTGATCGGCAAGAACGTCTGCGGCTCTGGCTACGACTTCGACGTCTTCATGCACCGCGGCGCGGGCGCCTACATCTGCGGCGAAGAGACCGCGATGATCGAAAGCCTCGAAGGCAAGAAGGGCCAGCCGCGCCTCAAGCCCCCGTTCCCGGCGGGCGCGGGGCTTTATGGCTGCCCGACCACGGTCAACAACGTCGAGAGCATCGCGGTCGCGCCGACGATCCTGCGGCGCGGCGCTGCGTGGTTCTCGAGCTTCGGGCGCGAGAACAACAAGGGCACCAAGCTCTTCCAGATCAGCGGCCACGTGAACAAGCCCTGCGTCGTCGAAGAGGCGATGAGCATCAGCTTTGAAGAGCTGATCGAGAAGCACTGCGGCGGCATTCGCGGCGGGTGGGACAATCTGCTGGCGGTGATCCCGGGCGGTTCATCCGTGCCGCTGGTGCCCGCCGCGCAGATCCGCAACGCCCCGATGGATTTCGACGGGCTGAAGGAACTGGGCTCGGGCCTCGGCACGGCAGCGGTCATCGTCATGGACAAGTCGACAGACATCGTCCGCGCGATCAGCCGCCTCAGCTACTTCTACAAGCACGAAAGCTGCGGCCAGTGCACCCCTTGCCGCGAAGGCACGGGCTGGATGTGGCGCATGATGGAGCGCCTGCGCACCGGTGACGCCGCGATCGAGGAAATCGACATGCTGCAGGAAGTCACCAAGCAGGTCGAAGGCCACACCATCTGCGCGCTGGGTGATGCCGCCGCATGGCCGATCCAGGGCCTCATCCGCCACTTCCGCCCCGAGCTTGAGCGGCGGATCAACGAACATAACGCGCAATTCCAAGAGGCAGCCGAGTAATGCCCAAGGTCACCGTAGACGGTCAGGAAATCGAGGTCCCGGCGGGCGCGACTGTGCTGCAGGCGTGCGAGCTGGCGGGCAAGGAAATCCCGCGCTTCTGCTATCACGAACGCCTGAGCATAGCGGGCAATTGCCGCATGTGTCTGGTCGAGGTGAAGCCCGGGCCGCCCAAGCCGCAGGCCTCCTGCGCGCTGCCGGCTGCCGAGGGTCAGGAAATCCGCACTGACAGCCCGATGGTCAAGAAGGCCCGCGAAGGGGTGATGGAGTTCCTGCTCATCAACCACCCGCTCGATTGCCCGATCTGCGATCAGGGCGGCGAGTGCGACCTTCAGGATCAGGCGGTGGCCTATGGCCGCGGCGGCTCGCGCTTCCAGGAAAACAAGCGCGCGGTGACCGAGAAGTACATGGGACCGCTGATCAAGACGATCATGACCCGCTGCATCCACTGCACCCGCTGCGTGCGCTTCTCGGAAGAGATCGCGGGTGTGGACGAGATCGGCGCGCTCTATCGCGGCGAGGATATGCAGATCACCACCTATCTGGAACAGGCAGCGGCGCACGAGCTTTCGGCGAACGTCATCGACCTGTGCCCGGTCGGCGCGCTGACGTCTCGCCCGTACGCGTTTGAGGCGCGGCCGTGGGAGCTGAAGAAGACGCTCAGCATCGACGTCTCGGACGCGGTAGGCGCCAATATCACGCTCCATTCCAAGGGCCGCGAAGTCATGCGCGCGCTGCCGCGCATCAATGACGACGTCAACGAAGAGTGGCTGTCGGACAAGGGTCGCTATCAGGTCGACGGCCTGACCAAGCGCCGCTTGGACCGCGTCTGGGTGCGCCGTGACGGCAAGCTGCAACCGGCAGAATGGACCGAGGCTTTCGGCCTGATCGCGGGCGCGCTCGGCAAGGACAAGGCCAGCATCGCGGCCGTGGCGGGCGATCTGCTCGATGCGGAAACGATGTTCGCGGCCAAGACGCTGGTCAATGCCTGCGGATCGCAGCTCACCGAAGCGCGCCAGACCGGCATGACTTATGACGTGTCGAACCTCGCGGCGGTGAACTTCAACAGCACTTTCGCCGGTATCGAGACGGCCGACGCGATCCTGATCATTGGTAGCAATGTGCGCTGGGAAGCCGCGCTGCTCAATGTCCGCCTGCGCAAGGCGGTGAAGGCGGGGGCCAAGGTCTACATCATCGGCCCGGAATGGAATCCGACCTATCCGGCGACCATCCTTGGCAATGATCTGAAGCTCCTCAACCGCATCCCCAAGGAATTGGGCGACGCGATGAAGGCGGCCAAGCGCCCGGCGGTGATCCTCGGCGCGGCGGGGCTGGCCAAGGGCGCGCTGCCTGCCGCGCTCAAGCTGGTGGACAAGTTCGACCTCGTCCGTGAGGGCTGGAACGGCTTCAACGTGCTGCACATTTCGGCCGCTCGCATGGCGTCGCTGATGCTCGGCTTCACGCTTCCGGGCGGGATGGGCGATATCGCCGCCGCGAGCCCCAAGGTGCTGCTGAGCCTCGGCGCGGACGAGATGGACTATTCGCCCTACGCCAAGAGCCTCAAGGTCTATATCGGCCACCACGGCGACAAGGGCGCGCATCACGCCGACATTATCCTGCCGGCCGCATCCTACGCCGAAAGGGACGGGACCTACGTCAACGCGGAAGGCCGTGTGCAGTTCGCCGAGAAGGCGGTCTACGCCCCGGGGGACGCGCGCGAGGACTGGACGATCTTGCGCGCGCTCGCAGATAGCCTGGGCGTCACCGTCGGCTTCGACAGCTTCGAACAGCTTCAGGCCAAGATGATCGCTGCCGTGCCTGCGCTGGGCGAAGAGGGCCTTGCCGATTACGGCGCGCTCCCCAAGGCGGATGGCGGTGCGAAGTTCGAGGGCGAGATTGCCGGCTATCCGGTCAAGGACTTCTACCTCACCAACCCCATCGCCCGCGCGAGCGAGGTGATGCAGCGGTGTTCGGATGAATTGCTCCACGGGGCTGACGTGAAGGAGCCCGCGGAATGACCGCTTTCTTCCAGTCGCTCGGCCTGCCTTACGAATGGGCCTGGACCGCCGCCACGGTGGCAGCGATCGTCATCGTCTCGCTGCTCGTCATGTTCTCGGTCGCCATGGTGATCTATGTCGACCGCAAGGTGCTGGGCGCGATCATGCTACGGCGCGGGCCCAACGTGGTCGGGCCTTTCGGCCTGCTCCAGTCCTTTGCGGATGGCCTCAAGGTCTTCCTGCAAGAGACGATCATTCCGAGCGCCGCGAACAAGGGCATCTTCCTGCTTGCGCCGATCATCACCTTCACCGTGGCGCTCGCCGCCTGGGCGGTGATTCCGTTCTGGGACGGCGGGGTGATTGCCGACATCAATGTCGGCCTGCTCTACATCCTCGCGATCTCCTCGATGGGGGTTTACGGCGTGGTGATGAGCGGGTGGGCGTCGAACTCCAAATACCCGTTCTTCTCGGCGATGCGCGCCTCGGCGCAGATGATCTCTTACGAAGTTTCGATCGGTTTCGTGCTGGTTTGCGTGGTGCTGTTTGCCGGCACCTTCAACCTCTCCGGCATCGTGAGCGCGCAGAAGGGCTTCGGGCTGGGGCTGATCAACGCCTATGCGATCCACCCGCTGCTCTTCCCGATGTGGGTGGTGTTCTTCATCTCCGCGCTGGCCGAAACCGCGCGCGCGCCGTTTGACCTCACCGAGGCCGAGAGCGAGCTCGTCGCAGGCTACCAGACCGAATATTCCTCGATGAGCTTCGCGCTGTTCTGGCTCGGCGAATATGCCAACATCCTGCTGATGTGCTCGCTCAACACGCTGCTGTTCTGGGGCGGATGGCTGCCGCCGCTCGACATTCCGGTGCTTTACGCGGTGCCGGGGATCGTGTGGTTCCTCGTCAAGACCTTCATCTTCTTCTTCATGTTCAGCTGGATCTGGGCGACCGTACCGCGTTACCGCTATGACCAGCTGATGCGCCTCGGATGGAAGGTGTTCCTGCCGATGAGCCTGATCTTCGTCGCCGTCACCTCCGGTTACCTCATGGCCATTGGGCACTTCGCATGACCACCGTTTCGCACCTCATCAAATCGTTCACCCTCTGGGAATTCCTCAAGGCGCACGCCTTGACGCTGAAGTATTTCTTCAAGCCCAAGGCGACGATCAATTACCCCTTCGAGAAGTCACCGCTTAGCCCGCGCTTCCGGGGTGAACACGCCCTGCGGCGCTATCCCAACGGCGAGGAACGCTGCATCGCGTGCAAGCTGTGCGAGGCCGTGTGCCCCGCGCAGGCGATCACCATCGAAAGCGAGCCTCGGGAAGACGGCAGCCGCCGCACCACCCGCTACGACATCGACATGACCAAGTGCATCTATTGCGGCTTCTGTCAGGAAGCCTGCCCGGTCGATGCGATCGTCGAAGGTCCGAATTTCGAATACGCCACCGAAACCCGCGAAGAGCTGCTTTACGACAAGGCCAAGCTGCTCGCGAATGGTGACAAGTGGGAACGGGCCATCGCGGCCAACCTTGAAGCCGACGCACCCTATCGCTAGGGCGCGCCGAAAATAGAACAACACCCGCTTGGGGCCTGCTTGCCAAGGCCATCTCGCGGAACTCGGGTTTAGTAAGGACGGGCCTCTGGCGAGCTCCTGGCGGAGCGGATCGGGGGGTAGGGATCATCATGATACAGGCCATCGCCTTCTACTTCTTCGCGACCATTGTCGTCGCCAGCGCCGTGATGGTGGTCATGGCGCGCAACCCCGTGCATTCGGTGCTGTGGCTGATCATGGCGTTCTTCAACGCCGCCGGCCTGATGGTGCTGGTGGGCGCGGAGTTCATCGCGATGCTGCTGGTGATCGTCTATGTCGGCGCGGTGGCGGTGCTGTTCCTGTTCGTCGTCATGATGCTCGACATTGATTTTGCCGCGATGCGCGCAGGCTTTTCGCGAAATGCGCCGCTCGGGCTGGTGATTGCAGGCATCCTGCTGGCCGAACTGCTGCTGGCGGCGGGGGCATATAGCGCGGGCGGGCTCACTCTCGGCAAGGCGGCGGGTGACGCTGTGCAGGCTGCCGGATCCAGCAATATCGAGGCCTTGGGCGGCCTGCTCTATGGCCGTTACATCGTGCTGTTCGAGATCGCCGGGATAATCCTGCTGGTCGCCATGATCGGCGCGATTGTGCTGACCTTCCAGCCGCCCAAGCCCGGTGCACGTGCGCGTCAGGACGTGGGCAAGCAGATCCGTCGCCGTCCGGAAGATGCAACCGTCATGAAGAACCCGGAAGTCGGGCAGGGGGTCGAGCTGTGATCGGCATCGAACATTATCTCACCGTGGGCGCGATCCTGTTCGTGCTCGGCGTGCTGGGGATCTTCCTCAACCGCAAGAACGTGATCGTCATCCTGATGGCGGTCGAGCTCATTCTGCTGGCGGTGAACATCAACCTCGTCGCCTTCAGCGCCTTCATGCAGGATCTGGTGGGCCAGATCTTCGCGATGCTGGTGCTGACCGTGGCGGCTGCCGAAGCGGCCATCGGCCTTGCGATCCTGGTGATCTACTTCCGCACCCGCGGCTCGATCGCGGTCGACGATATCAACCGGATGAAGGGGTAAGAGGCTCGTGCATCCCATCCTCATCATCGTATTCGCGCCGCTGCTGGCTTCGCTGATCGCGGGGCTCGGCAACCGCATGATCGGCAATGTCGCGGCCAAGAGCGTGACCACGGCCGGACTGTTCCTTGCCGCTGGCCTGAGCTGGCCGATCTTTCTCGGCTTCCTTGGCGGCACCGCGACGGCTGAAGTCGTGCCGGTGCTCAAGTGGGTGCAGAGCGGCACGCTGACTTTCGACTGGGCACTGCGGGTCGACACCATGACCGCGATCATGCTGGTGGTGATCAACTCGGTTTCCGCGCTCGTGCACCTCTATTCGTGGGGGTACATGGAGGAAGACCCGGATCAGCCGCGCTTCTTCGCCTATCTCTCGCTGTTCACCTTCGCGATGTTGATGCTGGTGACGGCCGACAACCTCGTCCAGATGTTCTTTGGCTGGGAAGGCGTCGGCCTTGCCTCCTATCTGCTGATCGGTTTCTGGTTCAAGAAGCCCTCAGCCGGTGCTGCAGCGATCAAGGCCTTCGTGGTCAACCGCGTGGGTGACCTTGGCTTCATGCTCGGCATCTTTGGCACCTATCTGGTGTTCCAGACTACATCGATCAGCGAGATCATGGCGGCGGCTCCGGGGATGAGCGGTTCCACGATCACCTTCGTCGGCATGCGCCTCTACACGATGGATATCCTGTGCATCCTCTTGTTCATCGGGGCGATGGGCAAGTCGGCGCAGCTGGGACTTCACACCTGGCTGCCGGACGCGATGGAAGGCCCGACGCCGGTCTCCGCGCTGATCCACGCCGCGACCATGGTGACGGCGGGCGTGTTCATGGTGTGCCGCCTGTCGCCGATGTTCGAGACCGCGCCGACCGCGCTGACCATCGTCACGATCGTCGGGGCTGCCACCTGCTTCTTCGCGGCGACCATCGGCACGACCCAGTGGGACATCAAGCGGGTGATCGCCTATTCGACCTGCTCGCAGCTGGGCTACATGTTCTTTGCAGCAGGTGTCGGGGCTTACGGGGCGGCGATGTTCCACCTCTTCACCCACGCCTTCTTCAAGGCGCTGCTGTTCCTTGGCGCTGGCAGCGTGATCCACGCCATGCACCATGAACAGGACATGCGCTATTACGGCGGCCTTCGTAAGCATATCCCGCTGACCTTCTGGGCGATGATGGCGGGCACGCTGGCGATTACCGGCGTCGGCATCCTCGGGGTGTTCGGCTTTGCGGGCTTCTATTCCAAGGACGCGATCCTCGAGGCGGCCTATGCGCGCCACAACGGGGCGGGGCAGTTCGCCTTCTGGGCCGGCGCGATCGCGGCGCTGCTGACGAGCTTCTACTCGTGGCGCCTGATGTTCCTGACCTTCTGGGGCAAGCCCCGTTGGGAGCAGTCGGAGCATATCCAGCACGCGGTCCACGATGATCACGCGCATGGGCACGATCACCACCACGCGCATGCTTCGGAAGACGGCACCGCGGGCTATCACCCGCATGAAAGCCCGCTGCCGATGCTGCTGCCGCTTGGCATCCTTGGCCTTGGTGCGGTGCTGGCGGGCTTTGTCTTCCACCACCAGTTCATCGACGATCCGGCCTTCTGGGGCGAAGGGATCTTCTACAACGAGGGCCTGATCCACGCGATGCACGCCGTGCCGCTGTGGGTGAAGCTCACCGCAAGCGCCGTGATGCTGCTCGGTCTGGCCGGGGCCTATCTGGCCTACATCGCCAAGCCCGAACTGCCGGGCAAGTTCGTGGGCGCCTTCGGACCCTTGCACAACTTCGTGTTCCGCAAGTGGTACTTCGACGAGTTCTATGACGCGATCTTCGTGAAGCCTGCCTTCGCGCTCGGCCGCGTCTTCTGGAAGTTCGGCGATATCGGCACGATCGACCGCTTCGGCCCCAATGGTATTGCCTGGGTGGTCGAGCGCAGTGCGGTCGCGGCCAAGTCGGTCCAGTCGGGCTACGTCTACACCTATGCGCTGATCATGCTGCTCGGGCTGGTCGCCGCTATCACCTACGTTCTGCTTTAGGAGCGCGCTTCGTAATGGAAGGCCTTCCCATCCTGTCGCTGATGATGTGCGTGCCGCTGGCGGGCGCCTTTGCGTGCCTGTTCGCAGGCGCCAATGCCGCCCGCTGGATCGCATTGGGGGCGACGCTTGTCACCTTCGTGCTCGGCATCATGCTGTGGTCGAACTACCAGATCGGCGGGCCGCAGTGGCAGTTCCCCGAGGAAGCGAACCTGTTCGCTGGGTTCCAGTACAAGCTAGCGATCGACGGCATTGCGCTGATGCTGATCATGCTCAGCGTCTTCCTGATGCCGATCTGCATCCTTGCCAGCTGGGACGCGATCCAGAAGCGCGTCGGCGAATACATGGCCGCCTTCCTGTTCATGGAAGTGCTGATGATCGGCACCTTCGCGGCGCAGGACCTGTTCCTGTTCTACGTCTTCTTCGAGGCGGGCCTGATCCCGATGTACCTGATCATCGGGGTGTGGGGCGGGGACAACCGCATCTACGCCAGCTACAAGTTCTTCCTCTACACGCTGCTCGGCTCTGTGCTGATGCTGATCGCAATGTTCTGGATGGTCGCTGAGGCAAACACCTCCGACATTCCGACGCTGATGGAATACGGCTTCCCCGCTGGCGCGCAGACTTGGCTGTGGCTGGCCTTCTTCGCGAGCTTTGCAGTGAAGGTACCGATGTGGCCGATGCACACCTGGCTGCCCGATGCCCACGTGCAGGCACCCACCGCAGGCTCGGTGATCCTGGCCGGCGTGCTGCTGAAGCTGGGCGGTTATGGCTTCATCCGCTTCAGCCTGCCGATGTTCCCCGAGGCTTCCGCGCAGTTCGCATGGCTGGTCTTCGCGCTGTCGATGGTCGCGGTGGTCTACACCTCGCTGGTCGCGCTGGTGCAGTCCGACATGAAGAAGCTGATCGCCTATTCGTCGGTCGCGCACATGGCGATCGTCACGGTCGGCCTGTTCGCCTTCAACGTGCAGGGTCTGGAAGGGGCAATGATCATCATGCTCTCCCACGGCCTCGTCTCGGGCGCGCTGTTCCTGTGCGTGGGCGTGATCTACGACCGCCTGCACACCCGCGAGATCGCGCGCTACGGCGGCCTTGCGATCAACATGCCCTATTACGCGCTGTTCTTCCTGCTGTTCACCATGGCGAGCATCGGCCTGCCGGGGACGAGTGGCTTCGTCGGCGAGTTCCTAGCGCTGGCGGGCATCTACCAGACATCGAGCCTTGTCGCGCTGGTCTCGACCACGGGCATCATCCTTGGCGCGGCCTATATGCTCTACCTCTATCGCCGTGTGGCTTTCGGCGGGCAGACCAATGAGGACGCGGCGAAGATGGGCGATATTTCTCCGCGCGAGTGGATCATGATGGCGCCGATCGCTGCCGCGGTGCTGTGGATGGGCGTCTACCCTGAAAGCTTCCTCGCGCCGATGCGTGCCGACATTGCCCTTCTGGACGCTCGCCTCGCCGCGGCTGCACCCGCTTCCGATGCGCAGCTCGCCCCCGGCGCGCCGCGTGCCGAAGCAGCCAATGCGATGGGCCATCATGGCGGCAGTGAACATTCTGGCGATGCAACGAAAAGCGCCACGGAGGGCGCACACTGATGGATTTCGCACCTTCCTTTGCGCTGGTTGCGCCTGAACTCCTGCTCACCGGAGCGGGCCTTGCGTTGTTGCTGGTCGCAGCATGGGGCGGCGACAAGGCAGCGCGCCTGATCGCAATTGCCGGGGCTGGCGCACTGTTCGGGGCGGGGCTGATGCTGGTCCCCGGACTGCACCTTGGCACCGATGGCCCGGCGACTCTGGCTTTCGGCGGGCTGCTGAAGGTCGACAGCTTCGCGCTGTTCGCCAAGGCGCTGATCTATCTCGCCGCCATCGGCGCGCTGGTGGTGGCCCCCGCCTTTTTCGCGGGTGCCGCTGCCGGAACCGAGCGCGGGATGCGTGCCGAATATCCGGTGCTAATCCTGTTCGCCGCTGTCGGCATGAGCATCATGGTTTCGGCCAACGACTTCATGAGCCTCTATCTCGGGCTCGAGCTGAACAGCCTTTCGGCCTATGTGCTGGCGGCGATCCTGCGGCGCGACACGCGCTCGGGCGAGGCGGGGCTGAAGTATTTCGTGCTCGGCGCGCTTGCTTCGGGGATCCTGCTTTACGGGATGAGCCTGCTCTATGGCTTTACCGGCGGCACCGGCTTTGCCGCTGTGCGTAGCGGGCTGACCGGCGAGCTCGCCTATGGCCCGCTGTTCGGCCTGATCTTCGTGCTCGCAGGCCTTGCCTTCAAGATCAGCGCCGTGCCGTTCCACATGTGGACGCCGGACGTCTATGAAGGCGCGCCGACGCCGGTCACCGCCTTCTTTGCCACCGCACCGAAGGTTGCTGCCGTGGCGCTCACCGCGCGGGTGGTGTTCGAGGTGTTCGGGGCGCAGGTTGCCGCGTGGCAGCAGATCGTGATGTTCACCGCCTTGGCTTCGATCGTCTTCGGCGCGCTGGGAGCCATCGGTCAGGAGAACCTGAAGCGCCTGCTGGCCTATTCCTCGATCAACAATATCGGCTTCATCCTGCTGGGCCTTGCGGTTGCCAATCAGGACGGGGCGAGCGCGATGCTCGTCTACCTGTTCATCTATGTCGCCATGAGCCTTGGCAGCTTTGTCGCGCTGCTGATGCTGCGGGACGGGGACGGCGCGATGTTTGAAACCTTCGCCGATATCCGCGGGCTTTCGGTCACCCGTCCGGCGATTGCCTGGGCGCTGCTGCTGTTGATGTTCAGCCTTGCCGGTATTCCGCCGCTGCTCGGCTTCTACAGCAAGTTCGTGGTGTTTCAGGCGACCATCGAGGCCGGGCTGGTTGCCTTTGGCGCGATCGCCATCGCGGCTAGCGTGATCGGTGCGTTCTACTACATCAAGTTCGTCAAGGTGATGTTCTTTGACGAGCCAGCGGGCGTCGTCACCGGCAAGAGCGGGGCAGGGCACTGGGCGCTGCTCGGTCTTACCGCGCTGATCATCTCGCCGCTGGGCTATCTCCTCACCCCCTCGCTGACCGATCTGGCCGACAAGGCCGCAGCCTCGCTGTTCCTCGCGGTTTGAACGGCCCCCACGTCATCACGCTGGTCGAGGAGACCGGGTCGACCAACGCCGATCTGGCTGCCGCGATCCGCTCGGGCGAGGGCTGGGCGGAAGGGACATGGCTCGTCGCCCGCCGCCAGACCGCAGGGCGCGGACGACAGGGTCGTGAATGGTTCGACGGCGCGGGCAATTTCATGGGATCGACCGCGGTGCAGCTGGGAGAGGGCGCGCCGCCGCCTGCCACACTCAGCTTCGTGGCCGCACTCGCGGTGCGCGATGCAGTGGCCGGGGTGCTGCCGGATGACGTCGCTCCGGCGCTCAAATGGCCCAATGACGTGATGCTGGATGGCGGCAAGCTCTCGGGCATCCTCTTGGAAATGGTGCGCGGGCAAATCGTCGTGGGTATCGGTGTGAACCTCGCACGCGCCCCGCAACTGCCTGACCGCAAGACCGCCGCGATTGCCGATATCGCCCTGCCGCTTGAGCTCGAAGGTTTCGCTGCCAGCCTTGCTGCCGCCTTCGACCGGCGGCTCGAAGCGTGGCGCACCTATGGCCTTGCCGCGACCCTTCACGCCTTTCTCGGCGGCTCGATCCACGCCACAGGCTCGCCCGTCACGGTTCACGATACCGATGGCTCGGTGCTCACCGGCAGCTTTGCCGGGCTCGACGAAAGCGACGGCGGATTGCGGCTGCGCTTGGCGGATGGCAGCGAACGTGTCATTCGCGCCGGTGACATATCCTGACAGAAGGACCACATCCCATGTTGCTCGCCGCCGATGTCGGTAACACCAATGTCGTCTTCGCCCTGTTCACCTATGACGAGGAAGGGCGCCATTCGATCCGTGCGCGCTGGCGCATCGCCACCGATCCGCGCCGCACGGGCGATGAATATGCGGTGTGGCTGCTCCAGCTGCTCAAGATCGAAGGGCTGGAACGCTCGGATATCACGCAGATCATCGTCGCCTCGGTGGTGCCGCGGGCCGACCACAACCTGACCGTGCTGTGCCAGAAATATTTCGGCATCACCCCGCTGTTTGCAGGGCAGGGCGCGGCACGCTGGCGCTTCGATATCGATGTCGATCAGCCCTCCTCGCTCGGGGCCGACCGCGCGCTCAACATCCTTGCCGCGCACCACAAATACGGCGGTGATCTGATCGTCGTCGATTTCGGCACGGCGACCAAGTTCGAGGCGGTCGATTTCACCGGCGCCTACAAGGGCGGATCGATCGCGCCGGGGATCAACCTCTCGCTTGATGCATTGGTGGGCAAGACCGCCAAGCTGCCGCGCATCGCCATTCGCGCACCTGCCAGCCGCAGCGTGATCGGTCGCAACACCGAAGACCAGATGCTGATCGGCGTCTATTGGGGCTATGTCGCGATGATGGAGGGCATGGTCGCCCGTATGCAGGCCGAGATCGGCCGCCCGGCCAAGGTCGTGGCGACAGGCGGCCTTGCCATCCTTTTCGACGATGCGACCGAAATCTTCGATTACGTCGATGCCGACCTCACGCTGGACGGCCTCGCGATCCTTGCCCGGCAGGCCGAAACCGCCTGACCGCGCACAACGTAAGAGACATTGTGAAGAACGATTTTACCCCGGAAGACGAATTGCTGTTCCTCGCCCTCGGCGGATCGGGCGAGATTGGCATGAACGTCAATCTCTACGGCTGCCAGGGCAAGTGGCTGATGGTCGATCTCGGCATGACCTTTTCGGGCACGGAATATCCGGGCGTCGATCTGGTCTTTGCCGATCTCGAATTCATCGAGGAGCGCAGCCGCGATCTGCTCGGGATCGTGCTTACCCACGCGCACGAGGACCATATCGGCGCGGTGCCCTATTTTGCGGGGGAGCTAGGCGTTCCGCTTTACGCCACGCCCTTCACCGCCGATCTGGTGGCGAGGAAGCTCGAAGAGGCCGGCCTGCTCGGCAAGGTCGAACTCAACATCGTGGGCGATGACGATCCGGCCCTTGAGCTCGGCCCTTTCACTGTCTCCTATCTCCCGCTCGCGCACTCGATTGCCGAGGGCAATGCCCTGCTGATCGACACGCCTTACGGGCGCGTGTTCCATACCGGTGACTGGAAGCTCGACGAGGAGCCGATCATCGGCGAGCCCGCGACCGAGGCCGATCTGCGCGCTATTGGCGAGGACGGCGTGCTGGCGCTGGTGTGCGATTCCACCAATGTCTTCAATCCCAAGCCCTCGGGCAGCGAAGGCGCGGTGCATCAGGCGCTGATGGAGGAGGTTGCGCGCCACAAGGGCAAGCGGGTGGTCGTCACGACCTTTGCCAGCAATGTCGCGCGGCTCCAGACGCTGGGCGATGTCGCGCGCGAGACAGGCCGTCAGATCTGCGTCGCGGGCCGCTCGCTCGACCGGATCATCGAGGTGGCGCAGGATAATGGCTATCTTGAGGACTTCCCCACGCCGGTCGATTTCGACACGGCCATGGGCCTCCCGCGCGGTGAGGTGCTGATCATCGCCACCGGCGGGCAGGGCGAACCGCGCGCGGCGCTGGCCCGCATGGCCGAAAGCAACCATCCGATCGAGCTGGTCGCAGGCGATGTGGTGCTGTTCTCCTCGCGCCAGATCCCGGGCAATGAAATCCCCATCGGCAAGATCCAGAACCAGCTCGCCGCGCGCGGGATCACCATGGTGACCGACCGTCAGGCCTTCATCCATGTCTCCGGCCACCCCGGACGGCCTGAGCTGGAAGCGCTTTACGACTGGCTCAAGCCCGAGATCCTCGTGCCGGTGCATGGCGAGATGCGCCACATGGCCGAGCAGGCGCGGGTCGGCAAGGAATGCGGCATCCCTGCGCAGGTGGTGCAGAAGAACGGCGATATCGTCCGCCTTGCCCCGGGCAAGCCGGGCAAGCTTGCCGAAGTGCGCGCCGGGCGTCTGGTGCTCGACGGCGATATCATCGCGCCCGCCAATGGCGAGGCGATCACCATGCGCCGCCGCATCGCAGGCGAGGGTGTGATGGTGGTGGTGCTGGTGCGCGGGCAATCGCCGGTGATCGAGGCCATCGGCCTGCCGCTTGACGAGGATATGCCTGCCTTCCTCGAAGAGACGGCGAATGACGTGCTGAATGCCATCACCCGCCTCAAGGGCAAGGACGGGCGCGATCCGGCCGCCGTGCACGAGGCTGCGCGTCTGGCCGCGCGTCGCGCCGCGCAGCGCTGGTCGGGCAAGCGGCCGCAGGTGCGGGTGGTGATGCCGGGCGGGGCGGGGTGATGCAGATCACCTCGATTGCCGCGATCTATTTCCTGTTCTGGGCGATGAGCGCCTTCATCATGCTGCCCTTCGGCGTGCGCACGGCGGACGAGGCGGGCGTGGCGAAGGTGCCGGGACAGGCGGACAGCGCGCCGGTCAATTTCCGCCCTGGAAAGCTGCTGCTGCGGGCCACGATCATCGCTGCGCTATGCACCGGGTTGTTCGTCGCCAATTACCAGTATGGCTGGATCAGCGCCGCCGATATCGATTTTCTGCCGCAGCCGCCTAAGGCTGGCTAGTTAGTTGCGCAGGCGCTGGATCGCTTGGGCGAGCACGACATAGAGCTTGCCCATGTCCGAACCCAGCATGGTCACGCTCAGCACGTGGCCATCGCGGGTCGAGAGGGTCGCGCGCAGCATCGCTTCGAAATCGTGGATGTAGCGGCTGACATTGGCCTTGAAGGCGTCGTCGCGCTGGTAGAGCTCGGCAATGTCGCGCGCGCCGCCATTGTCGATCAGGCGGACGGCGCGGCGGGTGAAGATCCCGCGATCGCCCTTGAGATAGGCGTCCCATGCGGTGTCTGCGACTTCGCTTGAAAGCGCGCCGCTGATGTCGATGGCGGCCGAATTGAGACTGTCGGTGATCAGCGCCATGCGCCGCGCGAAGTCGTTGTTGACCTGCTCCTCGGCCAGTTCGCGGGCGCGAGTGACCCTCTGTTCGAGATTGCCGGTAAGCTCGTTCACCTTCAACAGTTGGTCGCGCAGCTGCACCACCACCTCGCGTCCGACGCCCGAGGCATGGGCGGCAGCGGCTTCGATCTTGCCGACCGAAGCGGCGGTCTCGTTGCGCATCGTGCGTTCGAGTGCCTGCACCGCTTCCCCGCCGAGGCTTTCGGCGAGGGCCGCCGCCTTCTCGCGCGCGCCTTCATCGAGCGTGGCAAAGGCTTTGGCGATGGCTTCCTCAAGCGTGGCAAGCGCCGTGCGCAATTGCTCCTGCGTCTCGCCCGCCAGCGTGCCGCTTTCTTCGTTCAATCGCGCAAAACCGCCACGCAGGCCCTGAAGCCTGGCGAGCGCCTCGTCCGACTGCTCGGCGAGTTTCGCGCCAAAGCCGGCAATCGCGGCGTCGGCCGCAGCGATCTCCTCGCGGGTCATGATGAGATAGGCCGAGAGGTCCTTGCCGCTCTCGCCCGAGGCCAGCATCAGCTGGCGCACATCGCCCGCGCGGCCTTCCACGCCCGCCAGCGTCTCGCTTGCGGAAGTGATGGCCTGCTGCAATTCCTCGCGGCTCGTGCGCGCGCCTGACTGGATGATTTCGAGCAGGCGCACCCCGCTTTCGGTCAGCTGCGCAAGCCGCGCCTCGGTCTCGGCGAGGGCGGTGCGCTTGGCGGCAAGCGTCTGGCCGAGCGCGTCAAAGCCGTCAGACAGGCTGCTGCGTGCGGCATGGCCGCTGGCGGTGATCTCGGCCAGCAGTGCGCCGAAGGTATCGAGCTGCGCGGTGATTTCCTCGCCATGTGCCACCAGCCTCGCGGTGTCGGCGAGCTGCGCCTCGCGCCGCTGGGCGAGGGCATCGTCGAGCGCGGTGAGCCGCTGGGCGAGGACTTCGCTGGCCTGAGCCTCGCGCGTTTCGAAGGCCGACTGGCGCTGCTCGACAGCCTCGGCAAACTGGAGGTCGCGGGCCGCCAGACGCGCCTCGATGGTGTCGGCTTCCTCGGTGATCGCGGCAATCCGGCTGCGGGCCGTGGCAAGCGCGCTGGCCTCGGCCGCTTCTACCGCCTTGAGACGGGCGGCGGCTTCGGCATCGAGCGCTTCCATCTCTCCGCGCAAACCCGCGCGGGCGGCCTCTTCGGCTTCGCGCAGCCTTTCTGCGGCGGCGGTGATATCGGTTTCGAGCTGCGCGGTCTGGGCGCGCAGGGCATCGAGCGCGGCGACTTCCAGCGCTTCCACGCGCTCGCGATAGGCGGCGGTCTCGCCCTGCAGGCGGGTGAAGCGGTCGCTCACCAGCGCCTCGATCCGGGCAACCTGCGCTTCGAACCCGGTCAGTGTCGCGCCCACCGTGGCGCTGAGGCCCTGAACCTGCGCTTCGCTGGCGGTGCCGATGGTGCCGATGCGCTCGAACCCGATGGTCAGCTGATCGAGCTGTTCCTGCGCATGGCGACCGGCATTGCCGATCTGGTTGGTCACATCGCGGGCGGCATTGGCGATCACGGGAAGATCATCGCGCAACCGGTTCATATTGCCGAGCGCGGTTTCGCTCGCCGAGCCGATGGCTTCGACCTGCGCGCCATTGGTGGCGACCAGCGCCTGCAATTCGGCGGCATGGGTGGAGATGCGCTCCGCCGCGATCCGGCCGAGGGCTTCGAGGTCGCGGGCTTCGGCGGCGAGGAATTCCCGCGCAAGGCTGAGCTCGCGGTTGACCACCTTGAGCCGTGCCTCGAGCTCGGCACTTTCCCGGCTCAGCAGCGCGGCGCTGGCGGCAAAGCGGCTCGCCTCGGCGCGCGAGGAGCGCATTGCCAGCAGCCAGAGAATGCCGATCAGGCCCATCGGCACCGACCACGAGACGATCCAGCCCGCCCATGTCCCTGGAGCGGCACCCGCCAGCGCCTCGGCGCTCACCGTCCAGCCGAAGAACCCGGTCCATCCGGCCATGGCCAGCAGCGCGAGAGCAGGGGCGATCCATGCGCCTCTGGTGGAGGGAGCGGTATCCGCGGACGGCTCTTCCCAGCTTTCCTCGAGCAGTATCTCGCCGCTCTCGGGCGCCGCCTCACCCTCGGGAATTGCCGCATCTCCAGCGTCGTCCGCGCCGCCCTTGCGCCCCAAGGCGCGTATCTGGTGCCGTCCTGTCATGGCTGGCATCATATCACAGGCGGACTCGGGATAAACCCCGCTTTAACCTAATCGCCTGTAATCGGGCATCATGGCCTATGATAATGGTGCTCTTGATGCGACCCTTGCGGCAGCAGCCGGCGAAAACGCCGCGCTGATGCGCGAGCTGCGCGGGGCCTTCCTCGACAGTGCTGCGCGGCAGCTCGATCTGCTCAAGCGGGCGCGTTGCGATGGCAACTGGAACGTGGCCGCGATGCGCCTCAAGGGTCTGGCCGCCAGCTTCCATGCCGATGAATTGCAGGCTGCAGCCGAACACGCGCTCAATTCCGCGCCCGGTGAGCCCTTCGTGATCCGCGAGATCGAAGCGGTGCTGGCGCGCTTCAACCGCTCGATGAAGCGCTGAGCGCCTAACACTTCCGCAGACAGATTTCGGGCACAGCCGCGCAGGCATGGCTTGAACCTCGCCGGTGAAAGCGGCAATTCTCCCGAGGGAAACCCCCTTGCGGGAGGCGGGATATGCGCACGGCCCTGATCGCGGCCCTCAGACGAACCGGAACGGGCACCTTGCGTGCCGTATTGCCCCTGGCGGGACGATCGGTGCTGGCGCGGCAGGTCGATCTGCTGTGCAGCCTCGGGTGCGAGCGGATCCTGTGCCTCTGCGAAAGTCCCGATGCGGAAATCCTGCGGGTGCAGCAGGCGGTGGAAAGGGCGGGGGGCACGTTTCAGGCTCTGCGCGGTTTCCTCCACCTGCCGGCGCTGGTGCGGGCCGAGGACGAGCTGGTGATCCTGGCCGACGGGTTGCTGCCCGATCCCGCCGTGACCGCGCGTCTGTTTGCCGAGGCCACGCCGCCGCGCCTGGTCGCCTGCCTGCTATCGGATAGCCCGCTGGTCGCCGCCCATCCCGATGATTTCGAGCGCATCGATGCCGCGCGCCATTGGGGCGGGGTTTTGGCGATGCGCGGCGCGCCGGTGCAGCATCTGGCCGATTTCCCGCCCGATGCCGACGCGATCTCGCTGCTGCTGCGGCTTGCGCTTCAGGCCGGCACGCCATGCCGCGATCTGCCCGCCGAGGTTGCTGCCGGCGGCTCATGGCTCCTCGCCAGCGACGAGAGCGCGTTGGCGGCGCAGGAACAGGCGCTGATCACGCGGGCTGCGGGCGAGGCCGACTGGCGGCGGCCTTCGGCCAGCCTCGCAGGCCTTGCGGCGCGGGCGTTGTCTCCGCGCGGGCTGGCGCAGGGGCCGCTGATGGCGCTGGCCGGATCGGGGCTGCTGCTGGCAGGCGGCGTTGCTGCGGCGGTGGGCGGGCTATCGGCAGTGGGGCTCGGGCTTGGCGCCTTGGGAGTCTTTGCGGCAACTTTTTCGGGCGCTCTGGCCGCGATGAAGCATGCACTGCTGGGCGAGGGCGCAGGCCCGGGCAAGCGGGCGTGGCCGCAGATTGCGGTCGATTGCGCCGCTTCGGCCATGCTGGTGCTGGCGCTGTCTGCGCCGGCCACCTTCGTGCCGCTGGCACTGCTCGGGGCGGTGCTGATCGGCCTTGCGCGCCTTTCGTCGCCGCCCGCACCGCTCGCGCCGCTGGCGGACCGGAGCGTGCTGCTCGCACTCCTCGCACCGGCTGCCGCCTTTGGCCTCTTGCCCGAGGCAACCGCGCTCGTTGCGCTGCTCTTCACTGGCGGATTGCTGCTCCCGCAAACCGGCGATCTGGGCTA
Source organism: uncultured Alphaproteobacteria bacterium (assembly GCA_903934325.1). GTDB lineage: Bacteria > Pseudomonadota > Alphaproteobacteria > Sphingomonadales > Sphingomonadaceae > Erythrobacter. Next base: position 151,042 of record CAIZNH010000039.1, on the reverse strand, counting down.
ACGCGGATTTAACCAAGCCTGCACTATGCGGGCAGGATGGGCGACGAGACCATGGACCTTGCTGACGGCGGAGCTCTCGAGGCTGCCTTGCGCGATGAACTCGCGCGCGAGACCCGTGCGCTTGCCTCGCTCGTTCCGGTGCTGCGCCGTATGCTGGCAAGCGACGGGCACAGGCTGGTGAGCGACGCGGTGCTGGCGCGGGTGCGCGGGATGCTGTCCGACCTTACCGCGCAGCTGCTTGCCGCCGCCGCAGGACGCGATCCGGCTGTGCGTCTGCCCGCCGATGCCGACCGCCGCGCGCATGATGCGCTGGCCGATGCGCTCGCAGGCGATCCGCTGCTGCTCGCCCATTGCCATGCGCTGGCCGCCGAAAGCCTGACGGCCGAGCGGCTCCACCAGCACCATGGACTCGATCCGGTGCTGAGCCCGCTGCTTCAGGAGCTGATCGCTGCCGAAGATCCGCTGGTGGCAGAGCTTGCCATGAACACGCTCGCGGCACAGTCACGCTTCATCCAGAGCCAGCGCCGGATGGAGCTACCGCTCTCCGAGCTTCCGGCCGAACTGTTCCACGCGCTCACCGCGCGCCATCTGGGGCAGGGCGACGCGGCGCGGCGGCTGCACGAGACCTATGATGAAGGCGCGAGCCGCCTCGGTCTGCTGGCCCGGCTTGTCTCGGCCATGCGGCGCGGCGCGATTGCGGCGCTGGCGCTCGATCATGCGGGCCTCACGCTGTTTGCCAGCGCGGTGGCGGCGCTTGGCCGCGAGGAGCGCGAGGATGCCGTGCTCGCCTGTCAGGAAGGGCAGGGGGCAAGGCTCGCGCTGATGCTGCGCAGTGCCGGAATGTCGCCCGAGAATATCGCCCGTATCTTCCCGCTGGTCGATTCCGCTTCCCGTGCACCGCAGGGGCTGGAGGACATTGCGCCCGAGCGTGCACGGCTGTTGCTGGGCCTGACGGCATGAACACGATGGATCGCCGCGATACCCTGCTTGGCGCCCGCGGGGTGACCGATGCGCGCGACTGGCTGCTCAATGCCGACGAGCCGCTCGCCGAATTGCAGGCGCGCTGCGGCGGGCGAGTGCCGGGGCCGCTGGCGATCCCCGAACTGCTCGATCTGGTGCGTCAGACCCGCCGCATGGGGCTGAAGATCGCGCGCGAATTCTCCGCCTTCGATGGCGAGGCGATGGTCTCCGGCTTTGCCCGCATCCACCCGGCGCGTTCGGGCGAGGATGACGGCAAGACCGGGTGTGAGGTGCTGGTCGAGAATTGGCAGCGCAGCCTTCCGCCTGCAACCGAGGGCCGCGCCTATGCCGAAAGGCTCGATGCGATCGACCGCGCCGCAGCCGAAGTCAGCGCGCGGCTCGATGCCCGCCAGCGCCTGCAGGTGCTGAGCGCGCTCGCGCCCGATGCGATGGAGCTTCAGGCGGCGGGCATGGCGGCGGCCGGGCAGGGGTGGAGCGAGCTGGTCGAATTGCAGGGCATTGCCCACCACCAGCCGCTGCACTGGCGGCTGCTCGACGGGGCGCTGTGCCGCTTTGCCGGATCGCGGCGCGAATGGCGGGTGCGGCTGATCCCGCTCGGCCCCGATCCGCAGAACCCGGCGGGCTTCGAGCTCCTGCTGATCGCTGACGAACCGCTCGCCCCCGGTGCGCATCAGCCTGCCGCGGCCGAAGGCGAGGCCAGCGCAACGCGCCTGATCGGTAGCGCGCTTGCGCCGTTGCTGCGCCAGCCCGTGGCGCGGATCATCGCCAATGCCGAAACCATCCGCGCGCGGCTCGCCGGGCCCTTGCGCGATGAATATTCCGACTATGCCGGCACCATCGCCAGCGCAGGGCAGCACCTTGCCGCAATGCTCGGCGACCTCGCCGATCTCGAAGTGGCGGAGACCCCGGGCTTTTCGACCGCGCGCGAGAAGGTCGATCTCGCCGATGCGGCGGCGCGTGCGGCAGGCATTCTCGGCGTGCGGGCGCAGAACCGCGAGATCCGGCTCGTGACACATGGGGAGCCGGGCGCGGCGCTTGCCAATGCCGAATTCCGCCGCCTGCTGCAGATCCTCATCAACCTTATCGGCAATGCGATAGCCTATTCGCCTGCGGGCAGCACGGTGACGATCACCGCCGCGCCGGCAGGTGAAGGGCGCGTCTGCGTGAGCGTTGCGGATGAAGGCCCCGGTATCACGCCCGAACAGGCCGAGCACATCTTCGACAAGTTCGAACGGCTCGGTCGCGACAGCGACGGCGGCAAAGACAAGGGTTCCGGCCTCGGCCTCTACATCTCGCGCCGTCTGGCCGAGGCGATGGAGGGCGAACTCTCGGTCGGCTCCGCAGAGAGCGGCGGAGCGCTCTTCACGCTGGAACTGCCAGCTTTCGCAGTCTGAAAATCAGCCGCGCGGGCGGCGAAAGGCCCACCACAGCATCACGGCCCCGAAACCTGCGGTAATCGCGCCGTTGCGCGCCCATGTGCTGTCGGCGAGCATGAAGCTGTCGGCGGGCCAGTTCAGCAAGCCGAGGCCCTGAAGGGTCCAAATGGTGCCCATGGCCAGCAGGAACATGCCTGCGGCCTTGAGCACCGTCCGGAACATATCGTTTCTGGCTTACCGTGCCGAGAGCGGCACGTAGTCGCGCTGCGTCGGGCCGGTGTAGAGCTGGCGCGGACGCCCGATCTTCTGGCCGGGGTCGCTGATCATCTCGTTCCACTGCGCTACCCAGCCCACGGTGCGGGCGAGGGCAAACAGCGCGGTGAACATCGTGGTCGGGAAGCCGATCGCCGAGAGGATGATCCCCGAGTAGAAGTCGACGTTGGGGAACAGCTTCTTCTCGATGAAATAGGGATCATTCAGCGCGATTTCTTCGAGCCGCAGTGCGGTCTCGAACAGCGGATCATTGACCTTGAGCGCATCGAACACCTCGCGCACGGTCTTCTGCATCACCGTCGCGCGCGGATCGTAGTTCTTGTACACGCGGTGGCCGAAGCCCATCAGGCGGAACGGATCGTTCTTGTCCTTGGCCCGCTCGATATAGTGCGGGATCTTGTCGGGCGTGCCGATTTCCTTGAGCATGTTGAGCGCGGCTTCGTTCGCGCCGCCATGCGCCGGGCCCCACAGACAGGCGATGCCCGCCGCGATACAGGCAAACGGGTTCGCGCCCGAGGAACCGGCAAGACGCACGGTCGAGGTCGAGGCGTTCTGCTCGTGATCGGCGTGGAGGATGAAGATGCGGTCCATCGCCCGTTCGACCGCCGGGATCACCTCATAGGGCTCGGCCGGCACGCCGAAGGTCATGCGCAGGAAGTTGCCGGTGTAGCTCAGCGAGTTGTCCGGATAGATGAAGGGCTGGCCGACCGAATACTTGTAGGCCATCGCCGCAATCGTCGGCATCTTCGCGATCAGGCGGTGCGAGGCAATCATGCGCTGCTGCGGATCGGAGATGTCGGTGCTGTCGTGATAGAAGGCCGACAGCGCGCCCACCACGCCGCACATGATCGCCATCGGGTGCGCGTCGCGGCGGAAACCGCGATAGAAGGTCATCAGCTGCTCGTGCAGCATGGTGTGACGGGTGATGGTGTGGGTGAAATCGTCGAGCGCCGTCTTGCTCGGCAGTTCGCCGTTCAGAAGCAGGTAGCTCACTTCCATGAAGCTCGAATCCTCGGCCAGCTGGCCGATCGGATAGCCGCGGTGCAGCAGCACCCCTTCGTCACCATCGATATAGGTCAGCGCGCTTTCGCAGCTCGCGGTCGAGGTGAAGCCGGGGTCGAAAGTGAAGGCACCCGTCTGCGCGTAGAGCTTGCGGATGTCGATGACATCGGGGCCGGTGCTGCCTTCGAGCACGGGATACTCATAGGTCTTGCCGCCCAGTTCGAGCTTCGCCAGCTTGTCTGCCAAGGTCTGTCTCCTGTCCAATTAACCCCTCCCTTGCACCCTCGTCTACGCCGCCTGGGCGTCAAGCCGTGCAAGGGCCTCGTCCCGGCCCAGAAGGACCAGAACATCAAAAATCCCGGGTGATGTGGTCGTCCCGGTCAGCGCCGCACGCATTGGCTGCGCCAGCTTGCCGAGGCCCAATCCAAGCTCCTCCGCAAGCGTCTTCGTAGTGGCTTCGAGCGCTTCGCTTGTCCAGTCGTTTTCGGCCCTCAGGCGCTCGTAAATCTGACGCAAAATCGCGCGTGCATCTCCTTCGAGCAGCTGGGCGGCCTTTTCGGTCATGGCGAGCGGGCGCTTGGCGAAGAGGAAAGCTGCGCCTTCAACCACTTCGTTGAGGTTCTTGGCGCGCACCTTGAGCACCGGCATGGCCTGCGTCAGCAGCTCCTCGTCAGCCCCTTCGCCGATCCTTGCGGCAACCAGCGCGGCAAGGCGCGCATCATCGGCCTCGCGCAGGTAATGGCCGTTGAGATTCTCCAGCTTCTTCATGTCGAAGCGCGAGGGGCTCTTGCCGACCCCGTCGAGATCGAACAGCGCGACCGCTTCTTCGCGGGTGATTTCCTCGCGGTCGCCATGGCCCCAGCCCAGACGCAGCAGATAGTTGAACAGCGCCTCGGGCAGGATGCCGAATTCGTCGCGATAGGCCTCCACGCCCAGCGCCCCGTGGCGCTTGGAGAGCTTGGCCCCGTCCGCGCCGTGGATCAGCGGGATGTGAGCATAGACCGGATCGGGCCAATTGCCCTCGATCAGGTTCATCGCGCGGATGATCGGCAGTTGGCGGAAGGCGTTGTTCAGGTGATCATCGCCGCGGATCACGTGGGTCACGCCCATGTCGTGATCGTCCACCACCACCGCGAGCATATAGGTCGGCGTGCCGTCGGCGCGCAGGATGATGTAGTCGTCGATTTCCTCGTTCTTCACCGTCACCGCGCCCTGCACGCGGTCGTGGATCGTGGTCTCGCCTTCGTTCGGGGTCTTGAGCCGGATGGTGAAGGGCGCGCCTTCCGGAGCCTCGGCCGGATCGCGGTCACGCCAGCGACCGTCATAGCGCAGCGGCTTCTTGTTGGCGCGCTGCTCCTCGCGCATAGCTTCGAGTTCTTCGGGCGTGGCGAAGCACTTGTAGGCGTGGCCCGCCTTGAGCAGCTGCCATGCGACTTCGGCGTGGCGCTCGGCCCGGTCGGACTGGAACAGCGGGGGCGCGTCGTAATCGAGGCCCATCCAGTCGAGACCCTCGATAATCGCGTCGATCGCTTCCTGGGTGCTGCGCTTGCGGTCGGTATCCTCGATCCGCAGCAGGGTGCGGCCGCCGTGGTGGCGGGCATAAAGCCAGTTGAACAGCGCGGTGCGCGCGCCGCCGATATGCAGGAAGCCGGTGGGCGAGGGCGCAAAGCGGGTCACCACCTCGCCGCTTCCAGACTCGCTCGTCACGCTGCTTTCGCTTGCCATGGCCTGTCAATTCCTGTTCACTTTGAGCGGCTTGGCAATGGATTGCCCGGTCACAGGACAAGCCGATGCGCGATGTGCCGATCATTCCGATGGGAGACACCCCCGGCAGCACGCCTGACGGGAGCGGTGTTCCGGCGCGCCCTTGGCAAAGCGCGCGGCCAATGTCCAGCACTCGCACGGGTGGAAATGGCTCCGGAGGCAAGGGCTTTGGCAGCGCTGTGGCGGCAAGGGCGGAGCGCTTTCTGGCCGAGGCAGGGTTTGACCGCGCGCCGTGGCTGACGGTGATCTTCATGGCCGGGATCCTCGCATGGTTCGCCCTGCCGACGCCGCTGGCATGGCTGGCGGCGCTCGCGGGCGGGGCCGGACTGGCGCTCGCCACATGGCGGATCTGGCCGGCGGGGAGCGCGGGCGAGGATGCCCATGTCCACCTGCGTCAGGCGCTGATCGCTGCGGGGCTGGTGTTCGCGGCCGGCATTGCGGTGATCTGGGCGCGCTCGGAGATGGTCGGCACGCCGCCGCTCGCGCAGCCGGGCATGGCGTTGCTGCACGGCCATGTGCTGGAGCGCGAGGACCAGCCCGCCGAGGGGCGCATCCGTCTGACGCTGGCGGTGCGCGATGCGGCAAGCAGCTCGGCTTACAAGGTGCGGATCAACGTGCCGCTCGACAAGCTAGGCGATGCGCCGATTGCCGAAGGCGCGGTTGTGCGGCTGCGCGCGAGGCTGATGCCGCCCGCCGCACCGATGCTGCCTGGGAGTTATAATTTCGCGCGCGCTGCCTGGTTTCAGGGACTTGCGGCAACCGGCAGTGCAATCGGCCCGGTCGAAGTCGTCCGGCCCGCTGCCACCAGCGGCGGCACGGCGAGCGTGCAGCGCGCCTTGGCGAACCATGTGCGGGGGCGGGTCGAGGGTTCGGCGGGCGCTATCGCGGCGGCCTTTGCCAGCGGTGACCGGGGAAGCATCAGCCCGGCCGACGAGATCGCGATGCGCGATTCGGGGCTCACCCACCTCCTCTCGATCAGCGGTCTGCACGTGAGCGCGGTGATTGCGGCGGCCTATTTCGTGGTGATGCGCCTCCTCGCCCTGTGGCCTGCGCTGACCTTGAGAGTACGCCTGCCGATCGTGGCGGCGAGTGCGGGGGCGCTGGCGGGGATCGGTTACACGCTGCTTACCGGCGCCGAGGTGCCGACCGTGCGCAGCTGCGTGGGCGCAATGCTGGTGCTCGGCGCGCTGGTGCTGGGCCGCGATGCCCTGTCCTTGCGCATGCTGGCGGTGGCGGGTGGCTTCGTCCTGGTGCTGTGGCCCGAAAGCGCGATCGGGCCGAGCTTCCAGATGAGCTTTGCGGCGGTGCTTTCGATCATCGCCTTCTCGACCAGTGCGCCGGCCCGCGCTTTCCTTGCCGCGCGTGACGAGCCGTGGTGGGCGCATGGCTTGCGGCGGGCGGGGATGCTGTTTGCGACCGGCATGGTGATCGAACTCGCGTTGATGCCGATCGTGCTGTTCCACTTCCACCGCGCAGGGCTTTACGGGGCGGTCGCCAATGTCGTGGCGATCCCGCTGGTGACCTTCGTCTCGATGCCGCTGATCGCGCTGGGGCTGGCGTTTGATCTCGTCGGCGCAGGCGCGCCCTTCTGGTGGGCGACCGAGCGCTCGCTCGATCTGCTCCTGTGGATCGCTCATATCACCGCCAGCCAACCGGGCGCGGTCAGGCTGATGCCGCAGATCGGGATGGGGGCCGTGGCGCTGTTTGCGGGGGGCGGCTTATGGCTTGCGCTGTGGAGCGAGCGGGCGAGGCTCTGGGGATTTGCGCCGGTGGCGCTGGCCACAGTGCTGGTGCTGCTCACCCCTGTGCCCGATGTGCTGGTGGCGGGCGATGGCAAGCAGGTGGGGATCACGATACCCGGGCCTTATGGAGAACGCCGCCTGCTCTCCCTTCGCGACAGCCGTTCATCCTACGCGCGGGACAATCTGATCGAGCTGGCGGGCGTCAAGGCCGATCCCGTGCCGCTCGCCGAGTGGGAGGGGGCGCGCTGTTCCACGGCCTTCTGCACGCTGGTGCTGGAGCGGGGCGGGCGGGATTGGGTGATCCTCATGGCGCGCAGCCGTGACCGGATCGAGGAGCGTTCTCTCGCGGCGGCTTGCGGCAAGGCCGATATCGTCATTGCCGATCGCTCGCTGCCGCGTTCGTGCCGGCCGCGCTGGCTCAAGGCGGACCGCCGGATGCTAGGCCAGACGGGTGGCCTTGCGATCCATCTGGCCGATCAAAGGATCGAAACCGTGGCCCAGAGAGAGGGCCGTCATGGCTGGTGGCAGGCTGCTGAGTGAGGCCGGAAAACCCGCTTCAAGCGGGGGTCAAGTGCCGCTCATCGGGGGGTCATCTCGGGGTCAACTGGGGGTCAAATGCGGTCAAGGTCGCCCTTGGGAACCCCCAAAAGCGGCCTCGAAAACGCATAAGTCATTGATTTTGAATAATCAGACGAAAAATCCGCCCGGAAAAATCAGTGATAGCGGCGCAAAAGCCCTGCGAGCTTGCCCTGCACCTGCACTTCATCGGGGCGGTAGTACTGCGGATCATAGGCCGCATTGGCCGGATCGAGCCGCACCTGGCCGCCTTCCTTGCGCAGATATTTGAGCGTCGCTTCCTCGCCGCGCACCAGCGCCACAACGATCTCGCCGTCGCGCGCGCTATCCGTGCGGCGCACCAGCGCGAAATCGCCGTCGAAGATGCCGGCTTCGATCATCGAATCGCCCGAAACCTCGAGCGCATAGTGCTCGCCCGGGCCAAGCAGGGCGGCAGGGACGGGGAGGGTCGACTGCCCTTCCAATGCCTCGATCGGCGCGCCCGCGGCAATGCGGCCATGCAACGGCAGTTCGATAACGTCATTGGCAGGCTCGGGCTGAGCAGCGCGCGGCGCAGGCATGGGTACGACATTGTCGCTGGCCGCAGAGCCACGCGAAGGAGTCGTGTCGCCCGGCTCTCGGATCACTTCGAGCGCACGCGCCCGATTGGGCAGGCGGCGCAGGAAGCCGCGTTCTTCCAATGCGGAAATCAGCCGGTGCACGCCCGACTTGCTCTTCAGATCGAGCGCTTCCTTCATTTCTTCGAAACTGGGCGAGATGCCGGTTTCTTCCAGCCGCTGCTGGATGAAGACGATCAGCTCGCGCTGCTTTGCGGTCAGCATTGCTCCAAACTCCTGTGGTCGCACTCACGACGCGCCCGTCAGGCCCGCCGTGCCATCCCTTGCGTGCGCCAAGAGGCACCAGCCCCTTTTCAAGAAGGCATCAGGTGCGTTGCCTGCACTCCTCGTTCCGCCATTAAGGTGAACGAACAAGGAACAATTAGGCAACCATGGAACGCGAGTCAAGCGCGCTGGACAGCGAAGCCAAGCGTTTCAGCCAATCCGGAGCGGAAACACCCGCAAGGCCTCACCCGCCTCAGCCGCAGGCGCATGGGCCGCCCGGTCGATCAGGCAATCGGCAGCGGCGAGTGCGGACAGCGCGGAGGAATCCTGCGAACCGGCAAGCCGCACTGCACCGCCTTCGATCACCGCGCGCAGGAATTCGCGGCGCGGACCGATCGCGGGCAGGGGCTCGCCCGCCTGCATGATCAGCGCGGCGGGCAGGGGCGCACCATCGCCTTGCAGCGCGCGCACCAGCGGCAGGGCAAAGAGGAAGGCGGTGACGAAGCTCGATACCGGATTGCCCGGCAGGCCGAGGATCACCTGCGTGCCCCGTGTGGCGACCAGCAGCGGCTTGCCCGGCTTGATCGCCACGCGCCAGAAGGCTGTCTCGGCGCCCCAATTGGCGAGTGCGGGCTTGATCAGATCATGATCGCCGACCGATGCCCCGCCCGAGGTGACGAGGATATCCGCCCCCTCGGCCCGTGCCAGCGCGGCTTCCAATGCGGCCATATCGTCGCCCACCGGACCGAGCCGCAGCACCTCGCAGCCCAAGGGCGCGAGCATCGCGGCAATCATCGCACCATTGCTGGCGGGGATCTGGTGGGGGAGGCAGTTTGCGGGATCGGCGCTGAGCTCGTCCCCGCTATCGAGCACGGCCACGCGCACGGGGCGGGTGACGCTCACCGATCCATGCCCGCCTGACAGCGCCAGCGCGATGCGACCTGCGTTGAGGCGCGTGCCGCGGGGGAGCAGCAGATCACCGCCATGAAAATCAAACCCGCGCAGGCGGATATGGCGACCGGTGGGCGGCACTTCGCTGGCGGTAACCATGCCGTCTGTGACGCTCGCATCTTCCTGAAGCAGCACGCGGGTTCCGCCCTCGGGCACATTGGCGCCGGTCGAGATGCGCACGCATTCCTGCGGAGCGATGACGCCCGCAAAGGGCGCGCCCGCGCGGCTTTCGCCCACCAGCGCCCAGGGGCCGTCGCTCGGCCCCAGCGCATAGCCATCCATCGCGGAGAGATCGGCGGGGGGCTGGGTGCGGTTTGCGTGGAGGTCTTGAGCCAGCACCCTCCCGAGCGCGGCTTCGGTGGCGATGGATTCTGCGGGCAGCACGGGGGCGAGCGCCAGCAGGCGGGCCTGCGCTTCCTCCAGTGCCAGCGGCGCGTTCAAACTGCGGCTTTCCAGTCGCCCGACTTGCCGCCGGACTTGGCCATCAGGCGCACCTCGGAAATGACCATGCCCTTGTCGAGCGCTTTTGCCATGTCGTAGATTGTGAGGAGTGCGATGGAAACGGCTGTCATCGCTTCCATTTCGACGCCCGTCTTGCCTGTCAGCGAGGCCGTGGCCGTGGCCCGGATCGCGCCCTCTTCGTAATCGAAGTCGATATTCACCGCTTCCAGCCCGAGCGGGTGGCACAGCGGGATCAGCTCGCCCGTGCGCTTGGCCGCCATGATCCCGGCGATGCGCGCTGTGCCCAGCACGTCGCCCTTGGGGGCATTGCCGGCGCGGATGGCTTCGAGCACCTCTGGCGACATGGTGATCCGCCCGCTGGCGACCGCGCGCCGGTGCGTTTCGGCCTTGCCGCCGACATCGACCATGTGGGCCGAGCCATCTTCGCCGAGGTGGGTTAGCTTGTTCATTCGTCCCCTCTAGCCGTTCGTGTCGAGCGAAGTCGAGACACCCCGCACAGGCCTCTCGACTGCGCTCGAGGCGAACGGGTGTTGTGCTATTCTGTCCCCAGCAGCGCCCGCGTGGCACTCGCAATATCGTCAGCGCGCATCAGGCTCTCGCCCACAAGGAAGGTGCGCACGCCGCAGGCTTCGAGACGCTGGCAATCGCTGTGGGAATTGATCCCGCTTTCGCCCACCAGCAGCGTGCCTTGCGGCGCGAGCGGGGCGAGGTGTTCCGTGGTGGCGAGGCTGGTGGTGAAGGTCTTGAGATCGCGGTTGTTGACCCCGATCAGGCGCGATTGAAGCACGCGCGCGGCGCGCTCCATCTCGGCCTCGTCATGCACTTCGACCAGAACGTCCATGCCATATTGGCGCGCTGCGGCTTCGATCTCGGCCATCCGGCTGTCCTCCAGCGCGGCGACGATGATGAGGATCGCGTCGGCTCCGATGGCGCGCGCTTCGAGGCATTGCCACGGATCGACCATGAAGTCCTTGCGCAGCACCGGCAGCTTGCAGACGGCGCGTGCGGCGACGAGATAATCCTCGTGGCCCTGAAAATAGGGCGCGTCGGTGAGCACCGAGAGGCATGCGGCGCCGCCCGCCTCGTAGGCGGCGGCGTGATCGGCCGGGCGGAAATCGGCGCGGATCAGGCCTTTGGAGGGGCTCGCCTTCTTGATCTCGGCAATCAGGGCATAGGAGCCGCCCGTGGCCCGCGCACGCAGCGCAGCCTCGAACCCGCGCGGGGCCGTTTGTCCGGCGGCGGCGGCTTCGAGCGCGGCGGTGGTGGCGGCGGCCTTGCGGGCGACGACTTCTTCGCGCTTGGTGGCGCAGATTTCTTCGAGCTTGTTCATGTCACTTTGCCATGGCGATCCAGCGCAGGAGGAGATCGAGCGCCTTGCCGGAATCGAGCGCTTCGGCGGCCATTGCTGCGCGTTCGGGCCAGCTTTGCCCGCGCCCCGCCACGGTCAGCGCGCCAGCGGCATTGAACAGCACCGCGTCCCGGTATGGCCCGGGGGTGCCGATCAGCAGCGCCTTCAGCGCCGAGGCATTATACTTCGCATCATTGCCGCGGATCGCATCGATCGGCGCGTGCGGCAGGCCGGCGGTGGCAGCGTCGATGCGCTCCATGGTGAAGGCATTGCCCGTCACCACGGCGACTTCATTGCCGCCTGCAAGGCTCAGTTCATCGAGCCCCTCGTCCCCCGAAACGATCAGCGATTTGCCCGTGCCGAGCCGTGCCATGGCGCCGGCATAGATCGGGACATAGGCGGGGCGCGCGATGCCGATCAGCTGGCTGGTCACCTTGGCCGGGTTGGAGAGCGGGCCCATCAGGTTGAAGATCGTGCGCTGGCCGATCCGCACCCGGATGGGCTGGATGCGCGCCATGGCGGGGTGATGGTTCTTGGCGAAAAGGAAGCAGATGCCGATTTCGGCCAGCGTCTTTTCCGCCGTGCGTCCGGCTGCGTCCATGTCGAGGCCGAGGGCCTCCAGCGTGTCCGCCGCGCCTGCCTTTGACGATGCCGCGCGGTTGCCGTGCTTGGCCACCGGCACGCCGCAAGCCGCGACGACGAGGCTGACGGCGGTCGAGACATTGAGCGTGTGGTGCCCGTCGCCCCCCGTGCCGCAGACGTCGATTGCGCCCTCGGGAGCATCGATGGGGATCAGCCTTGAGCGCAAGGCCCGTGCCGCGCCGGCGATCTCGTCAGACGTCTCGCCGCGCGCGGAGAGCGCTACGAGGAAGTCGGCGATCTCCTGTTCGGATGGCGCGCCGTCGAGCAGCACGCCGAAAGCGGCTTCGGCCTCCGTCTCGCTGAGCGGCGTGGTGATGTCGGGCAGGGCGCTCATGCCGAGAGCCTTGCCGGCATCACCGGCTCCAGCCCGCACAGACGGACGAAATTGGCGAGGAGCGCGTGGCCATGCTCGGTGGCGATGCTTTCGGGGTGGAACTGCACCGAATGGATCGGCAGTTGCGCATGGCGGAAGCCCATGACGCTCGGATGATCGGCCCCCGGCGTCTCGGCATGGGCGTTGGCCACCAGCTCTGCGGGTACATCCACCACTTCGAGGCTGTGATAGCGCGTGGCGATGAAGGGACTGGGGAGGCCTTGGAACACCCCCGTCCCGTCATGGGTGACAGGCGAGGTCTTGCCGTGCATCAATCCGCCGCGCTGCACCGTGCCGCCGAAATGCTGGCCGATCGCCTGATGACCGAGGCACACGCCCATCAGCGGCTTGCCCGCATCGGCACAGGCAGCGACCAGATCCAAGCTGATCCCCGCTTGCGTAGGCGTGCAGGGGCCGGGCGAGATGAGAAAACCCGCCGCATTGGTCCGCAGCGCTTGCGAAGCGGTCAGCGCGTCATTGCGCTCGACGCGCACCTCGGCCCCCAGCCCCATCAGGTAATGGACGAGATTGAAGGTGAAGCTGTCGTAATTGTCGATGACGAGAATCATTCCGGCGTCTTACCCTCTTGCTTCGTCACAACAATGATCGGACCAACGCGGCCCTTGTCCATGCGGCCCCTCGCCGGGTCCCACAGGCTGGAGATCGCCCCGTCGAGATAGAGCGCGTTCTTCACCTTGAGTTCGTCACGGAAGAAGCGCGCCAACTGCCCGAAGCTCACCGGCGCATCGGAAATCACGAAATGCGCCTTGCCGCTGGCATCCACGCCCACGCCGTTGCGCACGGCCTTGGAGGGGCCATCGTCCTGGATCTCGGGGTGGAGCTTGCCGTCCACCAGCAGCATCGGCCCCGATTGCGTGCCGAACTGCGGGCGATCGCCCACAGTCTCGAAAAAGGTGTTGCTGCCCAGCACGCGCCAACTGCCGCCCGAGCCGAAGAACACCCCGTTGGGCTTCATGTAGAAATTGCCGCCACCTTCCTTGGCCCCATCCCCGCGATCCAGCTCCTTCAGCCGCTCGCCGTTTTCGACGTAGTAGCCAATGGGTTTGAGGTCATCGCCATACATCCCGCCATTGATGGCAAAGGCGATGCCGCCCGCGTCAACGCTTTTGGCGAAGGCGCTGATCGAGCCGAAAGGCTGCTTGTCCGGGCCTACGTTGGCCATGTCGATCCGATGCTTTGCCGGATCGGCGGTGCAGACCGTGAGCGGCACTGCCTCGAAGGTCACCGAACGACAGGCCGATTCCGCCTGGGCAGTCGGCTCGGGCGAGGGGCTGGCGCTCTCGGCCGGATTGGCTCCGTCCAAGCGGCTGCGCACCACGGGCTCGCCCGCAGGCGCTTCCGAACAGGCGGCAAGAACCAGCACGGCGGAGAGGGCGAAAAGCGCCGACCTCACGGATGTTCCTCCATGAAGCGCAGCAAATGCTCCATCCACAATTGCGGGCGGCTGTGGCTGCCGTGGCCATAGGTCTCCGCGCTCGCCGGGATCAGCACGAAGCGCGCGTTCGGCATCCGTTTTGCCAGCGCCTCGGGTTCGCCAAGCCCCTCGGGATTGATGAAATCATCGGCCGAATTGATCCACAGCACCGGCGCGGTGATCTCCCCAAGGCGCGGGGCCGGGTTGTAATTGCGCGAGGCATCATACTGGTAGATCGTGTCATTGGGATCGGCCGCGCGCGCCAGCAGGCGGGCCTTGCTCGCCGCGAGCAGGCTTTGCGCGGCCTCCAGCGTCGGGGCTTCGGCCTGCATCCGGTAGGGATTGCTGCCCGCGATCAGCGACATGTTGGCAAAGGTTTCCTGACCCTGCTTCAAGGCCGCCGGATCGGCGTAATTGCCGCCCGCGTAAGCCGGATCATTGCGGAAGCCGTCGATCACGATCTGGCGGAACATCCGGTTCCTCCCTGCAATCGGGATCGCATTGCAGGCGAGCGGCACATAGCGGCGCACGAAACCGGGGTACATCGGCCCCCACACGAAGGACTGCATGCAGCCCATCGAAGTGCCGATGATCATGTCGAGCCGGGCAATGCCGAAGCCTTCGGTCAACATCCGGTGCTGGGCGCGCACCATGTCGTCATAGTCGTAACGCGGGAAGGCGAGTCGCAGCCCGTCGCTCGGCTTGCTGCTCTTGCCGTGGCCGAGGCTGCTTGGCGAGATGACGAACATCTTGGTGATGTCGAGCGGGGCTCCGCGCGCAAACATCAGATCGCCGAAATGGGGCTGGAGCAGCGAGGTGGCATCGCCGCCCGTGCCGTGGAGCAGCATCACCGCATTGACGATCTCGCCCGCCGCATTGCGGCGCGGGGTCCCCAGCGTGAGGGCGTGCATGGTCACTTCAGGCAGGGTCTCGCCCGTGCCGAAGCGGAAATCCTTGATCGCAATGCTGTGCTCTTTCGCCTGTGCGCGCCAGTCCTCGGCGCGGAGCGCTTGGCCCGGCAGAGCGAGGGCGAGCACCAGCATCAGCGCCAGCGAACGGATGGCGGCGGCGATCATTGGCCATACCCCGGCTCGCCTGCGACCCGCACTGCCTCGCGCGCGGCGGCGATCAGCGCACCGGCCTTGGCGCGGCATTCGGCGAGTTCGTAATCGGGATTTGAGTCCGCGACGATCCCCGCGCCCGCCTGCACATGCATCACCCCGTCCTTCACCACGGCGGTGCGCAGCACGATGCAGCTATCAAGGCTGCCGTCGGGCGCGAAATAGCCGACGCCGCCGGCATAGGCGCCGCGGGTTTCCGGTTCGAGGCTCGCGATGATCTCGCAGGCGCGGATCTTGGGCGCGCCGGAGACAGTGCCTGCCGGGAAGCCCGCAAAGAGCGCATCGAGCGCGTCCTTCGATGTGTCGAGCTGCCCCACCACATTGCTGACGATGTGCATCACGTGGCTGTAGCGCTCGATGGTGAAGCTGTCGGTGACCTCGACCGTGCCTGCAGCCGCGACGCGTCCGACATCATTGCGTCCGAGATCGAGCAGCATCAGGTGCTCGGCCCGCTCCTTGGGATCGGCCAGCAGGGAGGCTTCGTTGGCGATGTCCTCTTCGCGCGTGGCCCCGCGAGGACGGGTTCCGGCGATCGGGCGGATAGTGACCTCGCCTTCTCTCACGCGCACAAGGATTTCCGGGCTGGAGCCGACCAGCGCGAAGCCGGGCAGATCGAGGAAATAGAGGAAAGGCGAGGGGTTCACCCGCCGCAATGCGCGATAGAGCGCCAGCGGGGGGAGCGGGAAGGGGCAGGTGAAGCGCTGCGCCAGCACCACCTGAAAGATGTCGCCTGCAAGAATGTAGTCCTTCGCCGCCAGCGCCATCGCCTTGTAGTCATCGGCCGCGATCACCGGAGAAAGATCGGGCAGGGTATCGGGCAGGGCAGCGGTGTCTGCCGCCGGAATGGCGGTGCCAAGCTGGGATAGGGCGGCATCTATCCGCTCGCCCGCGCGTTCCACCGACGCTTCCGGGTCAGTCGCTTCCCAGATCGGAGCGATGGCGAACAGCGCATTGGTGAGCCCGTCGAACACCAGGATCACCGTGGGGCGCACGAACAGCATGTCGGGCAGCTGGAGCGGACTGTCGGGCGCGCGCGGCAGGGTCTCGACAAGGCCGATGGTCTCGTAGCCGAGATAGCCCACGAGGCAGGCGAGCGCGGGCGGCAGGCCTTCGGGCATGGGATCGATGCGGCAGGTTGCGGCAAGATCGCGCAGCGCGGCAAGGGCATTGCCTTCGCACGGGGCAAAGGCTTCGCGGTCGAGCTTCCAGTCGCGGTTGATCTCGGCGCTCTCGCCACTCGCACGGAACACCAGATCGGGATCGAGCCCGAGCAGCGAGTAGCGCCCGCGCACTTCGCCGCCCTCGACGCTTTCGAGCAGGAAGTCGCCGCGGCCCGGCACGATCAGCCGCCGCGCCGCGCCAACCGGCGTGTCGCTATCGGCAATGATCCGCCGCCATACCAGCGCCGGGCGCCCGGAGGCGAGCAGGGCCGTGGCAGCTGCGGCGTTTTCAGGCAGTCCGGTTGCGGTCACGCCCTGGCCTATTGCTCGCCCGCAAGCTGCTTGCGCACCGCATCGATGGCGGCGTTGTTGCGGGTCGTGCCCAGTTCCTTGCGCATCGCGGCAGCGGCCTGGCGGCGATATTCCTCGCTCACCGTCGGGGCGAGCTGGCCGCGGGTCTGCTGGAGCAGGCCGGGTTCCTTGTCGACCGGATCGGTGGCGATCTCGTCGAGGCTGACGATGTACCAGCCGATATTGCGCGGGCCTTCGAGCAGCTTGACCGAGCCTTCGGCCATCGAGAACATCAGCACCAGCGGCGGCGGGATGCGCTGGCCGCGCTGGGCGATCAGCGCGCGGCGTTCAAGATTGATCGGCTCGATCTCGAAGGGCTTGCCTTCGGCGCCGAGCGCGGCGCGCAGATCGGTCTTGGCGCGCACCTTGCCGAGGATGCGGTCCGCCGCAGCGCGGGCCAGCTTGGCGCCCTGCGCCTGCTTCCACCCGGCTTCGGCCTGTGCGCGCACTTCGGCGAGCGGCGGGGCGGCGGCTTCATCGACGCGGGCGACCTCGAAGATCACGAATTGCTGGCCGGGCACGACTTCAGCCAGCTGCGGCTCGCTCTCTTCCATCTGGAAGGCGGTCTGGAGCACGGGGGCAAGCTGCGGCACGATCTGGACACTGGGCTGGCCATAGGCCTGACCATTGCCGAGAAGGGCCGGCGTGGTTTCGACCTTGAGGCCATAGGACTTGGCGACTTCGGCGAGCGCGGTGCCCCCGTCGATCTCGCTTTCGATCTCGGCGATGAGATCGGCGGTGGCGGCGCTGCGCTTTTCCGTGCCGATCTGCTCGGCAATCGCGCCGCGCACTTCGGCAAGGCTGCGCGCCGGGATCTTCTCGACGCTGTCGAGCCGCGCGACATACCAGCCGAGCGTGCCCTTGGCCGGCTCGACCACGCCGCCCTGGGTGGCCTTGAAGGCGTTTTCGGCAAAGGCGAAGCTGGTGGCGGTGGCCATCTCCTCGCGGGTGCGCAGTTCTGCCTTGGAGGCGCTGAACCCGGCATCGCGGGCAGCGGCCTCGAGCGCAGTGCCGGAGCGGATGCGGGCAGCAAGCGCCTTGGCCGCGTCTTCGGTGGGCACGACAAAGGTGGTGACAGCGCGGCGTTCGCGCGCCTGATAGAGGCCTGCGTCCTTCTTGTAGCGCGGGGCGATTTCGGCCTCGGTGGCGGCGGCGTTGACCTTGAGGCTGTCGGTGCCGAACACCGCAAAGCGCAAGGTGCGCCGCTCGGGCCGCAGGAACAGGCTGCGATTGGCGCCGTACCATTCGGTCAGCTGCGCCTCGGTCGGGGCTGCGGCCGGGGCAAAGGCGCTCGACGGGATCAGCGCGATCTCGCCGACGCGGCGTTCGAGCACCAGTGCGGCATATTGACGTGCGACCTTTTCCGGCAGCTGCGGCGCGGCGAGCGCGGGCAGGAGCAGCTGGTCTTCCAGCAGGCCGGCCACCAGATCCTTGCGGAAGGTCGCATCGGTCAGCCCGCGCTGGCGCAGAGCGGCGAGATAGGTCTGCTCGTCGAACTCGCCCGCCAGCGACTTGAAGGCCTGGATCTGGAGGATCTCGGAATTGACGAGGTTGTCGCCCGCGGCGAGATCATATTTGCGGGCATATTGCGAAATGGCGAAGCGGTCGATCAGCTGGCGCAGCACTTCGTCGAAGGCGCCGGCGCGGATGAATTCGGGCATGGCGAGGCCCGGGTTCTGCTGGCGCACCTGATCGAGCGCATTGTTCGCCGCCAGCACCACCTCGCCCGTGGCGATCGGCTCGTCGCCCACCACCGCGATATTGTCATTGCCCGAGACCGTGCCGAAGCTGCTGCCCGTGCCGGTGATATCGGCCACCGCAAAGGCGAGCGCCATCAGCACCAGAAAGCCGAGGAAAATCGGCAGACCGATCTTCGACTGGAAGAATTGGCGGAAGAAGGTGAGCATTGCTGGCGTGATCCCGGGTGGTCAGAACGGCTGCTGGACGCCGCTTCTACAACCGGCGCGAGGCGCGCTTTATCGGCCCTGCGT
Source organism: uncultured Alphaproteobacteria bacterium (assembly GCA_903934325.1). Classification (GTDB taxonomy): domain Bacteria; phylum Pseudomonadota; class Alphaproteobacteria; order Sphingomonadales; family Sphingomonadaceae; genus Erythrobacter. The sequence continues at coordinate 132,673 of CAIZNH010000039.1, read as the reverse complement.
CCGCGCGGCAACAGGTCTGGGGGCCTTTTGTTGTTTGTGGATGCAGCCTTTTGACTGGACGCGGATGTTCGGCTAGCGGACGCGGCCCCTTGGCCCTAAGGCCCAAGAACATTGGCCCTAAGGCCCAAAAACAATCGCCATTCCCTCTCTCAAGGTGCAGGACACACCCATGACTCGCCGACCCTACATCGTCGGAAACTGGAAAATGCATGGCACCCGCGCGATGCTTTCCGAAGCGCGCGCGATCGATCGTGCCGCCCAGCGCCACATGAAGGTCGAGGTCGCACTCGCGCCGCCCTTCACGTTGATCCACCCGATCCACCGCGAGGCCGAGCAGATCTCGGTCGGGGCGCAGGATTGCCACCACGCCGATGGCGGGGCCTTCACCGGCGATATTTCCGCCGCGATGGTGGCCGATGCTGGCGCCAAGTTCGTGATCCTCGGCCATTCCGAGCGCCGTCAGGGCCATGGCGAAAGCGATGCGCTGGTGCGCGCCAAGGCGGCCGCAGCGCTTGGTGCAGGCCTGCGCATCATCATGTGCTGCGGCGAAAGCGCGCAGACCCGCGATTCGGGCAAGGCCGTGGCCTTCGTGAAGAAGCAATTGAAGGCCTCGCTGCCCGCACCAGCCGATGCGCCGGCCGATATCGCCGAGCGGATCACGGTCGCCTATGAACCGATCTGGGCGATCGGCACCGGCAATGCCGCGACCACCGATGACATTGCCGAAATGCACTCCGTCATCCGCAAGCTGCTCGTCAGCCTCTACGGCGCCGAGCAGGGCGGGGATGTGCGCATCCTTTACGGCGGCTCGGTAAAGCCGGAAAACGCGGCCGAAATTTTCGCCGTGCCCGATGTCGGCGGAGCGCTGGTGGGCGGCGCAAGCCTCACCGCCGACAGCTTTATGGGCATCGCGCTCGCTGCCGGCGAGCCGTCCGACCACTAAGCCGGGAGGGCAGGGGCGCGCTCAGGCCCCCGCCCACCCTTGCCGATTTCGCCCGCGCAGCCTACATGGCGCCCAATGACGTTTCCCGGGTGCGCACACGCGCCCTTGCCAAGAGTATCCTTCATGTCGCTGTTCCTTTTCCTCACCGTGATCCAGGCCATCGTGGCCGCAGCTCTCGTCGGCGTGGTGCTGATGCAGCGCTCCGAAGGTGGCGGGCTGGGGATCGGCGGCAGCCCGTCTGGCGCTTTCGGTGCGCGCGGGGCAGCGGATTTCCTGACCCGGGCGACCAAGTGGCTGGCGATTGTCTTTGTCACCCTTGCCATCGTGCTCGCGGCTCTGGCCGTGCGCGAAAGCCGGGTGGGCACGGTCAGCACGACGCTGGAACGCGCCACCGGCGCTCCGGCCCCCGGGGTTGACCCGCTGGCCGAGCCGGTCGCACCCGTTGCGCCTGCCCCTGCCGCACCCGCAGCGCCTGCCGGGGCTCCGCAGGGCCAGTAAGCCCGAACGCCCGCGCCCCGCTCAGGCGGCTGCGCGGCGCATTTGTCACAGGGCTGTGGATGGCAGGCCGATCGCCTGCTCAATTCGCTTGCCCCGAATCCCTCTCGCTGCTTAAGGCCCGACTCCCATGGCGCGGTTCATTTTTATCACCGGCGGCGTGGTCTCCTCGCTCGGCAAAGGTCTCATGGCAGCCTCCTTGGCGGCCCTCCTGCAGGCGCGTGGCTACAAGGTCCGCATCCGCAAGTTCGATCCCTATCTCAACGTCGATCCGGGCACGATGAGCCCGTACCAGCACGGCGAGGTCTATGTGACCGATGACGGGGCCGAGACCGATCTCGACCTTGGCCATTACGAGCGCTTCACCGGCGTTTCCTCGCGCCAGAGCGACAACATCACCTCGGGCCGCATCTACCGCGACATCATCGCCAAGGAACGCCGCGGCGACTATCTCGGCGCGACCGTGCAGGTGATCCCGCACGTCACCGACGCGATCAAGGCCTTCGCGCTCGCCGATCAGGGTGATCATGATTTCATCCTGTGCGAAATCGGCGGGACCGTGGGCGACATCGAATCGCTGCCCTTCATGGAAGCGATCCGCCAGCTTCGTAACGAGCTCGAACCGTTCCAGACGGTGAGCGTCCATGTCACGCTGGTGCCCTATATCAAGGCGGCGGGCGAGCTGAAGACCAAGCCGACCCAGCACTCGGTGCGCGAGCTTGCCAGCCTCGGGATCAAGCCTGACATCCTGCTGTGCCGCGCCGAGCATCCGATCCCCGAAAGCGAGCGCCAGAAGATCGCCAACTTCTGCAACGTGCGCAAGGAAGCAGTGATCCCGGCGCTGGATGCGCCCTCGATCTATTCGGTGCCGCAGCAATATCACGCCGAAGGGCTCGACAAGGAAGTCCTGCGCGCCTTCGGCATCACCGATGCGCCCGAGCCCGACATGGCCGCGTGGAGCGACGTCACCGACCGCTATTTCAACCCCGAGGGCGAGGTAACGATCGCTGTCGTCGGCAAGTATGTGGGCCTGCCCGATGCCTACAAGAGCCTCAACGAGGCGCTGGTGCATGGCGGGCTTGCCAACCGGGTGAAGGTCAATATCCGCTGGATCGACGCGGAAATCTTCGAAGGCGACAATTCCGAGATCGCTGCCGCGCTGGAGCCGATGCACGGCATCCTCGTGCCCGGCGGCTTCGGCGAGCGCGGGAGCGAGGGCAAGATCGCCGCAGTTACCTTCGCACGCACCCGCAATGTGCCGTTCTTCGGCATCTGCCTCGGCATGCAGATGGCCTGCATCGAAGGCGCGCGCGCGGCCGGTTTCGCCGATGCCTCCTCGACCGAATTCGGCGAGACCGAAACGCCGGTGGTGGGCATCATCACCGAATGGATGACCAAGGAAGGCATCGAGCAGCGAGAAGCGGGCGGGGATCTGGGCGGCACGATGCGTCTGGGCGCCTATCCGGCCAAGCTGGCCGCCAACAGCCACACCGCGCGCATCTATGGCGGGGCGGAGATCATCTCCGAACGCCACCGCCACCGCTACGAGGTCAACAGCGCCTTCATCGAGCCTCTGGAGAAGCAGGGCCTGATCTTTGCGGGCATGAGCCCGGACGGCCTGCTGCCCGAAATCGTCGAGCGGCCCGATCACCCCTGGTTCGTGGGCGTGCAGTTCCATCCGGAGCTGAAATCGCGGCCCTTCGATCCGCACCCGCTGTTCGCCGGTTTCATCGCCGCAGCCCTGGAACAGTCGCGACTCGTCTGATTTTTTCGACACAATTGTGACAGGGTAGCAGGGCGGTTTTCGCTGCGCTGGACGCGGGTATGGGTCGTTTTGTTACAAGGATTTGAGCGGCGCTGTCGCTTCCTTACAACTTTGTAAGTTTACGCTTGCGTGAGATTGCGTTTCCGCATTAGACGCTGGCCCAAGGAAGGGATTTGTAAGGTCCTCCCCGGGTAGAAGGGTCTTGTCTCACCGGGTTGCCGATGCGGCAGACCGGACCTGTTTTACGGTCCTTTCATGGTCACGAGCTTGCCGCGTTTTGTCCGTCTTCTGCGACCCGGACGGACAGGATCAGGCAAGGCGGCTTAAGCCGCGGGGGCGGATCGCAAGACCCGCCCCCTACGGCCCTCAGTTTTCCATCAATTCCGATGTTCAGGCAGCGCTGGAGGCCTTGTCCGCGTCGTCCAGCTGCACAGCAGTCAGCCGTGCGGCGCCATTGATCGCGATCTTCTTGGGCTTCATCGCCTCGGGCACTTCGCGCACCAGATCGATGGTCAGCAGCCCGTCGGCAAGGTCGGCGCTTTCGACGCGCACGAAATCGGCCAGTTCAAAGCGGCGCTCGAACCCGCGATTGGCGATGCCGACATGGATCAGCTCCGATCCGTCCGCGATCTCGTCGCGCTTGCGGCCCTGCACGACCAGCAGGTTCTGCTGGGCGGTGATGTCGATATCGCCCGGACGGAAGCCCGCCACGGCCAGCGTGATGCGGTAATTGTCCTCGCCCGAACGCGAGATGTTGAAGGGGGGATAATTGTCGCCGGCGTTGAGGCGGGCCTGGTTTTCGAGCAGGTCGAACAGGCGGTCAAAACCCACGGTGCTGCGGCGATAGGGGGTGAAATCGAAACGCGACATTGATGCAAATCCTCGTGTCTGAGCAATTTGGTCTGGCGCGGGCCTGCCGGATACAGCACCCGCGTGTCACCGCAGGTGTTCCCCAAGACTGGCGGAACGCGGCAACAGGCTTTATCTGGGCTATCGCAGCACGCTTTCAAGAGGACATGATGGCTGGCCCACAGATCGATATCTACACCAAGTTCGCCTGCCCCTTCTGCGTGCGGGCGAAGCGCCTTTTGACCGAGAAAGGCGCGGTCTTCACCGAATATGACATCACGCTGGGCGGGCCGAAGCGCGAGGAAATGCTCGCCCGCGCGCCCAACGCGATGACCGTGCCGCAGATCTTCATCGGCGAGGTGCACGTGGGCGGGAGCGATGATCTCGCCGCGCTGGAGGCTGCGGGCAAGCTCGACGCGCTTCTGGCAGGCTGATGCCGCGGATCGCCGTTTTGCAGATGTGCTCCGGGATTGATCCGGGGCGCAACTTCGACACGATCGCGCGCGCCGCCTCTGATGCTGTGGAGGGCGGGGCGCAGATGCTCTTCACGCCTGAAATGTCGCTGCTGCTCGATCGCGACCGCGCGCGCCGCGCCGCATATCGTGTCGCAGGACGCCTCGCCTTTCGTGCCGATGCTCGCCAATCTGGCCGAGGAGCACGGGCTCACCATCGCGCTCGGCTCGATGGCGGTGGCGGCGGGGGGCGGGCGCAATGCCAACCGATCAATGCTGTTCGCACCTGACGGCGAGCGACCAGACACCTACGACAAGATCCATATGTTCGATGTGGATCTCGCAAACGGCGAAAGCTGGCGCGAGAGCAATGCCTATCGCCCGGGCGAAGAGGTGGTGGTGATCGAGGACACGCCGGTCGGGCGGCTTGGCCTCACGATCTGCTACGACCTGAGGTTCCCCGCGCTGTTCGGAGAGTTGGGCGACCGGCGCTGCGAGACAATCGCCGTGCCCGCTGCCTTTACCCGTCCCACGGGCGCAGCGCACTGGCACGTCATGCTGCGCGCCCGGGCGATCGAGTCTTCCGCCTTCGTCATCGCCGCAGCCCAGGTGGGCCGCCACGAGGACGGGCGCGAGACCTATGGCCATTCCCTCGTGGTCGATCCCTGGGGAGAAGTGCTGCTCGACATGGGGGGAGATGCGCCGGGGCTCGCGTTCTGCGATATCGACCTTGCCCGCATTGCCGAAGTGCGCACGCAGGTGCCCGCTCTTGCCAATCGCCGCGCAATTCCCAAATCCTGATCGCCATGATCGTTTTCGACCTCTCCTGTCAGCAAGGCCACCGTTTCGAGGGCTGGTTCGGCTCCTCGGCCGATTACGAGGATCAGCACGCGCGCGGATTGCTGGCTTGTCCGACCTGCGGTTCGGGTGAGGTGAGCAAGGCGCCGATGGCGCCGGCCGTGCCTGCCAAGGGCAACACCCGCGCCGATGCGCCGGCCCCCGCCGCCGCGCAGCCGATGGCCAACACGCCGATGCCGCCAGAGGTGCAGAAGGCGCTGGCTGCGCTCGCCAAGGCGCAGGCCGAAGCGCTCAGAAACTCGACATGGGTGGGTGACAAGTTCGCCGATGAAACCCGCAAGATGCATTATGGCGAGCGCGACGAAGCCCCGATCCACGGGCAGGCGAGCCTCGCCGAAGCCAAGGCCCTTATCGAGGAGGGCGTGCCGGTCGCGCCGCTGCCGTTCCCCGTGGCCCCGCCGGATAAGTTGAATTGAAGGAAGTGGATGCTAAGAGAGCCACGGGACCCCGTAGCTCAGCCGGATAGAGCACCAGATTCCTAATCTGGGGGCCGCGCGTTCGAATCGCGCCGGGGTCACCACTCACCCAGCAGCATGACAGGCAAAGCAAAAGGCGTTCGGCCCGACCGGAGTGAGGGGAGGATTGGCCCGTCATTCGGTTTCTGGCCTGAACGCCTTTCATTGACCGAACTAGCGGAAATTTCCTAATAAAATGAGAAGCTTGACACTTTTCCTGTCAGGCGGCCTCAACATCACCCAGCCTGCGCCAGCGCCGCTCGGCATAGATCGCAAGGCTCAGCACCGCGCTCGACATGGCCAGCAGCAGCGCGCAGGCCGCCGCCCAGCCACCCGCCTCGTAGATCGCCGTGCCCGCAGCAGAGCCGATCGCGCCGCCCACGAACATGGTGACGATATAGCTGGTGGTGAGCCGCGTGCGGATGTCCGGGGCGAGCGTGAACAGCGTCATCCGTCCGGTCACATCCACTGTCGGGCCGACGAGATTGACGATGAACAGCGGCACCAGCACTGCCAGAATCGAAAAGCCCAGCGGATAGAACAGCGCGATGCCGACGAATTGCACCAGCGCCGCCGCGATCCGCGCGCGGCGCGGGCCGACCCGGTCCGCCCAGCGCCCGAGCCGCGGCGTGGTGACGACGCTGACCGCCGCGATCCCGGCCAGAAAGCCGACATCATCCGTGCCATATCCCATCGCCGGGCTGGTCAGATGCAGCGCGAGGGCCAGCCATGTGGCCGTGAAGGTCGCAAAGTTCAGCCCTTGCATCGCTGCCGAGAGCCGCATGTCGGGATGCCTGGCCGCTAGCGTGAAGACCGAGGCGATCAGCGCGCCATAGCTGGCCCCGGAGCGCTTGGGTGCGGTGCCTTCGCTGCGCATGGCAAAGGGCAGAAAGCACGTCACCCCCACCATGATCGCAAAGGCGCAGACATAGACGGTGTGCCAGTCGGCATGTTCGGCAATCACGCCTGCGCCGACGCGCGCCACCAGAATGCCGAAGATCACCGCGGCGGTGAGCTGGGCTGTGACTTGCCCGAGACGCTCGGGCGCGACCCGTTTCGAGGCAAAAGCGGGGATCAGGTAGGGCGCGATGGTGAAGAAGCCGAGCAAGGTCGAGGCGGCAGTAAACAGCACGAAGCCGGGCGCCAGCACCATGCCGCCAAGACACAGGGTCTGGCCCGCAACGAAGATCAGGCACAAGCGGCGGTTGGAATAGAAATCGCCCAGCGGCAGCAGCAGCAGGATCCCGAGCGCGAGTGCCAGCTGGTTGAGCGCGGGGACCAGCCCGATCTCGCCCTCGCCAACGTCAAAGGCGCGCGCCACCTCGCCGATGATCGGGTGGATGTAATAGGCATTGGCCGTCACCACCGCGATGGTGAGCGCCAGCGCGCGTTCTTGCGTGCGGGTGAGATAGGCGAGGGGAGTGGGAGTCGTCACGCGCGGTCAGTATCAGATCGAAACGGGATTGCCACGGGAGAGCCGCGTGGCAAAAGCGCATAAATTCGTCAGGTGGACTTGTGGCGCGCAAGCGTTCAATCCGCCCGCCAGGTTGAAGGAGAGCATCGCGTGTCCACCGCCCACGAGCCCGAGGAACTGGCCGAAATCCGCCGCGCGGTCGCTAGCCTGTGCGATGGTTTTCCGGGCGAATACTGGCGCACCAAGGATGCCGCGCGCGCCTATCCGGGCGAATTTGTCGATGCGCTGACACAAGCAGGCTTCCTTGCCGCGCTGATCCCGACAGAGCATGGCGGCAGCGGCCTCAGCCTTGAGGCGGCCTGCGTGATCATGGAGGAAATCCAGGCGTCGGGCTGCAACGGCTCCTCGGCCCATGCGCAAATGTACATCATGAACACGCTGCTGCGTTATGGATCGGAGGCGCAGAAGGCGGCCTATCTGCCGCGCATCGCCAGCGGGGAATTGCGGCTTCAGGCCTTTGGCGTGTCGGAGCCCACCAGCGGCACGGATACCTTGAGCCTCAAGACCCGCGCCGTCCGCGATGGCGATGAATATGTGATCTCCGGCCAGAAGATCTGGACGAGCCGCGCCGAACATTCTGATCTCATGCTGCTGCTCGCCCGCACCACCCCGCGCGAACAGGCGGCGAGCAAGACCGAAGGCCTCTCGATCTTCCTCGTCGACATGCAGGCCGCGCTGAAAAACGGCATGAGCATCAAGCCGATCCGCACGATGATGAACCACTCGTCCTGCGAGGTGTTCTTCGATGATCTGCGCATCCCCGCCAGCAGCCTCGTGGGCGAGGAGGGCAAGGGCTTCCGCTACATCCTGTCGGGCATGAATGCCGAGCGCATCCTGATCGCGGCCGAGTGCATCGGCGATGCCAAGTGGTTCATCCGCAAGGCGACCGACTATGCCAAGGATCGCAGCGTGTTCGCCCGCCCCATCGGCCAGAACCAGGGCGTGCAGTTCCCGATCGCGCGCTGCTATGCCCAGATGCGCGCTGCCGAGCTGATGGTGCACCATGCCGCGCGCGTTTACGATGAAGGGGGTAACCCGGGCGAGGAGGCCAACATGGCCAAGCTTCTCGCCTCCGAAGCCAGCTGGGCCGCGGCCGACATGTGCGTGCAGACCTTCGGCGGCTTTGGTTTTGCCGAGGAATATGACGTCGAGCGCAAGTTCCGCGAGGCGCGGCTCTACACTGTCGCGCCGATCTCGACCAATCTCATCCTGTCCTATCTGGCCGAACATGTGCTCGGCCTGCCGCGCTCCTATTGAGCCGAGCGCCCCAGTCTTTATGGGGGCGGCATGCTTGGTGCTTGCGGTGCGGGGCCAAGTGTGATTCTTTAGGGCCGTCGGCAAGGGAGAACAGGTCAGCCATGCGCAAGCCGGGTTCGAGCGAAAGAGGCAAGCAGATGATCGCGCTGCTGGTGCTGCTTGCCATCGCGGGCTTTGCAGTCGCGGGCCCCACCGGGCTGCTCGCATGGAGCGAGAATGCCGCCGCCCTGAAGCAGCGCGACGCCGAGATCGTCCGCCTCAAGGCTGAACGCGATGCTCTGCGCAACCGCGTCAAGCTGCTCGACCCTGACGCTGCTGACCCCGATCTGGCCAGCGAGCTGGTGCGCGAACAGCTGGGCGTGATCCACGAGGATGATGTGGTCATCACCCTCGAGGACGAGAAATAGGCGCCCGAGCCTTATTTGCTGATTTCGTATGCGCGTGCGTGGCTGAAGGCGCGCTTGACGTTGCGTCGCGGGGCATTCCCCGACTATACGATTATTGCGCGCCGCTCCTCCCCTGATGCGCGCACGGGAAGGGATCGAGATTTTGGCCAAACAGCCTGCAAAGCCGCCGCGTGCGGCAAAAACCCCCGCATCCGCCATGGATGACGAGGATTTCATCCTGCACTCGCTGCAGGACGCCTTTGTCGCGAAGAAGCGCTATGCCGCGTCCAAGGCGGAGATGCTGGAATTCTACCGCCAGATGCTTCTGATCCGGCGGTTCGAGGAGAAGGCCGGCCAGCTTTACGGCCTCGGCCTGATCGGCGGCTTCTGCCACCTCTATATCGGGCAGGAAGCGGTCGCCATCGGCCTCCAGAGCGCGCTCGATGGTGCATGCGATTCCGTCATCACCGGTTACCGCGATCACGGCCACATGCTTGCCTACGGGATCGATCCCAAGGTGATCATGGCCGAGCTGACGGGGCGCGAATCCGGCATCTCGCGCGGCAAGGGCGGCTCGATGCACATGTTCTCGACCGAACATAAGTTTTACGGCGGCCACGGCATCGTCGGCGCGCAGGTGGCACTCGGCGGCGGGCTTGCGCTCGCGCACCAGTACAACAACGACGGGGGCCTGTGCCTTGCCTATTTCGGCGACGGCGCGGCCAACCAGGGGCAGGTCTACGAGACCTTCAACATGGCGGCCCTGTGGAACCTGCCGATTGTCTTCGTGGTCGAGGACAACCAGTATGCGATGGGCACCGCGTCCAAGCGCTCCTCGGCCGAAACCCGGTTCTACCGCCGCGGCACGGCGTTCCGCATTCCCGGCATGGAAGTGAACGGGATGGACGTGCTCGAAGTGCGCGCCGCGGCCGAAGTCGCGTTCGCTCATGTCCGCGCTGGCAAGGGCCCGGTGCTGATGGAGTGCAACACCTATCGCTACCGCGGCCACTCCATGTCCGATCCGGCCAAGTACCGCACCCGCGAGGAGGTGCAGGAACAGCGCGAACAGCACGATCCGATCGAGGGGCTGAAGAAGACCCTCATCGAGAACGGCTGCACCGAGGACGAACTGAAGGCGATCGACAAGGCAATCCGCGCCGAAGTCGCGGCTGCTGCCGATTTTGCCGAAACCTCGCCCGAGCCGGAGATGGCCGAACTCTACACCGATGTTCTGGTGGGGGAGTATTGAGCCATGGCAATTGAACTGAAGATGCCGGCTCTCTCGCCGACGATGGAGCAGGGCACGCTCGCCAAGTGGCTGAAGCAGGAAGGTGACCGGATCGAGCCGGGCGATATCATCGCCGAGATCGAGACCGACAAGGCGACGATGGAATTCGAGGCAATCGACGAAGGCGTGCTCGAGAAGATCCTCGTGCCTGCCGGGACCGAGGATGTGGCGGTTGGCGCGGTGATCGCGCTCATCGCCGGGGAAGGGGAGGTGGCCGCACCTGCAACTGCTCCCGTCGCAACGCCTGCGCCCGCTCCGGCTCCGGCCCCTGCGCCCAAGGCGGAAAAGCCCGCTCCGGCAGCGCCTGTCGCCGCGATGGACCCGGCCATCCCCGCCGGCACTAGCCTCACCAGCACCACGGTGCGCGAGGCGCTGCGCGATGCCATGGCCGAGGAAATGCGCCGTGACCCGCGCGTCTTCGTGATGGGCGAGGAAGTCGCCGAGTATCAGGGCGCCTACAAGGTCACGCAAGGGTTGCTCGCCGAATTCGGCCCCAAGCGCGTGATCGACACCCCGATCACCGAATATGGCTTTGCCGGGATCGGCACGGGCGCGGCGATGGGCGGGCTTCGTCCGATCGTCGAGTTCATGACCTTCAACTTCGCGATGCAGGCGATCGACCACATCATCAATTCGGCCGCCAAGACCAACTACATGTCGGGCGGGCAGATGCGCTGTCCGATCGTGTTCCGCGGCCCCAACGGCGCGGCCTCCCGCGTCGGCGCGCAGCACTCGCAGAACTACGGGCCGTGGTATGCCAGCGTTCCGGGCCTGATCGTGATCGCCCCCTATGATGCGGCCGACGCCAAGGGTCTGATGAAGGCCGCGATCCGCTCGGAAGATCCGGTGGTCTTCCTCGAAAACGAGCTGGTCTATGGCCGCAGCTTCGATGTGCCCGATGTCGATGATTACGTCCTGCCGATCGGCAAGGCGCGGATCATGCGCGAAGGCAAGGACGTCACCATCGTCAGCTATTCGATCGGTGTCGGTCTGGCGCTCGAAGCGGCCGCGACGCTGGCGGACGAGGGGATCGATGCCGAAGTGATCGACCTTCGCACCTTGCGCCCGCTCGACAAGCAGGCCGTGCTCACCAGCCTTGCCAAGACCAACCGCGTGGTGGTGGCCGAGGAAGGCTGGCCGACCTGCTCGATCGCCAGCGAGATCATCGCCATCTGCATGGAAGAGGGCTTCGATCACCTCGATGCGCCCGTCATGCGGGTGTGCAACGAGGATGTGCCGCTGCCCTATGCCGCCAACCTCGAAAAGCGCGCGCTGATCGATGCCCCGCGTATCGCAGAAGCGGCGCGCAAGGTGTGCTACAAATAGGACGGAACTGGCGCCGCCCGGCCGCAATCAGGTCGGGCGGGCTGCCGAAAAGACGTTGCACGTCGCCGTCGGGCCATCGTCGTAAAGCTGCGTCAGATCGCGCGAATCGCGGATGTTGAAGGCGGCGGTGTAGGTGATCACGTTCCCGTTATAGGCCTGGAACGGGGTGAGCGAGCGGTAGTCGTAAGCCACCTCGACAAAGATTACCGCCGTGCCGGGGGACGCGGTGATGAGGTTGCCGGGCCGGCCCATGCCGGCAAAGCTGGTGCCCGTGGCGCCTGTACCTTGCAGGCCGAAGCTCGAGGTGTGGTTCTTGGCCCCGCGGCAGCGCTGCCAGGCGATCCACTGGCCGCCTTGTCCGTTCTGCTGCAGGCTGGAGACGATCACCCGCCCGCGATCGAAGATGCCGAGATTGGCGCCCAGCTTTTCCGCGCCGACGAAGCTTTCGTTGATATCGCTGTCGAACACCCGGCGTGCGGTGAGCACGTCCTGTTCGCCCACGCGCGAGACGTTGTCGGCCACCTGCATCGCCAGCTGGCTGACCTGCATATGCGCGATCACGAAATAGGCGGTCTCGGTGCCGAGCAGGCCCATCGTCAGCACCACCGGCGCCGAAAGTGCGAACTCGACAAAGGCCACCGCCGAATTGTCGCGTGCAAGGCGGCGGCGCAGCTGGCCGAGGCGCTTGCCGAAAGCGGCAGCCGCACCCATGCCGACAGCGGGCGAGGCGGGAAGGGTGACGGGTATCATGTGCAATTCCCCGTAGGCGCGTTGCGGTCCTGTTCGTCGTAGGGCTGGTTGCGCAGCACGGTCGAGGCACGCAGGGTCACGTTTTGCGACATACCGGCCAGCTCATACATCGGGAACAGGCGCGGATAGGTGACGATCGCGGTGTAGAGCACCGCGTCGCGCGCGCCGCCGATCCCGTTGGTCCCGCGATTATTATCCCGCGTCCCGTTGCTGTTGTCGTCGACGAAGACCTCGTTGTTGTTGCACACGCCGTCGTTGTTATCGTCGGAGAATTCCTCGCCTTCGCCGATATCGCTGAAGTCGAAGTGCGACAGCGCCTCGAACCGGATCGTGGCTGTCGGCGGGACGACCTGGCGCACGCTGTTCGCGACCCGGGTGTTGATGTTCGCCATAGTGGTGCCCGCGCCTTCGAGCGTGAGATCGCGACCGGCCTTCTGCAAGGCGCCGTTGAGCATCGAGTTGGTGTATTGCGTATGCGCCATGTCGAACAGGCCCATGATCATCAGCAGCAGCACCGGCGAGATCAGCGCGAACTCCGTGAGGGTCGCAGCATTGGTCTCGCCGATGAGACGACGCAACAGGCCGGGCAGGCGGAGGGACGGGCGGCGCATCACGAGGTGAGCCTCAGCGCCGCGATCTTCTGCGCAATTTCACGGAATTGGGCCGTCAGCGTGGCATTGTCATTGGCCTGGAAAGCGCGGCCGGGCGATGCGCAATCGATCAGGTTCTGCGTCAGCGTTGTCCCGAAGGCGACCACCCAGACGGTGATGTTCTCGGCGCGGGCAGCGCGGCACACGGCTTGCAGACGGGCGGCGCGGCGGGTCGCTTCGGTCGTGCCGTTGCCATCAGAGGTGATGCGGCGGTCCCACCACTCGATCCCGTGGGTCGAATAGTTCTCGTTGCTGGTGACGAGCATACCGTCGGTCATGAAGATGATGTGGCGCTGGATCGCATCGCCGTTGGGGGCGGTGGCGTTGTCGGCCGCGAACATCCCGCGCGGCGAGATCAGGCGGGCGCCCCACACCATCCCGATATCGTGATAGGTGTTGCCGCTGGCCACGAGAGCGTTGACATAGGTCTGCAGGTTCGCGCGGGTGATCTCGGTCATGCGGAAAGCGGCGCGCGGGCAGGTGTAACCCGGGCGGCTTTCGTCGCCGGTCTGGTAGAGCCAGCTCAGCGTATTGGTTGTGCCGTCCTCGCGCTTCCACACCGCGTTGCGCAGGGCCGGCTTCCAACGTTGGGCCTCGGTGGTGGGGACAAGGTTGATGTTGAGATCGTGCGCGCCGGCGGGCAGCGGGTCATAGGTGCCGGTCACCACGGTCTGCGGTTCCTCGATGCAGCCGTCCCAGGTCACACTGGTGAAAGCACCATTGGCCCCGAGCGGCATGTTGATCGAGTTGGAGGCGTAGAGATCGGCGAGGTTGACCGTCTCCCAACCGGCCGGGCTGCCGGCAGGATTGTTGACGTTGCACGGATTGGTCGCGCCGGTGGTGACGGGGCAGTAGATCCAGTCGCGGAACTGGATTTCGCTGCGATAGGTATCGGGGATGACGTCCGCCGTGGTCGCCTGACGGCGCTTGATGATCCGGCCCGAACAGCCCGCACGATTGTTGAGGCTGCCGCTCTGCCACACGTTGAGCGTGTAGGTGTCGGTCAACACTTCCCAGCGCTGTGCGCCAACAGTGTAGGTGCGTCCGTCATAGGTCTCGCACAGGTCGCGGTCGGCGTTGTTGGTGCGGGTGGGATCGCCGCTGCGGTTGTTGAAGCGGTAGTGATCCTGGTTGGCCGAACCCCAGTTGGAAAAGCTGCGCGGCATCCACTCGGTCTGGTCGGAAATGACGATCCAGTCGCCCACGCTGATGCCGTTGCCCGGCACCAGGATCTGCACGGTCTGGTAGCGCGGCACACGCGACTGGTAGGTGTGGCTGCTGGCCATCATCGCGCGCGGAATCAGCCCGCCGACATTGACCTGCTGCGAATAGGGCACGATCCCGTACCGCACCTGCGCCGAATTAGAGGTGGCGGCCTCGACTGTGTCGTAGAAGCTCATCACTGCCGAGCGCAGGGCAACAATCTTGGAACCGGAGCCGGAAGCGCAGTCGGAGCCATCCGGGCAGTTCGCCATCGATCCGGTGACGTCGAGCACGAACATGATGTCGCTGTTCGAGATGTTGATGTCGGCCGTGCAGCGCACGTTGATCGAGAAATTGCCGAAGCCGAAGGCGCCCATGATGCTCGGCGGCAGGCTGCCGCTGGCCGTCCCGGTGACGGTGCCCTGACCGTCGCTGGTGTAGTTGCGCGTGCCGCTGACGAGGCCGAACATTCCGTTCGAGAAGTTCTGGTCGTAGAAATTGAGGCCGATGGTGCGGTGGGCGGTGGTGAAGGTATAGTCCACCATTGCTCGGCGTGCAGCCAGAGCGCCTGCGTCACACGCAGCCTGCATACGTGATGCGGTCATGAAGTAGCGGCTCGCATCGACTCCGCCGCCGACCATCGCCATCAGCGGAACCATTGCGGCCGCAGCAATGACAATGGTGTTCGCTGCGGTGTCGCGAAACAGCGACCGCAGGAGCCTTTCAAACCATGATCTGCCATGCGTCATCGGATGCAGTCCCTTTTACGAGCATCCCTCCGATCAACCGGAGAGACCCCTCAACCAGTCTGCCTCTTAAGCCTTGTCTGGTAAGCGGATTGCCAAAGACCATGGTTAAGCAAAGTCTAAGAGGCCGCTTCCCTCCAACCTTGCGCGAAGCGTGCCGGAGCGGGACAGATCGCTTGTCAAAGGCGGACGCAGACAGCTAGGCGGCGGCCATGACTTCCGAAAATCCCGAAAGCCTGCCGCCCGAAGCGGAGCTTGCGCTGGCATGGAGTGGGCCAAAGGTTCGCGCGCCGTTAAGCACAGCTCTTCAGCTTGATCGGCGGCTTGCGCGCATCGTTTCGCGCACCACCGAGCCGATGCTGGGCCAGATGCGGCTTGCCTGGTGGCGCGAGGCGTTAAACCGGCCGCTCGCGGATCGTCCGCGCGGCGATGCGGTGCTCGATGCCATCGGACGCGACTGGGCCGGGCGCGAGGCAGCGCTGGCGGCGATGGTCGATGCCTGGGGGGTGTTGATCACAGCAGAGCGCCTTGAAAATGTTAAGATTGCCGAATTTTCTGCGGGGCGCAGCGCATTCTTTTTGGCGCTGGATCCGGCTCTTCCGGCGGCTGCCGTGCCGCGAGTCGCCACAGCCGGCATACGCTGGGCGACGGCCGATGCGGCCTGCGCGGTGACTGACGAGAGCGAACGCGCGGCGCTGGTTGCGACGGGGCTGGCGGCGGGCTCTGCCGGGCCGCAGCGGCTGCCCGCATCCTTGCGCGGTATCGCCGTGCTCGACGCTCTGGCGCGGCGCTCGCTCGCGCGCGGAGGGCGGCCGATGATGGAGGGGCGGGGCGCGCCGCTTGCTGCGCTCAGGGCGGCTATCTTTTTGAGCTGATTACGTATATTTCCAAAAGTGCAACAGCAAGGGGGGAGCAGACCCGTGCGGCAGGCAGTTTTGCGCGTAATCGCAGGTCTGGCGCTGGCCGGTGTCGGGGTGTTCTGGTGGCAGGGCCGCGCGGCCGTGGAAAACAGCGCTCCGCCGCCGCCTTCAGGCGCTCCCGGCAAGACTGATCCCATGGCGCTGCCCCAGAGCGAGCCCGGCGCGGCCAAGGGCCCCGCGCCGCCCGAGGTGAGCGAGCTGACCAAGGAGGAACAGCGCTTCTTCCGCTATGATCGCAACCGCGACCGGCTGATCACCCGCAACGAAATGCTCTCGACCCGCAGCGACGGCTTCCGTGCGCTCGATGCCGACGGGAACAACCTGCTGACCTTCGAGGAATGGGCGCTGACGACGGTGGACCGCTTCGAGAGCGCCGATGGCGACCGCGATGGCCGGCTTACCCCGCGTGAATTCGCCGCGACTGCGCCCAAGCCCGCCCCGAAGAAACCAGCCTGCAAATGCTGAGGCCCTAGGCCGGCACCGCCTCGCGCGATGAAGCAATCCACGAGGCCAGATCGGCCTTGGCGCGATTGGTGTAGGCTTCCTTGCGGCTCTTCTTGCCGACCTCGTGGAGCGGCGGGAACAGCCCGAAATTGACGTTCATGGGCTGGAAGGTCTCGGCCTCGGCACCGCCGGTGATATGGGAGAGCAGCGCACCCAGTGCCGTGGTGGCGGGCAGGGGCTGCCAGTCATGCCCGGCAAACTCTGCCGCCGTCATCATCCCCGCCACAAGACCGATGGCGGCGCTTTCGACATAGCCCTCGCAGCCGGTCACTTGGCCCGCAAAGCGGATATGCGGCGCGGCGGTGAGGCGCAGCTGGCGATCGAGCACCTTGGGCGAATTGAGGAAGGTGTTGCGGTGCAACCCGCCCAGGCGCGCGAATTCGGCATTCTCCAGACCTGGAATGGTGCGGAACAGTTCCACTTGCGCGGCGTATTTCAGCTTGGTCTGGAAGCCGACCATGTTCCACAACGTGCCAAGCTTGTTGTCCTGCCGCAGCTGCACCACGGCATAGGGCCAGCGGCCTTGCGGGAATTCGGGCGTCACATCGAAGGGATTGTCCAGCCCCACGCCCTTCATCGGCCCATAGCGCAGCGTCTCGACCCCGCGCGCGGCCATCACCTCGATCGGCATGCAGCCGTCGAAATAGGGTGTGTCCTTTTCCCACTGCTTGAACTCGGTCTTTTCGCCCTCCATCAGCCCGCGGTGGAAAGCGAGATACTGCTCCTTGTCCATCGGGCAGTTGATGTAGTCGCCGCCTTCGTTCGAGGCCTCGGTCCGCTTGTTCCAGCGCGACTGGATCCAGCATTTCGACATGTCGATGGAATCGTGGTGAATGATCGGCGCGATGGCATCGAAGAAGGCGAGCCGCTCGGAACCTGTGGCGCGCACGATGCTGCCCGCCAGCGCCTCGGCGGTGAGCGGTCCGGTGGCAACGATGGTGAGCCCGGCTGCGGGGAGGGCGTCCACCCGTTCGCGCACGATGGTGATGTTGGGGTGGGCTTGAAGCGCCTTGTCCACCTCGGCGGAGAAGACATCGCGGTCCACCGCCATCGCGCTGCCCGCCGGAACACGAGCCACTTCGCCTGCGCGCATCACCAGACTATCCAGCATCCGCATCTCGTGATGCAGCAGGCCGACCGCGTTCTTGGTGTCATCATCCGAGCGGAAGGAATTGGAGCACACCAGCTCGGCAAGGCCATCGGTCTGGTGGGCAGGGGTCATATTGTCCCCGCTGCCGCGCATCTCCGACAGGCGGACCTTCAATCCGCGCCGCGCCAGCTGCCAGGCTGCCTCGCTCCCGGCGAGCCCGCCGCCAATGATGTGAACATCGTGAATTGTCGGTGTTGCAGTCATGGTCGCCCGCGTAATTGCGTGTTAGCCCGAGGGCAAGCACAACGGCAGGTCATGCCGGATTGGACAGGCGAGGGAGGCCATGGCGAAACAGGCGCTGATCGAGCAACGTCCGTGGCTGCTGGCGAGCATTGCCGCAGGCACGGCCTTCTTCTTCCTCAAGGATAATCCGATTGCCGAGGGCGTGTGGGGCATCCTGCTCAAGGGTTCCGCGGTAGGCTTGCTGGCGCTTTATGTCGCGCTCCGGGTGCCCGGGGGCAAACACCGCTCCGACGGGTGGCTGCTGGTGGCCGCGCTCGTGCTGGCGGCGCTGGGCGATATGGCGATCGAGCTGTGGTTCACCGCCGGTGGGGCTTTCTTTGCCGCAGCGCATTGCGTCGCGACCGCGCTTTATCTGCGCAATCGTCATGCGAGGCCGTCTCCGGTGCAGAAGGTGGTCGGGCTCGCCCTGCTGATCGGCACCCCGCTGGTTAGCTACTGGCTGAGCGGCGAGGTGGCGATTGCGGTCTATGCGGGGTTCCTCGGGATGATGGCATCGACCGCGTGGATGAGCCACTATCCGCGCTACCGCGTCGGCACCGGGGCGGTGCTGTTCGTGGTGAGCGACTGGCTGATCTTCTCGCGCGGCGCGCCGCTTGATCTGGGCGTGCTGCCCGACCTCCTGATCTGGCCGCTCTATTTCGGCGGGCAGGTGATGATCGCGACCGGCATTGTGCAGTGCTTGCGAGGCGAACAGCCGGTACGCTGAGGCCCTGCCTGTTTTGAAGGCACATGAAAAAAGGGGCAGGGGGCGCCTTCACCCTCTGCCCCTTTTTTGATCACCGCACTGGCGAGCAGGCTATTCGGAGGGCGCCTCGCCCCCGTCAGCCATTTCGGCAGCAATGGCTTCCTCGGCGGCGTTCTCCGGTTCCTCGGTCTCGTCGATCAGGGCCGCGCCGACGATGTGCTCGTCCTTGGCGACATCGAAGATGCGGATACCCGACGAGCCGCGTCCCGAGATCGAGAAGCCCTTGAGGCTCTCGAACCCGCCTTCGATCAGGTGACGGAAACCGATGTCGAGGCGGATCAGCTTGGCCTGATCGGTCACCAGCATCAGCTGCGAGCCATGCTTGACCGGGAAGCTCGCCACCACCGGGCCATTGCGGTCGGGATTGCTGTCGGGCGTGCCGATATTGGTGATCCCCTGGCCACCGCGCGAGGTGGTGCGATATTCGTAGGCCGAGGAAATCTTGCCATAGCCGTTGGCGGTGATGGTGAGGATGAACTCCTCGGCTTCCGCCATCGCGGCGACTTGTTCTGCCTGGAGGGTGGAGACCGCGTCGTTGTTCTTCCACGCCGCCGCGCGCAGATAGGCCTCGCGGGTTTCCATGTCGGCGGTGAGCGGATCGACCACCGCCATGCTGACGACCTTGCCGCCCTTCTTGAGGCTCATGCCGCGCACGCCGATGCCGGTGCGGCTCTTGGTCTCGCGCGCATCGGTGGCCGAGAAGCGGATCGCCTTGCCGGAATCGCTCGCGAGGAAGATCTGCTGTTCCTCGGTGAGCAACTGCACCCCGATCAGCCGGTCACCCGAGCCTTCGACAAAGCCCATCGCATATTTGCCCGCCGTCGGGATGTTGGCGAAGGCGTCCATCGAATTGCGGCGCACCATGCCCTGCTCGGTCGCAAAGACGATGTTGAGATTGGCCCAGCTCGCCTCGTCCTCGGGCAGGGGCAGCACGTTGGTGACTCGCTCGTCCTCGCCCAGCGGCAGGAGGTTGACCATCGGGCGGCCCTTGGTGGTGGGCCCGCCTTCGGGCAGCTTCCACACCTTGAGGCGATAGACGCGGCCGGTGTTGGTGAAGAACAGCACCGGATTGTGGGTGCTGGTGACGAAGAGTTCGACGACGGCATCCTCGTCCTTGGTCGCCATGCCCGAGCGGCCCTTGCCGCCGCGACCCTGCGCGCGGAAGGTGGCGAGCGCGGTGCGCTTGATATAGCCGTCATGGGTGACCGTGACGACCATGTCCTCGCGCTCGATCAGGTCCTCGTCTTCGAGGCCGTCCCAGGCGGGCGCGATTTCGGACAGGCGCGGCGTGGCATAGGTGGCGCGGATTTCGGTCAGTTCTTCCCGCATCACGCCGTAGAGCTTCACGCGGTCTGCGAGGATCGAGAGATATTCCGCGATCGCTGCGGCCAGCTCCTTCAGCTCATCGCCGATCTCGTCGCGGCCGAGCGCAGTCAGGCGGTGGAGGCGCAGTTCGAGGATGGCTTTCACCTGCCGCTCGGACAGGCGATAGGTGCCGCCGCTCTCGTCATCGGACGGATCAATCGCTTCGACCAGCCGGATGTACTGGGCAATGTCGCCGATCGGCCATTCCTTGGCGAGCAGCTTGCCGCGCGCTTCGGCCGGATTGCGGGCCGAGCGGATCATCGCCACCACCTCGTCGAGGTTCGAGACCGCGACCACCAGACCCAGCAAAAGGTGCGCCCGCTCGCGCGCCTTGTTGAGCTCGTATTTGGTGCGGCGCGTGATCACCTCCTCGCGGAACGCGATGAAGCTCTGGATGATGTCGCGCAGGGTCAGCGTTTCGGGCCGGCCGCCGCGGATCGCCAGCATGTTGGCGGGGAAAGAGGCCTGCGCAGGGGTGTGGCGCCAGATCTGGTTGAGCACGACCTCAGGGGTCGCATCGCGCTTAAGATCGACGACGACGCGCACGCCTTCGCGCGAGCTTTCGTCGCGGATGTCGGAGATGCCCTCGATCCGCTTGTCCTTGGCAGCCTCGGCGATCTTCTCGACGAGGTTCGACTTGCCGACCTGATAGGGGATCGAGGTGAACACGATCGAGCGGCGATCATTGCGTCCGGTTTCCACCTCGTGGCGGCAGCGCATCAGGATCGACCCGCGCCCGGTGGTGTAGGCCGAACGCGCGCCATGCGTGCCCAGGATCAGCGGCGCAGTGGGGAAATCGGGGCCGGGGATGAACTGGATCAGCTCTTCGGAAGTGATGTGCGGGTTGTCGATATAGGCAAGACAGCCGTCGATCACTTCGCCCAGATTGTGCGGCGGCACGTTGGTCGCCATGCCGACCGCGATCCCGCCCGCACCGTTGACCAGCAGGTTGGGAAAGCGTGCGGGCAGCACCGTCGGCTCCTGCCGGCTGCCGTCATAGTTCTCGGTGAAATCGACCGTGTCCTTGTCGAGATCGTCGAGCAGGCTGTTGGCGACCCGCGCAAGGCGCGCTTCGGTGTAACGCATCGAGGCCGGCGGATCGGGGTCCATCGAGCCGAAATTGCCCTGACCGTCGATCAGCGGCACGCGCATCGACCAGTCCTGGGTCATGCGGGCGAGGGCATCATAGATCGCGCTGTCGCCGTGCGGGTGGTAGTTACCCATCACGTCGCCGACGATCTTGGCGCTCTTGCGATAGGGGCGCCCGGCGACAAAGCCGCCTTCCTGGCTGGCGAAGAGAATGCGGCGGTGGACTGGTTTCAACCCGTCGCGCACATCGGGCAGGGCGCGGGCGACGATCACGCTCATCGCGTAGTCGAGGTAGCTCGACTTCATCTCGTCGACGATGTCGATGCGTTCAAAACCGCCCATCGGTGCGGGCGGGGTGGAATCGAGGATGTCGCTGTCGTCGCTCAAGGGTGGTGCCGTTCTTGTCTGTTGTCGAAAAGCTGCTCGGGCAGATCAATCCGCGCCATGGCGGCCGAGCATTTGCCTTGCCCTGCTATGTAGGCCTCCGCCCGCGCTTTCGCCACCTTGGCAGGTGATAACAGGGTAAATGGGCGCCGTTTTTCCACACTTGCAAAACCCTAATGCGACAGGCTCCGGCAAAGCGCCCTGCAACCATTCAAAAGCCGTTCAGCCGCGGGCGCCTAGCGCGAATTGCAAATTGGCTGCAAGCCGTCCAAAGGCTGAGGCGATATGACACCCGGCGGCAGGCCCATGTGCCCGCCTTGCGGGAGACCTGTGGAGGATGAATTGAGCAAGCTGACTTCGACCCATCACCGCACTGCGGGCTTCACCCGGCACCTTGCGCTGGCGATTGCGCTGGCCGGCGGGACTGCGATGCTGGCTGTCCCCGGCCTCACCGGCGAGGCCCACGCACAAAAGCGTGACAAGAAGCAGGAAGCCGAAGCGCCCAAGCCGCAATATTCTAAGGAATTCGTGGCCGCCTACCAGCCGCTCAACACCGCGCTTGCAGCGGCGGGCACCGATGTCGCCTCGCTCAAGCCGCAGATCGAGGCAATGGTGGCGCTGGCCAAGTCGCCTGACGAGCTGAACGCCAGCGGCAGCCTGATCTACAACGCGGGCAGCAAGCTGTCGGACCGCGTGATGCAGCTGCGCGGCATGGAAATGATGATCGGCAGCGGCAAGCTGGCCCCGGCAGATTCGGCGCGCTACAATTTTGTCGCCTACCAGCTGGCCAATGCGCTGCAGGATTATCCCCGCTCGCGCAGCTTTCTCCAGAAGGCGATCGATGGCGGCTTCACCACCGAAACCATCGGCAAGGCCGATCTCGAGATCACCATGGCCGAGAGCTATTTTTCGGGCAGCGAATTCCTCGCCGGTCTCGATTATCTCGATCAGGCGATCAAGGCCCGCAAGGCCGCCGGCCAGCCGGTCGATGCCCAGTGGTATCGCCGCGGGATCACCGTTGCCTACAACAACAAGATCGCCCCGCAGATCTATGACCTCGTGACCCTGTGGCTGGCCGATTTCCCGACCATCGACAACTGGCGCGACGGGATTAACCTGACCCGCAATCTCAATGATTACGAAGGTCCGGAAATCCTCGACCTGCTGCGCCTGTCGCGCAAGGCCGGGGTGCTGAAGGACAAGCAGGACTACCTTTACTACGTCGAATCCGCCGATCCGCGCCGCCTGCCCAAGGAAGTGAAGGACGTGATCGACGAGGCCTACGCCAAGAACGCGGTGAGCAAGGACGATATCTTCGTCACCGATTCGCTCGCCACCGCCACCGGCCGCATCAAGACCGACCAGGCCGAGCTTCCCGTGCTCGAGCGCGATGCCAACGCCGCTGCTGCGGGCGTGCGCACCGTGTTTGCCGCAGGGGACGCTTTCCTGAGCTACGGGCAGTACGCCAAGGCTGCGGGATTCTATGAAAAGAGCCTCGGCATGGCCGGCGTTGATCGCAACGTGGCGATGACCCGGCTCGGCATCGCGCAGGTTGGCGTCGGCGATTATGCCGCTGCCCAGGCGACCTTTGCCAAGGTTGAGGGCAACCGCGTCCCGCTCGCCAAGCTGTGGAGCGCCTATGCCAAGCAGTTGGCCGCAGGCGTGGTGATGGCGCCGCCCGCGAGCTGATCCGTTTCACCGGACGGCTGCACACGAGAAAACGGGCGGTGGGCGCAGGCCTGCCGCCCTTTTTTGTGTCCGGTTGATGCAAAAAAGGCAGGCCTGCCGGTGCTTGCGGGACGGGCCTTGCGCGCCTAAATGCCGCTCATGAACGACCTCGCCAGCACCCCGCCGTCCGATCCGTCCGCCGAGCGTCCCGCCCGCCAGCGCAAGCCTGACTGGATCCGTGTGCGCGCACCGGTGAGCGAGGGCTATCACGAAACGCGTCGGCTGATGCGCGAGCTCAATCTCAACACCGTGTGCGAGGAAGCGGCCTGCCCCAATATCGGGGAGTGCTGGACCAAGAAGCACGCCACGGTGATGATCCTCGGCGACGTCTGCACCCGGGCCTGCGCCTTCTGCAACGTCAAGACGGGCATGCCGCGCGCGGTCGATCCGATGGAGCCGGAAAACACCGCGATTGCCGCAGCCAAGATGGGGCTGGAGCATATCGTCATCACTTCGGTCGATCGCGATGATCTTGCCGATGGCGGGGCGAGCCAGTTCGTCAAGGTGATCGAAGCCCTGCGCCGCACCACGCCGAATACCACGATCGAAATCCTCACGCCCGATTTCCGCGGCAAGATGCGCCGCGCGGTCGAGATGATTTGTGAAGCTGGCCCCGACGTTTACAACCACAACCTCGAAACTGCCCCAAGGCTTTACCCGACCATCCGCCCCGGCGCGCGCTATTATGCCTCGCTGCGCCTGCTGGAAGAGGTGAAGGCCCACAATCCGCTGATCTTCACCAAGTCGGGGATCATGCTGGGGCTGGGCGAACAGCGCCTCGAAGTGCACCAGGTGATGGACGACATGCGCTCGGCCGAAGTCGATTTCATCACCATGGGCCAGTATCTCCAGCCGACGCCCAAGCACGCGGCGGTCGAGGAATTTGTCACCCCCAAGGCTTTCGCCGCCTATGGCGCGATTGCGCGAGCCAAGGGCTTCCTGCAGGTCGCCTCGAGCCCGCTCACCCGTTCGAGCTATCACGCGGGCGACGATTTCGCCAAGATGCGCGCCGCGCGCGAGGAAAAGCTGGCGCGCGATGCAGCCCGTTCTGGGGCCAGGGTCCAGCCCTAGTGCCCGGCATTCGCGAGACTCGGCGGCTGCCTTACTCTGCCGAGCAGATGTTCGATCTGGTGGCGGATGTGGCCCGCTACGGCGAATTTCTGCCATGGGTGATCGCCACCCGTGTGCGCAGCAACTCGGATACCGAAATGGTCGCCGACATGGTGGTGGGCTTCAAGAGCTTGCGTGAAAGCTTCACCTCGCGCGTCGCCAAGGAACGCCCGCGCGAGATCAGGGTCCACTATGTCGACGGGCCGCTGTCCGATCTCGACAATGTCTGGACCTTCCGCGCGGTGGACGATCACACCTGCGAAATCGACTTCCTTGTCGAATTCACCTTCCGCAACCGCCTGTTCGAGAAGATCGCCGGGCAATATTTCGACAAGGCCTTCCGCAAGATGGTGGAGGCCTTCGAAACCCGCGCTGCTGAGCTTTACGGCAGCAGCAACTCGAGCGCGCAGAGCGTCGCCTGACGGCGGATCTCGGCGCGGCCATCGGGTGCCTCGCCGCCTTCGAAGAACTTGAGCTCTCCCTCGGGCTCGCCCCCGGCATTGCGGCACACCCGCGCAAACACCACCGTGCCGACCGGCTTCATCGCTGTGCCGCCGCCCGGGCCTGCCACACCGCTGATTGCCACGGCAACATCGGCCTCTGACCGTTCAAGCGCGCCCTTGGCCATCGCCCAGGCGCAGGCAATCGAGACTGCGCCGAAGGTTTCGATGATGTCTTTGGAAACACCCAGCATCTGCATCTTGGCTTCGTTCGAATAGGTCACGAAACCGCGATCGAGCACGGTAGACGAGCCCGCGATCTCGGTGATCGCGCCCGCCACCAGACCGCCGGTGCAGCTTTCCGCTGTGGCAAGCTTGCGCCCGAGCGCGGCGTTTTCCGCCACGACCCGGGCCGCAAGCTCGGTGATATCATCGGGTAGCAGCATGGCAGACCTAGCGCGCTGCAACGGGCGGATTGGCAGGGCAGATCTCCGGGTTCTTGATATCCGAGAGTTCGGCCACGAAGGCCAGCAGTCCGGCGATGTTTTCGGGCGGAAGCGGGCTCAGCAGCTCCATCCCGCGTTCGATCTTGTCGCAGCTGTCGGGCTTGATCTCGCCGGCGATCATCTGACCCACCAGCCCGTCTACGAAGGGACGCAGCGAGCTTTCGGGGAGGGCGGCGATCATCGCGGCCATGCCATCGTCCTTGCCCCCTTCGGCGGCTTTGTCGCTCGCCATGAAGGTCTTGAGCAGGCGGAAGGCGCCCGGCCATGCGGCGTCCTGCTTGGCGCGGAAGCTCTGGATGAAGCGGCCCTTGTCGCGGGCCAGGAAGCCGTCGGACTTGAGCTGCTTGCCGCAGGTGGTGCTGACCGCGTCATAGGCAAGCGGCATGGCGTAGAGCACCGCATCGCCGAGATCGGCCGCTTGCACGCAGGCCTGCTGCTGCGCCTGCGCAGTGGTCGCAGTGGCCAGCGCAAGGACGGCGAGAGCGGGGGCAAGGACGCGGGTTTTCATCACGGGTGATCCTCTCATTGCAGGGAAAGCAGAACGATGGCCTGAGCAGCGATGCCTTCGCCGCGGCCGGTGAAACCCAATCTTTCGGTGGTGGTCGCCTTGATGCTGACCGCGGCTTCGCTGGTGCCCATGATTTGGGCAACTGCCGCGCGCATCGCGGGGCGGTGCGGGCCGATCTTGGGCGCCTCGCAGATCAGGGTGAGATCGACATTGCCTATCTTGTAGCCAGCCTCGCCGGCCAGCTTCACCGCATGGGCGAGAAACTGGGCAGAGCGTGCACCGCGCCATTGCGGATCGCTGGGCGGGAAGTGGGTGCCGATATCGCCCGCACCAATCGCGCCGAGCACGGCATCGGTAATCGCATGAAGCGCGACGTCGGCATCGGAATGGCCCGAAAGCCCCTTGTCATGCGGGATCTGCACGCCGCACAGCCACAGCTCCTCGCCCACCTCGAGGCGGTGCACGTCATATCCCTGTCCGATCCGGAATGCCGGGGCGCTGGCCTGATCCACCAAATCCTCCGCGAAGGTGACTTTCTTCAAACGCTCGTCTCCATCGACCAGCGCAACTGAACCTGAGCTTGCGCGCAGCACCTGGGCATCATCGCCGGCATCGGTGTCGCCCTCCCATGCGCGGTGGGCCGCGAGGATCTCGGGATAGCGGAAGGCCTGCGGGGTCTGGACCCGGCGCAGGCTCTCGCGCGGGGCTGTGCCGGCCATCACACCCGCATCGTCCAGCGCAAGGCTGTCGACCACCGGCAAAACCGGGATCGCACCGGGATGCGCGGCGAGGGCTGCGAGCAGCCGGGCAATGACCGGCGCGGGCAGATCGGGCCGCGCGGCATCGTGGATCAGGACATGCTGGGGCGCATCGCCCGCCAGCGCCTCAAGCCCGGCGCGCACCGAATCCTGCCGGCTCGCTCCGCCGGTGACAAAGCGGATGCCGGAAAGGCCAGCAAGCGCAGCCTCGGTATCCCCAAGCGCATCGGCGCCGATCACGATCACGAGGGGGCTCGCGCCCGTCTCGAGCAGCGCCTCGACCGAGTGGCGCAGCAGCGTTTTGCCGCGCCACATGCGGAACTGCTTTGGCACATCGCCGCCCACGCGCAGACCCTTGCCCGCGGCGACCACGATTGCGGCAAAGGAGGGAAGGGGAGGCTGGCCTGTCATCCGTGCCAGCGCTTAAGGTCTGGACGGGCTTTCGGCAATCCACTATGCGGCTGCCCAAATATTAGGCACACCCCCCGATCGACATGACCCAGCTTCCCCCTCCGCCGGCCTTGAAGCCGATCGCCATCGGCCCTGTGACCGTGGCCGAACCGGTCGTGCTTGCGCCGATGACGGGCGTCACCGACATGCCCTTCCGCACGCTGGTGCGCCGCTATGGCTCGGGCCTCAACGTCACCGAAATGGTCGCGAGCGAGGCTGCGATCCGCGAGACCCGCGTCAGCACGCAGAAGACCGCGTGGGACCGTATCGAGGAGCCGGTTTCGATGCAGCTGGTGGGCTGCGATCCCGCCTCCATGGCCGAAGCCGCCAAGATTCAGGAAGGCAATGGCGCGGCGATCATCGACATCAATTTCGGCTGTCCGGTGCGCAAGGTCGTCGGCCAGTTTGCAGGCTCTGCCTTGATGCGCGAAGTGCCGCTCGCGGTGCGGCTGATGGAAGCGACGGTGAAGGCGGTGAAGGTGCCCGTCACCGTCAAAATGCGCATGGGCTGGTGCCACGACAGCCTCAATGCCCCCGAGCTTTCGCGCATTGCCGAGGATCTCGGCGTGCAGATGATCACAGTCCACGGCCGCACCCGCAACCAGATGTACAAGGGCAGCGCCGACTGGGCCTTCGTGCGCAAGGTCAAGGATGCGGTGAACATTCCCGTCATCGTCAACGGCGATATCTGCGGGGTCGAGGATGCTGCCAAGGCACTCGAACAATCGGGTGCGGACGGGGTGATGATCGGGCGCGGCGCCTATGGCAAGCCGTGGCTGCTGGGTCAGGTGATGCACTGGTGGCGCACCGGCGAGGCCTTGCCGACGCCGGGCATGGCCGAACAATATGCCGTGCTGGTGGAACATTACCACCGCATGCTCGATCACTATGGCCGCGAGACCGGGGTGAAGATGGCCCGCAAGCATCTGGGCTGGTACACCAAGGGCCTCCACGGCTCGGCCGAGTTCCGCAACATGGCCAATTTCATCGACGATCCCGATCAGGTGCTGGGCGAGATCGAGCGGTTCTATTCGCCCTTCCTGCTCCAGCAGGCGGCCTGAGGGACGATGCGACCCGACAAGGCAGCAGGCGAGGCGGGCCGTCCGGATGCGCGCTCGCAGCTTTCGGGCATGATTTTCGCGGTGCTGCTGATCGATGGCGAGGGGATCATCACCGAACTCAACCATGCGGCGGAAAATCTGCTCGGCACTTCGGCCAGCCGGCTGATCGGAACGCACCTGATCGACCGCATCGGTCCGCTCGACGAACGCGTGGAAGCACGCCTGATGCAGGGCGACGAGGCGCTGGTGGCGCGCGATCTGGCAATCGGCAGTGGCGGCAATGAATTGCGCATCAACCTAACGGTCTCGCCTTTGGGTTCATGGCCGGGCTGGCGGGTGGTGACGCTTTCGGAAATCGGCCATGATGATCCGGTCCACCAGCAGGGCGGCGAGGCGATGCTTGGCGCGCCAGCAGTGCTGGCTCACGAGATCAAGAACCCGCTTGCCGCGATCCGCGGGGCAGGCCAGCTGATCGCCCGCAAGCTGCCCGATAGCGACAAGACGCTCGCCCGGATGATCACCAACGAGGTCGACCGCATTGCCCGCCTGATCGACCGGATGCAACAGCTTGGCAGCACCCGCACCGGCGCGGTCGAGCCGTGCAATCCGCACGAGGCGATCCGCTCCGCCATCGCCACGATGCGCGCGGCAAGCTCCGAACTTGGCGAGGTGGTGATCCACGAGGAATTCGATCCCTCGCTGCCCCCGGTGCTGGCCAATCGCGATGCGCTGGAGCAGGTGCTGATCAACCTTGTCTCCAACGCCCGCGATGCCGCGCTCGGATGGAAGGGGGCAGACCGTGCCTCGGCCGAAATCGTGGTGCAGACCCGCTTTGTCAGTGGTCTCGCGTTCAACGCCATTCGTCAGGGCCGCGCGGTGCCGCTGCCGATCGAGATCACCGTCAGCGACAACGGCCCGGGGATCGATCCGGCCCTGCGCGATCACGTGTTCGAACCCTTCGTCTCATCCAAGCCTTCGGGCCAGGGTCTCGGCCTGTCGCTGGTGCGCAAGCTGGTGCGCGACATGAACGGCAATATCAGTCACGACCGCGATGCCCGCGCCGGCCTCACCCATTTTCGCCTGCATCTCCCGCAGGCCAGACGCTAGAGCCAAGCCCCATGCCGAAAAGCGCCCGCAATATCCTGCTGGTTGAAGACGATGCCGCCATTGCGACGGTGATCATCGCCGCGCTGGAGGACGAGGGCTTTGCCATTTCCCATTGCACCAGCATTGCCGAGCGTGACCGGCTGATCGCGGTTGAGAGCTTTGCGGTGATGCTGACCGACGTGATCCTCGAGGACGGGGACGGGCTCGCCAGCCTTGCCGCCGTGCGCGAGCATGCACCCGACATGCCGGTGATCGTGCTTTCGGCGCAGAACACGCTCGATACTGCGGTGCGCGCGAGCGAGAGCGAGGCCTTCGAATATTTCCCCAAGCCCTTCGATCTTGACGAACTGGTTCATGCCGTGCGGCAGGCGGCCGGGCAGCGCTCTGCTCAGGCGGACGACGCCGAACTACGCGGCGAAGGCGAAAGCGAGGGCGCGCGCATGCCGCTGGTGGGCCGCTCGCCTGCCATGCAGACGGTCTACCGCATGATCACCCGCGTGCTGCGCAATGATCTCACTGTCCTCATCACCGGCGAAAGCGGCACGGGCAAGGAGCTGGTGGCCGAAGCAATCCACGAACTCGGCAGCAGGCGGACCGGGCCTTTCGTTGCGGTCAACACCGCTGCGATCCCTGCTGACCTGGTGGAAAGCGAGCTGTTCGGGCACGAGAAAGGCGCCTTCACCGGCGCCATTGCCCAGGCGATCGGCAAGTTCGAGCAGGCCAATGGCGGCACCCTCTTCCTTGACGAGATCGGCGACATGCCGCCCGAGGCGCAGACGCGGCTGCTGCGCGCGCTGCAATCGGGGCGCATCCGGCGCGTGGGCGGGCGGCAGGAGATTGCGGTCAATGTCCGCATCGTCGCTGCCACCAACCGCGATCTTGCCCCGATGATCGCTGCGGGCACCTTCCGCGAGGATCTGTTCTACCGCCTCAATGTCGTGCCGATCGAACTGCCACCCCTGCGCGAGCGGCGTGAGGATATCGGCGCATTGGCCCAGCATTTCCTTGTGCTGGCGACCGAGGATGGGTTGCCGCGCCGCTATCTTGCGCCCGAAGCCATTGCCCGGCTCGAACAGCGAAATTGGCGCGGCAATGTCCGCGAGCTGCGCAATGTCGTCTATCGCTGCGCGCTTATGGCGCGTGAGGACCGGATCGATGCCGAAAGCCTGATCGACATGATCGGCGAGGAAATCGCCCCTGCCTCTGCCACCGCCGCCGCGGGCGAGAGCGGCGGTTTCGGCGAAGCGCTCGGTGCATGGCTGGCGAGCGAGGCCCCGCCTTCGGGCACTCTCTATCACCGCGCTCTCGCCGCCTTCGAAAAGCCGCTGATCGAGCATGCGCTCGGCCGCACCGGCGGCAATCAGCTGCGCGCCGCCCAGCTGCTCGGCATCAATCGCAACACACTGCGCAAGCGGATCGGCGAGCTCGGTCTGGAGCCTGATCGCTTTTCTCCACCGTCCTGACGCAAGCAGGCAGGCGGCGCGGTATTAGCCCCTTGCAAATTTCCCACACCATTGTTGTAACGGTGCAACGATGGAGACCCAGCGACCGCCAGTGACGAGCCCGCCGCCGCGCCAACTGCCGCGCTGGTGGCGGTCTTTCATCATCGCCTCGCGCCGTGCCAATATCTTTTTCTGGCTGGAACTCCTTTCAGGCGTAGCCTTGCTGGCAGCCGTCGGGGCAACGTGGCTCACCTATGGCCAGGCGAGCGCGCCCGATGCGCTGCTGCCGACCATTCAGGTCTCGGCCCTCTTGATGGCAACGCTGGTGCCGGCGATGGCGCTGCTGGTGCTGTTCGGGCGGCGCGTGGCGCTGCGCCGCGCGGCGGGGAGCACGGCGCGGCTGCACGTGCGGCTCGTGTTCTTCTTCTCGATGGTCGCAGCCTTGCCGACCCTGCTGGTCGCAGGCTTTGCCGCGATCCTGTTCCAGACCGGCGTCGACTTCTGGTTCTCCGACGATTCGCGCGGGCTGATGGAGAACGCCAACGCGCTGGCGCAGAACTATTACGATGCGAACCAGCGCGATGTGCAGCAGGAAACGCAGGCGATGGCGAGCGACATGCGCTTCATTCTCGAGCGCGTGACCATCACGGATGACGACTTTCCCGATTTCTATGCCTTGCAGACGCAGGGCCGGAAGATTTCCGAGAGCGCGATCCTCCAGCGCATGCCCGACAAGTCGCTGCGCACGGCCGCGATCCTCAATCTGACCGAGGACAACAGCCCGCTCGATTTCACCGCCACGGCCCTGCCGAGGCTCGAACAGGGCGAACTCGTGGTCGTGGTGGGGAGCCCTGAAAGGATCGAAGCGCTCGCGCCGATCGATGCGGCAAGCGGCATCTACCTCTACAATGCCCGCACCACCGAAGAGAGCATGTTCAATTCGTGGTCGCGCGCGCAATCGATCGTCTCGGCCTATGATCGCCTGACGAGCAGCGCGCGGATGCTCCAGTTGCGCTTCAACATCGCGCTGGTGGCGGTCAGCCTGCTCTTGGTGGGCGTCGCGATCTGGTTCGCGCTGCGCTTTGCCGACCGGCAGGTGAGGCCGCTGACCGATCTGGTCGGCGCGGCGCGCAAGGTGGGGCAGGGCAATTTCGCGCTGCGCCTCGAGGGCCGCACCGGGGCGGACGAGATCGGCCTCCTGAACCGCGCCTTCAACCGCATGACCGCGCAGCTCGACAAGCAGACCCAGGCGCTCGTCAGCGCCAATCGCCAGATCGATGATCGGCGTGCTTTCACCGAAGCCGTGCTCGAATCCGTCACCGCCGGCGTCATCTCGGTCGATGCCGAGGCGCGGGTGACCCTGATGAACTCCTCGGCGCAGGCCCTGCTGGTGCCCGAGGGCGCGGCGCCGATGATCGGCCAGTCGCTGGAAGTGATCGAGCCCGAACTGCTGCGCATGATCGCCGAGGGCAAGGAGCGCGCGATCATCACCCATGCGCGCGGCACCGAGATTTTGACCCTCGCGGTCAAGGTCGCACCCGGCACATCGGGCCATGTGATCACCTTCGAGGATATCACCCGCCAGCTGCTGGACCAGCGCCAGGCCGCATGGTCGGACGTGGCGCGGCGCATCGCGCACGAGATCAAGAACCCGCTCACCCCGATCCAACTGGCGACCGAGCGCCTGAAGCGCCGCTACCGCACGCAGGTGGAAGATAGCGAGCGCGACCTGTTCGACGATCTCACCAGCACCATCGTGCGGCAGGTAGGCGACCTCAGAACCATGGTCGACGAATTCTCCTCCTTCGCGCGTCTGCCCAAGCCGGTGTTCCGCGACGAGGACGCGCTCGATCTCGTCCGCCAGGCGGTGTTCCTGCAGGAAGTCGCCCATTCGGGCATCGCCTTCTCGGTTGCCTCAACCGGCCTGCTAGACCGCGAAGTGCGCTGCGATCGCCACCAGTTCGGTCAGGCCATGACGAACGTACTCAAGAACGCGGTCGAAGCGGTCGAGGCGCGCGCGGGCGAAGGACGGGGCGAATATGCCGGCGAGATCGCGGTTACGATTGCCGACGCGGGCGAGGCGATCACCGTCACCATCGAGGACAATGGCATCGGCCTTCCGGCCGACCGCGAGCGGATCACCGAACCCTATGTCACCACCCGCGAAAAGGGCACCGGCCTCGGGCTCGCCATCGTCAACAAGATCGTCGACGAGCATGGCGGCGCGATGAGCTTTGCCAGCACCACCACCGGCGGCACGCGGGTCACCTTGCGCTTTGCCCGCAATCCGCAACCTGTCGAGGGAGGCAGCGCATGATCGCCCGCCTTTCGCCCGACTGCATCCACACCCAACCGTTACCTGAGGGATCCTGAAAATGGCGCTCGAAATCCTGATCGTCGATGACGAACGCGATATCCGCGAACTGGTCGCGGGCGTGCTCGGCGATGAAGGCTATGTCTGCCGCACCGCAGCCGACAGCACCGAGGCGCTGGCCGCGATCGACGAGCGCCGGCCGAGCCTCGTGCTGCTCGACGTGTGGCTCCACGGCAGCCAGATGGACGGGCTCGAACTGCTCGATGCGATCAAGGCGCGCGAGCCGGGCCTGCCGGTGATCATCTTCTCCGGCCATGGCAATATCGACACGGCGGTGGCTGCGGTCGGGCGCGGGGCGATGGACTTCATCGAAAAGCCCTTCGAGGCCGAGCGCCTGCTGCTGCTGGTCGAACGCGCGACCGAGACCGAAAGGCTGCGGCGCGAGAACTCGCGTCTGCGCGAAGGCAGCTGGTCGAGCGCCGAATTCACCGGCAATTCGCCCACCATCAACTCCGTGCGCGCAACCTTGAAGCGGGTCTCCAACACCGGCAGCCGGGTGCTGATTTCCGGGCCTCCGGGAGCAGGCAAGGAAGTTGCCGCGCGCTTGCTCCACGCATGGAGCGGGCGGGCCAATGGCGCTTTCGTGCTGGTCAACTCGGCGCGCATCACACCCGAGCGCTTCGAGCAGGAATTGTTCGGCGAGGAAGTGAACGGCAAACAGGTGCGCCCGGGCCTGCTCGAACTCGCTGATGGCGGAACGCTCTATCTCGACGAAATCGCCGACATGCCGCTCTCCACCCAGGCGCGGATACTGCGTGTGCTGACCGACCAGAGCTTCGTGCGCGTGGGCGGCACGCGGCAGATCGGGGTGGATGTGCGCGTGGTCTCCTCGACCACCCGCGATCTCACCGTGGAAATGGCGGAAAAACGGTTCCGCGAAGACCTGTTCTATCGCCTTAATGTGGTGCCCGTGGCGATCCCCTCGCTGGCCCAGCGGCGCGAGGATATTCCCGTGCTGGCCGAGCATTTCTTCACCCGCTACTCCAATGATCAGGGCCTTGCCCCGCCGGAGATTTCGAGCGAGGCGATGGCGGCGCTGCAGGCCTATGACTGGCCGGGCAATGTCCGCCAGCTGCGCAACGTGGTCGAGCGCACGATCATCATGACCCCGCGCGAAAAGCTCACCACGGTCGAGCCCGACATGCTCCCGCCGGAGATCACCGGGGGGCAGATCGGGATGACGGGGGAGAACCTCTCGGCGATCATGGGCGTGCCGCTGCGCGAGGCGCGGGAGAGCTTCGAGCGGGAATATCTGGCGATCCAGATCCGCCGCTTCTCGGGCAATATCTCGAAAACCGCGAGCTTCATCGGGATGGAACGCTCCGCGCTCCACCGCAAGCTCAAGCTGCTCGGTATGGCTGACCGGCGGGACGACAGCGAAGGCGGCGGCGAAGGCGAGGGCGAGTAAGTCCCGCCAAATCAAACCCAAAACAAACCTTGTCCCAAGGGTTGGCAATCGCCATTATGGCATCTGGAGTCACGCTGCACGGATCGGCAGCAGGGCTTGCAAACTCGCGGACCGCAAAAACCGGCCGCCAAGAACAGGAGCCAAGACCATGTCCACAGGGCGAACGCTCTCCCCTCGTCCGGTCACCCGTACCCCCGCTCCGGCAGAAGCGCGCGGGTCAGATGGCGGCGCAGGCCGTCAGGGCAATCTTCAGGACGCCTTCCTCAACCTGCTGCGCAAGAACAAGATTCCCGTCACCATGTTCCTGGTGAAGGGCGTGAAGCTGCAGGGGATTGTCACCTGGTTCGACAATTTCTCGATCCTGCTGCGCCGCGATGGCCAGTCGCAGCTGGTCTACAAGCACGCGATTTCGACGATCATGCCCGGCCAGTCGCTCGATCCCGAACAATTCGCGAGCGGTGCGGGCGGACGCAAGCCCAAGCTGCTGCAGGACGTGTTCCTCAGCCGCGTCGCGGAGGCCGAGGTGCAGGTGACGATGTTCCTCGTCAACGGCGTGATGCTGCAGGGGCGGATCGCCGCCTATGATCTGTTCTGCATGATGCTGGAACGCGACGGCGCGGTGCAGCTCGCCTACAAGCATGCGGTTTCCACTATCCAGCCCGCAGGGGCGGTCGATCTCAGCGTCGATGGCGACGATGATTTCGATGACGACGGGGCCGACGACTGAGCTTCGAGAGCGAATTCGATAACGAGGTGACCCGCGGTGCGCGGGCGCTGGTGCTGTGCCCTGATATCAAGGCGCTGCGCTATGATCTCGACGCGCGCGAGCGCCTCGCCGAGGCCGAAGGGCTGGCCCTGGCGATCGGCATTGTCGTCTCGCATTCGGCGATCCTGCCGATCCGCAAGATGCAGCCCAACACGCTGTTCGGCTCAGGGCAGGTCGAGAATATCGCAATCTGGTGCGAGCAGTACGAGGCCGAACTGGTGATCGTCGACGGAGCGCTCACCCCGATCCAGCAGCGCAATCTCGAAGACCGGCTGAAGCGCAAGGTGATCGACCGGACCGGACTGATCCTCGAAATCTTCGGCGAACGCGCGGCGACGGCCGAGGGTCGCTTGCAGGTTGAGCTTGCCCATCTCGATTACCAGCAGAGCCGTCTCGTGCGCAGCTGGACCCACCTTGAACGCCAGCGCGGCGGCTTCGGCTTCCTTGGTGGTCCGGGCGAGACCCAGATCGAGGCTGACCGCCGCATGATCCGCCAGCGCATGGGGCGGCTGCGGCGCGAGTTGGAGCAGGTGCGCAAGACCCGCACGCTGCACCGTGAACGCCGCGGGCGCGCGCCCTGGCCGGTGATTGCGCTTGTGGGCTATACCAATGCCGGGAAATCTACGCTTTTCAACCGCTTGACCGGCGCCGAGGTAATGGCCGAGGATCTGCTCTTCGCCACGCTCGATCCCACCATGCGCGCGATCCGTCTGGCCGGTGTCGAAAAGGCGATCCTCTCCGATACTGTGGGCTTCATTTCCGATCTGCCGACGCAGCTCGTGGCGGCCTTCCGCGCGACACTGGAGGAAGTGACCGGCGCGGATGTGATCTGCCACGTGCGCGACATGGCCAATTCCAGCCATGCAGCGCAGAAGAAGCAGGTGATGGAGGTGCTCGCCGATCTGGGCGTCGTCGACAAGGAGAACGGCGAGAGCTCGATCCCCATCCTCGAAGTCTGGAACAAGTGCGATCTGCTGGACGCTGAAACTCTTGATGAATTGCGCGAGAGTGCCGAAGGGCAGGGGGCGGTGATCCTCTCGGCGGTGACGGGCGAGGGGATGGCTGATTTCGAGGCGCGGATCGCCGGCATGCTTACCGGAACCGCGCGGGAGGTGAGCTTCATCCTGCCCCTGTCAGACGGACGGCGCCTCGCCTGGCTTCATGCCCATGGCGATGTGCTGGCCGAAGAGGATGCGGGCGATGGCGAGGCAGGCCCTCAGCGCCGGATTACTGTGCGGCTGAACCCCAAGGAATTGGGGCAATTCGCCACTTTAAGCTAGCAAATCAAGTGGCTTGCTCGCCTTTCTTGACGCGTTGCCACAATTCCTCCTGGGCTTCTAGCGAGAGCTTGCGAAAGTCCTCTCCGGCCAGATGTTCCATCCCGCGGAAGCGCCGTTCGAACTTGGCATTGGCCGCACGCAAGGCATCTTCGGCGCTGATCCCGTGGGCGCGGACGAAATTGACCACGGCGAACAGCAGGTCACCGGCTTCCTCGAACCTGTCTGCCTCCGAGGCGGCGGCCTTAAGTTCATCGATTTCTTCGGCAATCTTCAATTCCGAGCCCATGGGATCCGGCCAGTCGAAGCCGGTGCGCGCGGCGCGCTTCTGGAGTTTCTGGGCACGCATCAAGGCGGGCAGCGATAGCGCGACACCGTCCAGTGCGCTGGTGACGCCTTTCGCAGCGCGCTCCGTTTCCTTCAGATCTTCCCAGCGGGCTTCGGTCATGGCACCGCCGGCATAGGCAAAGACATGCGGATGGCGCGCGAGCATCTTGTCACTGATTGCCGCGGCGACATCGGCGAAGGCGAAGTGTCCGGCTTCCTCGGCCATTCGGGCGTGGAACACGACCTGGAAGAGCAGGTCGCCAAGTTCGTCACGCAGGTCTATCATGTCGGAGCGCGCGATTGCGTCCGCGACTTCGTAAGCTTCCTCGATCGTATAGGGCGCGATGGTACCGAAGTCCTGCGCGAGGTCCCAATCACAACCGGCGTCAGGATCGCGCAAGCGCGCCATGATCGCCAGCAAACGCTCGAGAGGTGGGAGATCGGCAAGCTCGCTCATGGCAATCCTTGAGATGGATAATATATATTATGTAAAATCTAGATCAGGGCGCTGGCGGTGTCCTGCGCCATCAGGAACCACTCAGTCAGCAGATATAGCCCCGCAAAAATCGCCAGCCAGATCAGCGCGAGCCGGACATTCTTCCACCATCCCAGGCGATGCGACTTCAGTTCGGCCAGCACCAGAACAAGGCAACCAATCGTCGCGATCACGAGGTAGATCGCATATTCGCTCAAGCCGTGATCTCCAGCCCGTCATATCCGACGGTTGCGAAATCCGGCACCTCGTCGCACAGCGCGCGATAATCCATGCTCTTGTCGAGATGGCTAAGCACCACGCGGCCAGCCTTGCAGGTCTTACCCAGTTCGATCGCCATCCCAAGATGCGCATGCGTAGGATGCGGTTCGCGGCGCAGACAGTCGCTCACGAGAATATCGACCTTGTAGAACAGATCGATCATGTCATCGGAAATTGCACTGAAATCTGTGGCATAGCCAATGGATTTCCCATCAGCTTCAAAGCGGAAAGCGGTGGTTTCACCCGGTCCATGCGCCATCTGGCACCATCCGACCCCGAAACCCGCGATCATCTTCAACCGGTCGAGCGTGTCGATGGTACAGATCGTGGGATAGCCTTCCTGCCCGGCAAAGACATAGCCGAAGCGCTGGCGAAGACGCCGCACGGTTTCGCTTGAGGCAAACCCCGGGATCGGCCCGGCACGGCCATAGCGCAGCACCCGCAGATCATCGATGCCGTGGCAGTGATCGGCGTGATCATGGGTCCAGAACACCGCGTCGATGCTGCCGATCCGGTTGGCGAGCAGCTGTGCGCGGCAATCGGACGAGGTATCGACCAGCAACCGACGGCCTTCATCGCTCTCGACCAGGATCGAAACCCGTGTGCGGCGGTTGCGCGGCTCGTCCGGATCGCAATCGCCCCAGTCGCCGGTGCCATCCGGCCCGCCCAGTCGCGGCACCCCGGTCGAGGTGCCAGAACCGAGCATCACCAGCTTCACGGGCGTGCCTTGTTGAAAAGATTGAAGAAGTTCTCGGTGGTGACCTGTTTCAGGTGTTCCACATCCGTTCCGCGCAAACCCGCGACGAAGGCGGCGGTATCAGCCACATAGGCCGGCTCGCACACCCTACCCCGATGCGGCACGGGTGCGAGGAAGGGGCTGTCGGTCTCGACCAGCAGGCGATCCTCGGGGATCACCTTGGCGACCTCCTGCAATTCGCGCGCGTTCTTGAAGGTGACGATCCCGGAAAGCGAGATCGTCAGCCCCAGCGCGAGCACCTTGTCGGCGAAATCGGCCGAGGCGGTGAAGCAGTGGATCAGCGCGGGGAAGGCCCCCTTCCCCATCTCCTCGGCAAGGATCGCGTGGGTATCTTCTTCGGCATCGCGGGTATGGATGATGAGGGGCAACTGGGTTTCGCGCGCAACATCAATATGCATGCGGAACAGCGACTTCTGCGCCTCTCTGTCCGACTTGTCGTAATAGTAGTCGAGCCCGGTTTCGCCGATCGCGATCACCTTGGGGTGCTGCGTCGCTTCCAGCAGGGCGGCGCGACCAAGATCCTGATGCGCGTCCGCCTCGTGCGGGTGGATGCCGACGCTGGCGAAGACATCGGGCTCGCGCGCGGCGGTGCCGACCACCTGATCCCACTCGCTCTGGCGGGTCGAGATATTGAGGAAGGCGCCGATGCCCGCCGCCCGCGCGCGCTCCAACACGCCCTCACGGTCCTCGACGAGGCCTTTGTATTCGAGGTGGCAATGGCTATCGACCAGCATCAGGCGGATGCCTCCTCCGCCGGCAGTTCGAGCCGCGGGAACAGCGGGGTCGGCGGGGCGAGCTGGTAGTTGCTCTCGGCCAGTGGCGAATACCAGTGGCTGCGGATACCTTCGAGATCGCGAAGATTTTCCGGGATACCGAGCATATCGAGCAGCTTGGAAGCGCTCGCCGGGATCACCGGGCTGATCGCTACGGCAAGCTGCGCGATGCAGATGTAGAGCGTGGCGAGCACTGTCTCCATCCGTTCGGGATCGGTCTTGCGCAAGGTCCACGGCGCCTGCGCGTCGATATAGGCGTTGCAGGCGAACACGGCCTGAAGCCAGGCTTCGACCGCCTGCTGAAGCGCAAGACTTTCGAATGCCTGAGGAATCTCCGTCGAGATCGCACGATCAACCGTCTCGAACAGCGCGCTGTCGGCATCCTGGTGCCCGTGGATCGCAGGAAGATAGCCTTCGAGGTTCTTGGCGATGAAGCCCAGCGTGCGCTGCGCAAGGTTGCCGAAGGCATTGCCGAGTTCGCCATTGGCGCGCAGCACAATCGCTTCAGGCGAGTACGATCCGTCCTGACCGAAGGCGACTTCGCGCATCAGGAAATAGCGCAAGGCATCGACACCGAAAGTCTCCGCCAGTTCAAGCGGATCGGTGACATTGCCGAGCGACTTCGATTCCTTCTGCCCGCGGTTGAGCAGGAAGCCGTGGCCGAAAACCTGCTTTGGCAGCGGCAGATTGGCGCTCATCAGGAAGGCGGGCCAGTAAATCGTGTGGAAGCGCACGATATCCTTGCCGATCAGGTGCAGGCTGGCGGGCCAGAAATCACCCATGTCGTCAGGATAGCCGAGCCCTGTCAGGTAGTTGGTGAGCGCATCGACCCACACATACATGACATGCCCCTCGCTGCCGGGCACCTTCACGCCCCAGTCGAACGAGGTGCGGCTGACCGAAAGATCGCGCAGGCCCTGTTCGACAAAGGCGATCATCTCATTGCGGCGGCTCGCCGGTTCGAGGAAGCCCGGCGTCTTCAGCAATTCAAGCAGTTGGCCTTGATACTTCGAAAGCCGGAAGAACCAGCTTTCCTCGACCGTCCATTCGACCGGCGTGCCTTGGGGGGAGAGCTTTGCCCCGCCCTCGCCCTCGACCAGTTCGCTCGCGTCGTAATAGGCCTCGTCACGGACCGAGTACCAGCCTTCGTAGCGATCGAGATAGAGATCGCCCGCAGCCTCCATCGCCTGCCAGATCGCCTGACTGGCGCGGTGATGATCGGGTTCCGACGTCCGGATGAAGCGATCATAGGACACGTTCAAGGCGTCGCACATTTCGCGGAAATAGCCGGACATTTCGTCCGCAAGCTCGCGCGGAGTGCGGCCCTGCTCTTCGGCCTTGCGGGCCATCTTCAGCCCGTGCTCGTCGGTGCCGGTCTGGAACCGCACGCGGCGGCCCATCAGCCGCTGGAAGCGCGCGATCACATCGGCCGCAATCGCCTCATAGGCATGGCCGATATGCGGCCGCCCGTTGGGATAGGAGATCGCGGTGGTGATGTAGAAGGGGGTGGTGTCGGTCTCAGCCATGGGCCGGTTCGCTAGCGGGGGCGGCCGCGACAAGCAAGCTGCCGATCTCGAAGGGGAGCATGCCGGGATCGAAATTGGCGGTCGGCGCCTCGGCGGCAAGGCTGACGAGCGCGGCATGGGTATCGGCGAGGCGGACGCGGCGCGCGCTGTCGTCACTCGCGCGCGCCGCCCGCGCGACCAGCGACTGCGCAAGATCGAGCACAGCCTGCACCCGCTCGCGATCTGCCCTTGGGCCGATCAATCGTGCAAGCTCGCCGCGTCCGGTCATCCCGCTGTCACCGGCGGCGACCAGTGCGGAAATCACCTTGGCGATCGGCGCGAGATCCTGCGCGGCAAAGCGCAGGGCCGCGCCGAAGGACCCCTCGGCCGCCGCGATCGCGCCGGTGTCGGGCGGAAGGCCTTCGTCGGCCAGCATCGCGGCAAGCTGGCTGTCCGAGAGCGCGGGAAAGCGCAAGGTACGGCAACGCGATCGGATGGTCGGCAGCAGGCGCGCGGGAAGGTGGGTCACCAGCAGGAAAAAGGTACCGGCGGGCGGCTCCTCAAGGCTTTTGAGCAGCGCGTTGGCGGCGGCCTTTTCCATGTCGTCGGCCGGGTCGATGATGATCGCGCGGCGGCTCCCCAGCGTCGGGCGGGTGACAAGGCGGCGCTGCATGGCGCGGATCTGCTTGATGCGGATCGAACGCGCGAGCTCGAAGGGTTTGCCATCGGCGGCGGCCCGCTCGGCCTTGTCGTCTTTGGGACCATAGGTGAGCGTGATGATATCGGGGTGATCACCCGCTGGCTGCGGGATGCCGGACTCTGCCACCAATTCGCGCGCGGCGGCCATGGCGAAGTCGCGCTTGCCGAGGCCGGCCTTGCCCGCGAGGAGCCAGCCATGATGCATCCGCTCCCCGCCCAGAGCATCGCGCCACTGGCGCCACGCCTCGTCATGATTGGGCCAGTCCGTCACGGAAGAAGCCCCGCGATGGCAGACATGATCCGGGTATGGACGTCCTCGGGCGTGCCCACGGCATCGATCCGGGCAAAGCCTTGCGCGTGCCCTTCCGCCAGAGCGCGGAAGGCCGCGGCGACAGCGCGGTGATATTCCGCCGGGCGGCCTTCGATGGCATCGGCGGCATTGCCGCGCGCGGCGAGACGGGCGGCGAGCGCTTCCTCGCTGCCTTCGAGCAGGATGACCGCATCGGGCCTTATCCCCTCGCTGCCGAACTCGTGGAGCGCAAGGATCGCGGCGTCCCCAAGCCCGCCAGCCCCGCCCTGATAGGCGCGGCTTGAATCGACGAAGCGGTCGCAAATCACCCATGTGCCGCGGGCGAGCGCCGGACGGATCAGGTGCGCGACGTGATCGGCGCGGGCGGCAGCGAACAGCAGGGCTTCGGCCTGCGGCATCCAGCCTTCGGCACCCGGCGGGGCGAGCAGAAGCGATCGGATCGCCTCGGCCCCCGGGGTGCCACCCGGTTCGCGCGTGACGACGACATCGATCCCCCGCGCGCGCAAGGCTTCGGCCAGCAGCCGTGCCTGCGTGGACTTGCCCGCCCCCTCCCCGCCCTCGAAGGCGATAAAGCGACCCCGCGCGCTGCTCACGAGAACAGACCTGCCACGGCATTGATGACCCGGTCAAACGGCCCGGCCACGCCCACCGCTTCGGCCGCGTAGAGCGGGATGCGCGCTGGCGATAGGCCGGGGGCGGTCACTTCCAGCACGGCGACTTCCTGACCGGCAGCGATCGGCGCGCGCAGCGGCCCGTCATAGCGGATGCGAGCTGCGAGCTTTCCCGAGGCATCGCGCGGCAGGTTGATCGCCACCGCGCCCTTGCCGACCAGCGCCACGCTGCGCGCATCGCCGTTCTGCACCCGCGCCGCGCCGACCTCTGCACCCGGATCATACAGCCGCCGCCGCTCGAAGGCGGAAAAGCCCCATTCCATATAGGCCCTGGCGACTTTCGCACGCAGTCGCCCGTTGTCGACCCCGCCCAGCACCAGAACGAGCCGTTTCCCGTCGCGCCGCGCAGTGCCGAGGTAGGAGAAGCCGGATTCATTGGTGAAGCCGGTCTTGATCCCGTCTGCTCCCGGAAGGCGGCCCAGCAGCGGATCGTGATTGACCTGCGCGATGCCCTTGTAGTCGAAGCCCGGGCGGCCGATGTAATAGGCGAACTTGTCCGGATGGCGGGCGATCATCGCGCGCGCCAAGGTAACCAGATCGCGGGCGGTGGTGAAGGTTCGCCCCTCGTCGGGAAAGCCGTTGGGGGTGCCGAAATGGCTCCCGCTCATGCCGATCCCGCGCGCGGTCGCGTTCATCTTGGCCGTCCATGCCGCAACCGATCCGGCCTGCCCCTCGGCCAGCACCGCCGCGCCATCATTGGCCGAGACATTGGCGATGCCGAGCAGCAGATCATCCACCCGCACCCGCTCGCCCTGCACAAGGAACATGGTCGAACCCTTGCGCCGCCATTCACGCGCGACAACCGGGCTCATGGTGAAGATCTGCGCCGGATCGAGCTTGCCTTGCTCGATAAGATCGAAGGCGAGATAGAGCGTCATCACCTTCGTCACCGAGGCGGGCATGAAGCGCCGATCGGGATTACGGGCGTGGAGCACCTGCCCGCTGGTGATGTCGACCAGCATCGCCACCGGCGCTTCTTCCGGCGTGGGAACTGCCGGAATCACCCGCTCGCCTAACCGCTGCCCATGGGCAGGGCTGGCCAACAGACCGAGAAGAATCAGGGGCAGCAGCAAACGGTGTTTCAGAGCCATCATCACGCGCGCGGCTATACCCGTGCACCTGTCCCTTGGCGAGGCGCGCAAGGGGCTCAGTTCACGATTTCGTCGGCCAGCAGCCCCACGCTCAGGGCATAGTAGCTGGAGCAGTTATATTCGAGGATGACGCGGTAATTGCCGGTCACCAGCCAGGCGGGCGAGCCGGGGCCATCGGGCTGGAACAGCGAGACCATCACGTCATCGGCGAGGCCCCGCTGCGCCACAACGCCAAGGCTGCGCCATTCGGCCACGGTCTTCCACATGGACAACCGCTCGTGCACGCGCGGACACTGGGGTGCGGCAATGCGGGTCTTGTAGGCTGCGGCATTGAACCCGTCCGGCACCGCCGCGCGCACGCCCCAGGGCTGGCCAGCGCGCCATCCGGCATCGCGGAAGTAATTGGCGACCGAGGCGAAGGTATCGGCGCGGTTGGCGAAGATATCGGCCCGCCCGTCTCCGTCCCCATCCACTGCAAGCCGCAGATAGACGCTGGGGAGGAACTGCGGATTGCCGAAAGCCCCGGCATAGCTGCCCACGAGGCTGGCGCGCGGGTAGCCCTTGTCCGCAATCTTGAGCAGGGCGACGAATTCGCCAGCGAAGAGTTCGCGCCGCCGCCCTTCCCATGCCAGCGTGGCGAGGCTGCGGGCGAGATCGAAGTCGCCCTTGACCCGGCCATAGCTGGTCTCGTGCCCGAAGATCGC
Source organism: uncultured Alphaproteobacteria bacterium (assembly GCA_903934325.1). GTDB lineage: Bacteria > Pseudomonadota > Alphaproteobacteria > Sphingomonadales > Sphingomonadaceae > Erythrobacter. The sequence continues at coordinate 88,850 of CAIZNH010000039.1, read as the reverse complement.
GATGATGATCGCGCCCGGCACGCCGGTCTCGGCCTCGATCCGGGCAAGCTGGTCGCGATGCTGGGCATAGACAGAGCGCCCGCCGCCGATCCGCGCGGCATCGACATGGGTGGCGATATAGCCCGACATCGGCGGATAGCCGCGGGTGGTGGCGCTGCCGGGCTGGTTCTGGTCAAGCGCGATCACGCGCATATTGGGCGTGAGACCCGCCGTCATCCGCTCGATCGTATCCGGGCTCACGCCTTCGCCCCGCGCGCGGGCCTTGAGCAGTTCGAGATAGGCCACAAAGTCGATCCCGTCGCTCGGCGATGCCTGCGCGGCCGCAGGCGCGCTCGCGGGCGGCAGAGCGCCCAGCACCAGCGCGGCAAGGCCAAGCACAAGCGTAGAAGAGATGCGGGGAATCATCTGCCTAGGGATGTCACACCTTGGCTGAATCCCCAACAACAGGATCGGCGTTCTCCCCCTCTGGCGGGGTGAACTGATGACAAGAGTGGTGACAATGGCCTCGTCTGGCGCTAGCCGCTTGGCACAAGGACAGGTGGCCGAGTGGTTTAAGGCAGCGGTCTTGAAAACCGCCGTAGGTGCAAGCCTACCGTGGGTTCGAATCCCACCCTGTCCGCCAGCCCCCCCCGATTGACACTGCCCTCGCGCAGGATAGGCTGGCGCCGTCGGGGGGGGAGTTCCATGTCACTGATCCTTGCTGCATCATCGCTTTTCGCTCTTTCGCAGACGGGCGCGCCTCCCGCCGTCCCGCCTCCGGTGGAGCAGGCAAGCGCTGACTGCGCGCGACCGACTTATGCTTCCGACATGCTGGTGTGCGAGGACGATGCCTTGCGTGCGCTTGACGCGCAGCACGCGGCTTTGGTCAGCCGCGCACCAATTGCAGGCGCGGTGCTGATGGAGAGCGATAGCGCATGGTTCGCGCGCCGCAGCCGCTGTGCATTCTCGCCCGATCACCGCGCCTGCCTCGTCGCCGCCTATAACGAGCGCATCGCCCTTCACGAAGTCCTTGCTGCGGCCCGACCACCCGAGGCCAAAACCTACGTCAGGCCGTGCATGATCAGGGAACAGAGCAGGGAAACCCGATTTTTTGGTGCGCCCGGCTATGACCCCACCATCGTCTTGAGCGATGCAACCTCGGGCGAGGTGCTGGGCGTCCTGTTTCCCTATGTCTCCGCCGCAGCGCCGTGGAAGCCTTTTGCTACGATTTCGCTGCCGCCGATGCGGTTCGGCATCAAGATCGCGGACGGCACCTTCTGGCGATGCCGCAGGGAGGGCACTCGCTCAGGCGCGTTCGGGCCGCTCGACCCTCAACATCGCGCCGACAATGATGCAGCCTGAATCGGGCGAGCCTTTCTGCACCTCGACCGGTGCGTCGGTGATCGTCACGGTCTCGACCTCCACCCGCTCGCCGCAACTGTCACGCGTGGTTAGAGTGTAAGTGCCGGGCGGCAGGTTATCGAAGATGAACCGCCCCGTGCCGGGTTCGCGCTGTTTGCGCCATGTTCGCCCGTCCGCCGAGGTCAGCTCGGCATCGTAGTAGAAGCTCTTCCAGTCGAACTTTCCGGTGATGCGGTAAAGCGGCGTGTTGGCTTCGGGCACGGTCTGGCAGGCGGCCGTCGCCAGCGCCAGCGATGCGCCCGCCGCCGCGATCATGCGCCGCGCGCCGCCGCGCCCGCCGGGCTTCAGCGCAACCGCGCCGTCCGGGCCAAGCTGCGCGCGCACGCAGACTTCCTGTTCGCTGTCGAGCAGGCTGCTTGCCTCTTCAAAGGTAAGCGCGGCGAGATCGTGGATCACCTTGTCGCAGGCGGCGCAGTGGCGATTGCATCCGCGCGGGGTCATTGCCTCCCACGGCTCGTCACAGGGCTTGAGAAAGCTCACAATCACATCGCGCATCCGGCCGTTCTCCTGCCGTGGATGCGGGTAACCTATGGCAAAGCTACGGCGCTGACCAGCCACGCCTTTGCGCCCATCATCACGCCTTCGCCTTCAATGTGGCGATCGGTGAAGAGGGCGATGAGATCGGCGCGCGCTGCGTCCCGCACATCCGCGCCCGCCTCATCAAGGACGCGTCCGACCGCCATGGCTGCAAGGACGAAATCGGTCGCCGCCACCGGCGAAGTTCCGGGCCCACCGATTGGTTGCAGGCCTTCGTATGCGGTCACATCCATGCTGCCGAAGCCCGCGCCCGTCAGCACTTCTTCCAGATAGCCGAGATCCTCGAAAGCGAAGGGCCCTGGCGCGCGCGGCACCGCCGGCGGTATCTCGACATGACGGCGGGCGACGCCCATGACTTCCATCATCCACAGATTGTCGCGCGGGTTGGCCCAGACAGCGAGATCGATCCGCCCGCCCGGCTTCAGCATCGTCTTGAGGTTGGCAAAGGCGGGCACGGGCGCATCGAAGAACATAGAGCCGAAGCGCGAGAACAGCCGGTCGAAGGGCGGCGTGTCGAGGTGCGCCGTTGCGGCATCAGCGCAGACGAAGCGCGCAGAGCTGGCGGCGGCGCTGGCCCGGTGCCGCGCACGCTCGATCAGCATCGGCGCAACATCGAGCCCGAGAGCAGCGCCCTGCGGGCCGACCCTTTCGGTAATCGCCAGCGTGGTCGCCCCGCCGCCGCAGCCGAGATCGAGCACCCGCTCGCCCGCGTCATAGTCAGCCCGGGCCAGCAGGGCCGCGCCAATCGGGGCAATCATGCCTTCGAAGCGATCGAGACTGGCGAGCCACCGCGCGCCCATCTCGCCGGCCCAATCCTCGCCCTTCAGCGCCTCGGGTGCTGGCCCGGCCATCAGAAGTGCAGCGCCCGCCCGTAGGCGTCGAGCACGCTTTCATGCATCATCTCGGACAGCGTCGGGTGCGGGAAAACGGTTTGCATCAGCTCGGCCTCGGTGGTCTCGAGCGTCTTGCCGACGGTGTAGCCCTGGATCAGTTCGGTCACTTCCGCGCCAACCATGTGCGCGCCGAGAAGTTCGCCGGTCTTCGCATCGAAGATCGTCTTGATGAAGCCCTCGGCCTCGCCAAGTGCGATCGCCTTGCCATTGCCGATGAAGGGGAAGTTGCCGACCTTGATGTCGTAACCTGCCTCTTTCGCCTTGGCTTCGGTAAGGCCGACCGAGGCGATCTGCGGGTGGCAATAGGTGCAACCGGGAATGTTGTTGCGATTGAGCGGGTGCGGGTGAACCTCGGTATTGCCGAGCTCTGCCGCAATCGCCTCGGCACAGGTGACGCCCTCGTGGCTCGCCTTGTGCGCCAGCCACGGCCCGGGTGTGCAGTCGCCGATCGCCCACAGGCCGGGTGTCTTGGTACGGCCATAGGGATCGATCTGGATGAAACCGCGATCCATCTCGGCAAGGCCCTCAAGCCCGACATTCTCGGTGTTGGGGACGATGCCGATGGCGACGATCACATGGGTAAAGTCGCTGGTGGTGCTGCTCCCCGCCTTGTCCTTGATCGTGGCGGAGATGCCGGCGTCCGAGACCTTGATCGCCTCCACACCCGCACCGGTCATTATGGCGATGCCCTGCTTCTTCAGCGACTTTTCGAGGAAGCTTGAGACGTCCGCATCCTCGACCGGCACGATCCGGTCGAGCATCTCGACGACCGTCACTTCGCTGCCGAGATCATTGTAGAAGCTTGCAAATTCGATCCCGATTGCGCCCGATCCGATCACCAGCAGCTTGGCCGGAAGTTCGGTGGGGGTCATCGCATGGCGATAGGTCCACACGCGCTTGCCGTCGGCCGGCGCAAAGGGCAGATCACGGGCGCGCGCACCGGTGGCGACGATGATGTGCTTGGCGGTGAGGTGTTCTTCGCCCTTCTCGCCCGTCACCTTGAGCGAGGTAGCCCCCGTCAGCGTGCCGGTGCCCATGTGGACTGCGATCTTGTTCTTCTTCATCAGGTGGCCGATGCCCTGATTGAGCTGCTTGGCGACCCCGCGGCTGCGCTTGACGATTGCCGCCAAGTCCGCCTCGATGCCCTGCGCGACGAGGCCGTAATCGCCCGCGTGCTGCATGTAGTGGAAAATCTCGGCCGAGCGCAGCATCGCCTTGGTCGGAATGCAGCCCCAGTTGAGACAGATGCCGCCGAGGTTTTCGCGTTCCACGATGGCGGTCTTGAGGCCGAGCTGCGCGCAACGAATCGCCGCGACATAGCCGCCGGGGCCGGAGCCCAGCACGATCACATCATAGTCATTTGCCATTGGTATCTTCCTTGGGGAGGACAAGTTGGGGATTGGCGACCAGCGCCCGCGGGCGGCCGTCCTCGCCGATCAACACGAATTTGAAGGTGCCGCGCGCGACAGTCTGCGTTGCCTCGCCATTGCGCTCGCGGGCGATGGCCTCGGCAGCGATGGTGAGCGAGGTGGTGCCGGTGGCTAGACACTCGCAATAAACGCTGAGTTCGTCCCCCACCGCCATTGCGCCGGGGAAGGCGAAGTCGCTCGCCGAGACGACCACCGCCTTGCCCTGCCCCACGCGGCTTGCGAGGCTGCCCGCGCCCAGCGCCATCTGCGCCATCAGCCAACCGCCGAACACCCCGCCATAGGGGTTGGTATCGGCGGGCATGGCCGTGGCGCGGATCGTCAATTCACCCGATGGCATCGGGTTAGACCACCAGCCCCATCGGGTTCTCGCACAGCTGCTTCAGCGCTTCCATAAGCTGCGCCCCGTCAGCGCCGTCGATGGCGCGGTGGTCGAAGCTGCCGGTGGCGCTCATGACCGTGGCTGGGACGATCTGGCCGTCCTCGACCCACGGACGCTGCTCGCCCGCACCGACGGCGAGGATCATCGCTTGCGGCGGGTTGATCACCGCGTCGAACTGCTTGGTGCCGAACATGCCGAGGTTGGAGAGGCTCGCCGTGCCGCCCTGGAATTCGTGCGGTTGCAGCTTGCCGTCCTTGGCCTTGTTTGCGAGCGCCTTCATCTCGGTGCTGATCTCGGCAAGGCCCTTGCGGCCAGCGTCGCGGATGATCGGCGTGATGAGGCCCGAGGGCGCGGCGACCGCGACCGAGATATCCTGCCGCGTGAATTGCAGCAGCGTATCGCCCTGGAAGCTGACATTGCACTTGGGCACGCGCTGCAATGCGCGGGCGAGCGCCTTGATCAGCAGATCGTTGACCGACAGCTTCACTCCGTCCGCATCAAGGCTCTTGTTCAGTTCGCCACGCAGCTTGAGCAGCGCATCGAGGCGGATGTCGACCGTGAGGTAGATGTGCGGGATGGTCTGCTTGGCTTCGGTCAGGCGGCGGGCGATGACCTTGCGGACATTGTTGAGCTTCTGCACCTCATAAGGCGCATCGAGATCGCCGCCGAGGCTGGGGACGGCCACCGGAGCGGCGGGCGCAACGGGTGCCGGAGCAGCAGCAGCAGGCGCGGGAGCCGCAGCGCCGGGGGTGAAGGCCTCGACATCTTCCTTGACGATCCGGCCACCCGGACCGGTGCCCTTGACGAGCGCAAGATCAATGCTCTTGTCCGCCGCGATCCGCTTGGCCAGCGGCGAGGCAACGACGCGCGCGCCCGAGGCCGCAACGGGCGCTGCCGCAGGCGCGGGAGCCGGTGCCGCAGCCGGTGCGGCAACCACCGCAGCGCCGCCCTTGAGGATTGCAGCCTCGACATCTTCCTTGGTGATCTTGCCCTTGGGGCCGGTGCCGGTGACGCCGGCGAGATCGATCCCGTTCACCTCGGCGAGCTTCTTGGCGGTCGGAGTCGCAGCAGGGCCATCGGCGGCAGCGACCGGTGCAGCCGCAGCGGGCGCTGCTGCCGGAGCAGCCTCCTCGCCTTCAACCGTCAACCGCGCGATCACCGCGCCGACCTTCACGCCCTCGCTGCCTTCCGCGATCAGGATTTCGGCGATCACGCCTTCATCGACCGCCTCGAACTCCATCGTCGCCTTGTCGGTCTCGATCTCGGCCATCACGTCGCCCGAGGAGACCGTGTCACCAACCTTCACCAGCCAGCGTGCGAGCGTGCCCTCTTCCATGGTGGGCGACAATGCCGGCATCTTGATGTCGAGGGCCATGATCCGTTGAAACTCCCGTAAACGATCCTTGGCTTTCCTCTGGCCAATTCCCTTACGTCGGGCAAGGCCCAGATTGGCGGAAGCTTGCGGGGACTTGCCAATCCATACGAATGCATTGATATCCTCAAGGCCAACGGGGCTGAGACAATGCGCACATTTCTGGTCATCATCGACGAGAGCGAAGAGGCGCTGGCCGCCTTGCGCTATGCCGCGCGCCGGGCCGCCAATGTCGGCGGGGCGGTGCATCTGCTGGCGCTGGTGCCGCAGCAGAATTTCAGCGCTTTCGGCGCGGTGCAGGCGACGATCGAGGCCGAGGCGCGTGACCGGGCAGAGATGCTTGCTCATGGCGTTGCGGGCAGCCTGCTGGCCGAAAGCGGGATCATGCCGACCATCTCGGTGAAGATCGGCCAGGGGCAGAAGATCGTCAGCGAATTCCTTGCCGACCATGCCGAAGTCGCCGCGCTCGTGCTGGGCGCAGCCAAGGGCGCGGCGCCGGGGCCACTGGTGACGCACTTCTCAAGCCTCGCCGGCACCCTGCCCTGCCCGGTCTACATCATCCCTGCCGATTACGACGAGACGACGCGCGACCATCAGGCGTAGTGGAACGCTATTTCTTGCGGCCCTGATGGCGGATATTGCCCGGCCGTCCGCGCTTTCCCACGATAAACTTGCCCGCCTTTTTGGGCGGACCACCTGCACCCCGCCGCCGATCTTCCGGTCGGCTCCCCCGCGGTTCGATGGCCCCGGCATCGGCATCGGGCAGCACGAATTTCAGCGATCCGGTGAGCGCATTGGCCTCGCCCAGTCGCAGCTTCAGCCGGTCGCCGGTCGCATAGACCGTGCCGCTGTCACTGCCGACCAGCGCCTTGGCCGCTTCGTCATAGCGGAAATATTCGCCCCCCAGCGTCGAGATCGGGACGAGCCCGTCCCCGCCAAGCCCGACGATGGTGGCAAAGAAGCCGAAGGACTGGACGCCGGTGATGCGGGTGTCGAACACCTCGCCCACCCGGCCCGAAAGCCAGGCGGCAACATAGCGGTCGATGGTGTCACGCTCGGCCTCCATCGCGCGCCGCTCGGTCTGGCTGATCGCGTCGGAGACCTGTTGTAGGCTCGCGCGGTCGCGGTCGGATAGCCCGCTGGTGGCCGGGATCGAGCCCGGCGGGGCTGGCTGCTCCAGCTTGTAGGCATCGACCAGCGCGCGGTGCACGAGCAAATCGGAATAGCGCCGGATCGGCGAGGTGAAGTGGGCGTATGATCCCAGCGAAAGGCCGAAATGCCCGGCATTGGCGGGGCCGTAATAGGCCTGGGTCTGGCTCCGCAGCACCGCCTCCATCACCAGCGCCTTTTCGGCCTCGTCCGAGATGTCCTTGAGCATCCGGTTGAACAGGCCCGGCGTCACCACCTGTCCCAGCGCCAGCTTCTTGCCCAAGGTTGCAAGGTATTCTCGCAAGGCAATCAGCTTCTCGCGGTTCGGCGGCTCGTGGATGCGGTAGACCACCGGCGCGGTTTTTGCCTCCAGCGCCTTGGCCGCCGCGACATTGGCCGCGATCATGAAATCCTCGACCACGCGGTGCGCATCGAGCCGCTCGCGAATGGCGATCGAGGCGATCCGGCCCTGTTCGTCGAGCACCACGCGGCGTTCGGGCAGTTCGAGCTCAAGCGGATCGCGGGCATGGCGCGCGGCTGCCAGCGCCTTCCACGCCGCCCACAGGTTGGCGAGGAATTCGGGCGGATTGCCCTCGTCCACCGCCTTCTGCGCGTCCTCGTAGGCGATGTTGTGCGCGATGCGCACAGTTGCGCGCGTGAAACGGAAACTCGAAACCTTGCCATCAGCGTTGATGTGCAGGTGGCAGGCCATGGCCGCGCGGTCCTCGCCCTCTTTCAGCGAGCAGACATCGGCCGAGAGCACTTCGGGCAGCATCGGCACCACCCGGTCGGGGAAATAGACCGAATTGCCGCGCTTTCTCGCCTCGCGGTCAAGCGCGGAGCCGGGGCGGACGTAGAAGCTGACGTCAGCGATCGCGACGAACGCATTGAAGCCGCCCTGCCCGTCCGGCTCTGCCCAGATCGCATCGTCATGATCGCGCGCGTCAGCGGGGTCGATCGCAACGATCGGCAGATGGCGCAGGTCCTCGCGCGCCTTTTCGGAGAGCTTCAATTTGGCCGCGCGCGGGGCTTCCTCAAGCACCTCTTCAGGGAAGATGTGCGGGATGCCGTGCTTGGCAATGGCGATCAGGCTGAAGGAGCGCGGGGCGAGCGGATCGCCGACCACCTCGACCACTTTGACCCCGGCCCGTTCGGACCGGCCGACCCTTTCGGCGATCACCAGCTGGCCTGCCTCGGCAGAGCCACGATCCGCGATTGGAGCGGACTGGCGCACGCGCTTGTCCACCGGCGCGAGCCAGGCCTTGCCGGTCTTGTCGATCTCGACAATCCCCATCAGCCCTTCGGTGCGCGCCGGGAGCTTTTTCATCACATGGGCGACCCAGCCCCGCTCGGTCTCCTCGGTGCGGGCCAGCACGCGGTCCCCGCGCTTGAGCGCAGGGGGGCGCTTGGCACCCCGCATCTTGGGTTCACGAATGATGAGGCGCGGCGGCTTGCCGGGGGCCTCCGGGTCCCAATTGTCCGGTTCGGCAACCAGATCGCCTTCGTCGAGATCGACGATCTTGAGGGTGGTCACTTTGGGCACTCCGCCCATCCGGTGGAAGGCGCTTTTCGAGCCGTCGATCAGCCCTTCCTCGGCCATGTCCTTGAGCAGGGCCTTGAGCTTGATCTTCTCCTGCCCCTTGAGCCCGAAGGCCTTGGCAATCTCGCGCTTGCCGGCGGGAATGTCGGAGGACTGGATGAAATCGAGCACCTGAGCAGGCGTCGGCATGCCCTGCGGCAGCTTGGGAGGTTTGGCCATGGATATGGCCCTAACCCATAAGCCTCGTCATTGCGAGCGGAGCGAAGCAATCCATGGACAGACATTCGCCTTAGCCACTAGGCCGGATCATGGATTGCCGCGGCCCTGACGGGCCTCGCAATGACGAATGGCTACTCCTTCGCCACCGGTTCGAATGCCCCGCCCGGGACCGCGCTGGAGACAGGCGAGCAGAACATGCCCGTGCAGGCTGCAACGCCAAACATCCAGTCATCGCCGCGCAACTTGCGGACATTTGTGAACACACGGCCCTCGGCTGCGGCTGCCGCGTTGTCGGCCTGCGAGCCGTCGATATAGACGAGCACCATGTCCTTGCTCCATTCGGGCGCATCGGTTGCCCGCGTGGCGACCGAATAGACCTGCGCGCCCGGAACGGCTTTCCACTTCAATTCGGTATCCACCCGCACCGCCGCGTCCACCGTCACCTTGGGCGGCATCGGCGCGCGGGCGAGCGCATCGAGCGCGCGGACGTTGAGCTTCGTCACTCCGGCGAGATAGGCGAAGTCCATCTCCTCGATCGTGTCACCATAGAACACGCCGCCTTCGGTGCGCAGATCCTGATGCTGGTGATCGTAATCCTCGACCCCGACGGTAAAGCGGATCGCGGGGAAGCCCTTTTGCAGGAACGGCACCTGATCCCCGCCGCGGCCCATGCGGTCGGTGCGCCAGATCTGGCGGACCTGCATTTCCTCGGGGTGCTTGGCCGAAAGCGCTGCCACCCAGCGCGAGAGATTGCGCGAGGGCGTGTCATTCTCGCCGCCAAAGCGGGTTCCCGCCGCACGCAGGGCATCGGTCAGATCGGCGCGCGGGCCTTCTGAAAAGACGCGCACGACCCTAGGCTCGCAATAGCCGTCCTTGCCGCAGGAATTGCCGACGATGTCGTTGTTGAGCACGGCCTTGACGGTATAGCCCTGTGCCGCCGCCCAATCGGCGAGGATGCGCCCGCCAAACAGCCCCTGCTCCTCGCCCGAAAGCAGGGCGTAGATGATGGTGGTGGGATATTTCGTGCCGCTAAGCACCCGCGCCGCTTCCAGCACCAGCGCGGTACCGCTGCCGTCGTCATTCGCGCCCGGCGCATCGCGGGTGAAATCGAGCGGATCGGAGACGCGGCTGTCGATGTGGCCCTGGACGATCACGACTTCATTGGGCCGCTCGGTGCCGCGCTGGATCGCGACCGCATTGCGCACCAGGGTGGCGACCGGAATGCGGCGCGCATCGGGCTGGATCACCTCGCCCACCGGAAGAACCTCAAGGCAGCCGCCGCACTTGGCGCCAATGCGTTTGAATTCGGCCAGCCCCCAGTCGACCGCCGCGCCGATGCCGCGCTTGGGATCGGTCTGCGAGGACAGTGTGTGGCGCGTGCCGAAGCTGACCAGCTTTTCGACATCGCCCTTGAGCCGCTCGGCCGAGACAGCATCGGCAGCGTGGTCTTGAGCGGCGAGCGGGGCGGCGGCGACGAGCGCAGCCAGCAGGAGGGCATGTTTGATCATGCGCCCTGTCTGCCCGCGCCTTAGCCTTGGTGCAAGTCTAGTAAGAGCGGGCGATCAGGATCCGCTCGGTCGCCGGCGCGCCGGTGAAGATGCAGGTGCCGCTCGCCGGCTCAGCCCCGCGCGGCACGTTGCGGATGGTAAGCTTCACCGCCTTCAGCTTCTCGACCACGGCTTCGAGCGCCGCGCCGGTGGGCTTGGACCATTCGACCTCGACCCAGCCCGGGTACTTGCCGCCCTGCTCGAAGTGATCGACCACCGCCTGCCATTCAATAACGCCGCGGGTGATGTTCGCATCGCGGCGGGCGCGGGCTTCCTCGAACAGGGCCGATTGGATGGCTTCGAGAACCGAGCCCGCCTGAGCTACGAAATCGCCGTGGGCCGGATAGGTGAAGGCAGGCTTGCCGTTGGCGGTATTCCACAGCTGATCGCGGCGCAGGACCGCGAGCTTGCCTTCGGCCATGTCGCGCGGGCCAACCTCGATGATGACGGGCGCACCCTTGCGGACCCAGTCCCAGCGCTTGGCCGCGGCCTTGCCGGGCTTCACATCGAGCAACACTCGCACCCGTTCGCCCAGCGCGGTTTGTGCGGCCAGCGCGGCGCGCACGCTTTTGCAATAGGCAATGAGGTCCGCATCCTCCGGTGCCTCACGCAGCATCGGGATGATGACGATCTGTTGCGGCGCGATGGCAGGCGGGACGCGAAGGCCATCGTCATCGCCGTGGGTCATGATCACCCCGCCAATCAGCCGCGTCGAGACGCCCCAACTGGTGGTGTGGCAATACTGCTGCGAGCCTTCGCGGTCCTGATACTGGATGCCGGCCGCATGGGCGAAATTGGTGCCGAGATAGTGCGAGGTGCCGGCTTGCAGCGCCTTGCCGTCCTGCATCATCGCCTCGATCGACCAGGTCTCGACCGCGCCGGGAAAACGCTCGTTCTCCGGCTTCTCGCCCGCTATCACGGGGAGCGCGAGATCATCTTCGGCACACGCCCGATACATTTCGAGCGCGCGGTGGGTTTCCACCAGCGCATCCTCGCGTGTTTCGTGGGCGGTGTGGCCTTCCTGCCAGAGGAATTCGCTGGTGCGCAGGAACATCCGCGTGCGCATTTCCCAGCGCACCACGTTGGCCCATTGGTTGGTGAGCAGCGGCAGATCGCGCCAAGATTGCACCCAGCGCGCCATGGCATCGCCGATGATCGTCTCGGACGTCGGGCGGACGACCAGCGGCTCTTCCAGCTTGGCGGAGGGATCGGGGATCAATCCGCCCTTGCCATCCGAAATCAGGCGGTGGTGGGTGACGACCGCCATTTCCTTGGCAAAGCCTTCTACGTGCTCGGCCTCGCGGGTGAAATTGGCGAGCGGGATGAACAGCGGGAAATAGCAGTTCGAAACGCCCGCAGCCTTGATCCGGTCGTCCATCAGGCGCTGGATGCGTTCCCAGATGCCGTAGCCCCAGGGCTTGATCACCATGCAGCCGCGCACGCCCGATTCCTCGGCGAGATCGGCGGCGGAGATGACCTCCTGATACCACTTGGCAAAGTCGTCTTCGCGCTTGACGGTGAGCGCGTGGCGGATCTGGGACACGAAGCGAATTCCTGAAATGTGAAGAGCGGCGCGCCCTATCGGCGCTATTTGCCCAATTCGTCCAGCTTCTTTTGCATCGCCGCCATCTGTTCGCGCAGAGCGGCGATCTCGTCGCGGCTCTCGGCCGGAGCAGCGGGGGCGGAAGGCTTGGCCTTGCCCTTGCCCATGCCGGGCAGGAACACATCGGCTGCCGCGCGCATCATCGCCATGTTGGTTTCATGGATCGCAGCAAAGGGCGTGGCGCTGATGCCCTTTTCGAAGGCTTCGCGGATCTTCGACTGGTTATCGCGGAAATTGGCCATGCTGGCTTCGAGATAGGACGGCATCAGCGCCTGCATCGAATTGCCGTACATTCCGATCAGCTGCCTGAGGAAGCTGACCGGGAGCATCTGCCCGCCATTGGCCTCTTCATCCATGATGATCTGGGTGAGGATCGAATGGGTGATGTCGTCGCCGGTCTTGGCATCGAGCACCTGGAAATCGACATTCTCGCGCACCATCCGGGCGAGATCCTCAAGCGTGATGTAGCTGGAGGATGCGGTGTTGTAGAGCCGCCGGTTGGCGTATTTCTTGATGATTACCGCATCGCCTGCTGCGCCCGATGCCGTCTTCGATCTGCCGACCATTGTTCTATCCCGGATGTTGACCCCTGCGGCCTCTTAGCACCTGCACAATGTGCAGCGCAATATGAGCCGCAAAGGCCTATCCCCGGTGGCGTAAACGGCCCCCGATCACGGTCAGCAATTCGTAAGGCGACAGCGTGTTTTGCTGCGCACAATCATTGATGTCCCATGGCACATCCACCCAGTCGCCCGCCGCCAGATCCGGGGCCTCGGCCAGATCGATCACGACCATGTCCATCGATACCTTGCCAAGGATCGGCAGGCGGCGACCTTGCGCAAACAGCGCATTGCCCGGACCGCGCAGCCGCAGGAAGCCGTCGGCATAGCCGATCGAGACCGTGCCCACCCGCATATGCGTGGGAGCCATGAAGGTGGCGTTGTAGCCCACTCCCTCCCCCGGCGCGAGGTGGCGGGTCTGGAGCACCTGAGCCTGCACCTGCGCAACGGGCTGGATGTGATCAGCCAGCTCGCTGCGCGGGATGCCTCCGTAAAGCGCAAGGCCGGGACGGGTGAGATCGAAGGCAAAGCTGCCCCCCAGCGCAATCCCGGCGCTGTTGGCAAGGCTTACGCGCCGATGCGGGATCGCTTCAGCGGCTTCCTCCAGCAATTCGGCCTGCATCCGGTTCATTGCGGTCTTCTCGTCCGCGCTGGCGAGGTGGCTCATGAGGATGTCGATATCGAGTGCGGCGATGCGCGGATCGCCTGCTTCGGCAAGAGCAATGCCGAGCCGGTTGATGCCGGTATCGACCATCAGGTGGCAGCGTCCACCGCCACTCGCGCTCCACAAAGCCGCCTGTTCGAGCGAATTGATCACCGGCACCGCGCCGCTTGCCTTGGCATAGGCGCAATCGGCTTCGCTCAAAGGCCCGTGCAGCACAGCAATCTGCGCAGCCGGAACATGAGCCGCGACCGCCGCCACCTCGCTCCAGTGTGCGACGAAGAAATTGGTGCAGCCCGCATCGCGCAGCACCGGAACGCAGGTATCGACCCCGAGGCCATAGCAATCCGCCTTGACCGCCGCCCCGGCAGCCGCAGCGCCCGAGAGGCGATCAAGCGCCTGCCAGTTAGCGGCGAGCGCAGCCCTGTCGACCGTCAGCCGCAGGCTCGGCGGCGGCAGCGCAATCTCAGTCATCCGCGAAGTCTTTCGGCGGCCCGCCGGGGATCCCCCACCATGCCACCAGCAGCCCGAAGGCGACCACGCCCCACGTGTACCACAGCCCGGCGTAGATATCCCCGGTGCTCGCCACGATCACGCCCGCAATCAGCGGCAGGAACCCGCCGAGATAGCCCGCGCCGATGTGATAGGGGATCGACATCGAGGAATAGCGGATGCGCGGCGGGAACATCTCGGACAAGAGCGCTGCGACCGAACCATAGGTCAGCGCGGAGAGCATACCCAGCGCCAGCAGCACAGCGACAATTCCCGCGAGATTGGCCCCGCTCGGGCTCTGCTTGGAAAAGTCGAAGCCATATTCCCCGAGCGCGCCGAGAACGCCCGCCTTGCGCGCCGCGCCATCGGCGAACCACGCCGGGTCGATCGCCACCGCCTCGCCGCCGACCTTGAGCGACAGGTCCGCGTCCGGCGTCAGGCTGTAGGGCACGCCTGCCGCGGTCAGGGTTTCAAGCAGCTTGCCGCAATCGGTCTGCTCGCGCTTGAACATCTCGGCAAAGGGATCGGTCTCGCACCGGGGGCCGCTGATCGTCACCGGATTTGCCTCCGCGGCGGCGGCAATGCCGGGGTTGGCAAAACTGCCCATCGCCCAGAACAGCGGGAACAGCAGTGCCAGCGTCAGCGCCGCGCCGATGATGATCGGCAGCTTGCGCCCGACCCGGTCAGACCATTTGCCGATGATGAGATAGAACCCCATCACGATCAGGCCCGATCCGAGCAGCACCAGCTCCACCGTGAGATCATCGACATGCATCGGCCCGCGCAGGAAGCTCATCGCCGAGAAGAAGCCGGTGTACCACACCGTCGTCAGGATGCCGGTGATCCCGAACAGGGCGACGAACAATCGCTTGGGGTTGCCGGGATAGGTCATGCTTTCGACAAAGGGATTGCCGCTCGTCTCGCCCGCGGCCTTCATCGCCTGAAACACAGGGCTTTCGGACAGCTTGAGGCGCATCCACAGCGAAATTGCGAGGAGCGCGATCGACAGCAGGAAAGGCACGCGCCAGCCCCATGCGGCGAAGGCCTCGGCCGGGATCAGCGCGCGGCAAGCCAGCACCACGATGATCGAGAGCACAAAGCCCCCGGCCACGCTCGCCTGAATGAAGCTGGTGTAGAACCCGCGCTTTTCGGGCGGGGCGTGCTCGGCGACATAGATCGCCGCCCCGCCATATTCGCCGCCGAGCGCAAGGCCCTGGATCACCCGCAGCAGGATGACGATGATCGGCGCCGCCATGCCGATGGTATCGACCGTGGGGATCAGGCCCACACCCGCCGTGGCGATGCCCATCAGGGTGACCGTGACAAGGAAGGTGTATTTGCGCCCCAGCCTGTCACCCAGAAAGCCGAACAGCACCGCGCCCAGCGGCCGGAAGGCAAAGCCCACCGCAAAGGTCGACCACACCAGCAGCAGGCCAAGCGTCTCGTTATCGGTGGCGTAGAAGGCATCCTTGAGGATGTAGGCGAGCGTTCCGTAGATGAAGAAATCGTACCATTCGAAGATCGTGCCAGCGCTCGACGCGCCGATGACCAGACGGATTTCCTTATCGCTCGGCTCGCGGTCCGCGAGCGCCTGCGCCTCTGCCATTTCGCTCTATCCCCATGCATCGCCGCCAGCTGGCAGCGCTGTCTCTGGCTGCACCCCTAGCGGGCGATTGCGTCGCTTGAAAGCGCCTTGCTGGCCGCCGTCCACGGCAAGAGCAAGGCCCCGTGGCGGGCGGTGTGTGCACGCGCTGGCGCGACAAGGGCGAGATCAGGCCAATCGGGCAGTTCGCCTGTCCCTGCGAGCCAGCTTTCCAACCCTTCATGCACCCGCGCCAGTTCCTGCGCGCTACGCCCGCATGCAGCCTGCGCCAGAAGCGCGGCCGACGCCTGCCCGATGGCGCAGGCCCGCACCTGCATTCCGATGCGGGCGATCATGCCCGCAGGGTCAATCGCGATCCCGACCGCGATATCGCTGCCGCAGGTGCGCGAACGGGCCTCGGCGCGCAGCGGCAGGCTGTCATCGAGAGGGAAAGCTGCCAGCCCTGTCGCCAGCGCCAGCACTTGCGGCGTGTAGAGCCTGGTCGGTCGTGCGCCGCTCACGAAGGTTCAGTCGACGGCCTTGCGCACGGCCGCATCGCGCGCTTCGGAAGCGCGGCGCAGCTGATCGCGCCGCACCGCAATCATCGGCACCAACTGGCGCGAGGAGGCATCAATGGCCGGATAGGTGCGCGCTTCGGTGATCCACAAGGGCCGTCCCTTGTAGCCCCACGACTCATCATACCCGAGCGCCACCACCGAAAAGGCAAAGACCGCGATCAGCGCGCCCTTCACGCCGCCAAAGCCGAAACCCAGCACCCGGTCGATCGGGCCAAGGATCGCGCCGTCGGATGCAGCGCTGACATTGTCGGCAATCAGCTTCATTGCCGCATAGGGAATGAGCAGAAGCAGCACGAAGGCAAAGGTCGGCGTGTAGCGTTCGGAATTGAGAAAGCCGCTGATCGAAGGCGAGAGCACCGGATGAAGGAAATGCACCGCCAGCGCGGCAAATATCCATGCGGTAAGGCTCAGCACTTCCTGCACCAGCCCGCGCAGAAAGCCGCCGATCGCGGCGATCGCAACAATCACGAGAACGATAAGGTCGAGCAGAGCCATCAGCGCTAAATCTATGCGCTGCCCATCACCTGGTCAACGAGGTTCGCAAGTGCAGCAAGTCCGCGATAGCCGCGCGCGTCCTCCATCCCCGCCGCTCCCGCCGGGCCATAGGCGCGCGCAAAGCCGAGTTTGGCCGCTTCGCGCAGCCGCAAGGGCGCGTGGGCTACGGGGCGGATTTCTCCGGCAAGGCTGACCTCGCCGAACCATGAGGCCTTGTCGGGCAGGGGCTTGTCCGCCAGCGCGGAGACCAGCGCGGCGGCCACGGCAAGGTCTGCCGCCGGATCGGTCAGACGGTATCCGCCTGCGACATTGAGATAGACCTCCGCCGAGGAGAAATTGAGCCCGCAGCGTGATTCCAGCACCGCGAGCAGCATCGCGAGCCGCCCCGAATCCCAGCCCACCACCGCGCGCCGCGGCGTGGCGCCCGATTGAAGCCGCACGATCAGCGCCTGAATCTCGACCAGAACGGGGCGCGTGCCTTCTAGCGCGGGGAACACTGCCGAGCCCGCCAGCGGCTGCTCGCGCCCCGAAAGGAACAGCAGAGATGGGTTGGCAACCTCCTCCAGCCCCTCGGCTGCCATGGCGAAGACCCCGATTTCATCAACCGCACCAAAGCGGTTCTTCAAGGCACGCAGGATGCGGTACTGGTGACTGCGCTCGCCCTCGAAGCTCATCACCACGTCGACCATGTGTTCGAGCACGCGGGGGCCAGCGATGGTGCCGTCCTTGGTGACATGGCCGACGAGCACCAGCGCACAGCCGCTCTCCTTGGCGTAGCGGATGAGCTCCAGCGCGCAGCCGCGCACTTGGCTGACCGTGCCGGGCGCGCCTTCGATCATGTCCGAATGCATGGTCTGGATCGAATCGATCACCAGCAGCGCGGGCGGATCGCCCTGCCCCAAGGTGGTTAGAATATCGCGGACCGAGGTTTCCGAGGCGAGCCGGATCGGCGCATCGGCCACCCCCATGCGCGCCGCCCGCAGGCGGACCTGGCCCGCCGCTTCCTCGCCGCTGACATAGACCACATCATTGCCGCCGCGCGCGATGGTGGCGGCGGTTTGCAGCAGAAGGGTCGACTTGCCGATCCCGGGATCGCCCCCCATCAGCACGGCCGAGCCCGGCACCAGCCCGCCGCCCAGAGCGCGGTCGAACTCGGCAAGGCCGGTCGACTTCCTCACCGGCAATTGCGTGGGCGCATTGAGCGGCTCGAAAGCGACCGCGCGCCCGCCGCTGGAAAGATCATGCTTTTGCGAGAAAACCGTCGCCGGCGCATCCTCGACCAGCGTGTTCCACTCGCCGCAATCCGCGCATTGGCCCTGCCAACGTGGCGACACCGACCCGCAGGCCTGACACACATAACGGCGCTTCGACTTTGCCATAGATCGCGGCCATAATAGGAACAGAAATAGAACGCAATTGCATTCCCCTCGTTATGCGCGCTACACATTCCCAATGCGCCAGAAGGAACTGCGCCTTGCCCTTGTCTGCTACGGCGGCGTCAGCCTTGCGGTCTACATGCATGGCATCACCAAGGAAATCTGGCATCTGGCCCGGGCGAGCCGCGCGTTTCACCATCCCGGCGAGACCCGTCTGGACGGTGTGGCCGAGGCCTATCGCGCATTCCTTGGCGAGATCGAGGCGGCCCACGGATATCGCCTGCGGGTCCTGCCCGATGTGCTGACCGGGGCGAGCGCCGGGGGCATCAATGCCGTGTTCCTCGCCCAGGCGATCCATTCCGGGCACAGCCTCGAACCGCTCACCGATCTGTGGCTCGAGAATGCCGATGTCGCCGAGCTCACCGATCCCGAAGCCGAACCCGTGTGGCGCTATGCCAAGCTGTGGGCGCAGCCGATTGCCGAATGGTTCCTGAGCCGTCCGGGCAATGCCGTGAGCGCGACAGTCTCGCCGGAAACCCGCGCCGAGGTGCGCCACAAGGTCTCGCGGCTCGTGCGCGGTCGCTGGTTCAGCCCGCCCTTTTCGGGCTCGCGCTTCTCCGCGATGCTGCATGAGGCGCTGGTCAAGATGGAGCAGGACGGCGACGGCATCCCGCTGCTGCCGCCGGGCTATCCGATCGACCTCGCTGTCACCGCCACCGATTTTCGCGGCCACCCGCAGGCGCTGCGGCTCAATTCGCCGGCACAAATCGAGGAGATGGAGCACCGCCTGCCGCTCGCCTTTCGCGCGCGGGTGGGCTGCTCGCCCGGCGAACCGCTGGCCGACCGGCTCGAACTGGTGCTGGCGGCGCGGGCGACAGCGAGCTTTCCGGGAGCCTTCCCGCCGCTGACGCTGGCCGAAATCGACAATCTCGCTCTGGCCGAGGGGCATCACTGGGCCACCCGCGGCGCCTTTCTCCAGCGCACCATGCCGGTGCATGTCGCCAATGGCACGGTGGACAAGGTCGCGCTGATCGACGGGGCGGTGCTGGTCAATGCGCCTTTCGGAGCAGCCCATGCCGCGCTCCACGGCCGCCCCGCCCAGCGCGAGGTCGACCGGCGCTTTGTATATATCGATCCGCGTCCCGACGCAGGAGCGATGGCGGCGGAGAACAGGCTGCGGGACATCGGCTTTGTCGGCGCGATCTTCGGCTCGCTCTCGACCATTCCGCGCGAACAGCCGATCCGCGACAATCTCGAGCGGATCGAACAGCAATCGCGCGATGCCGCGCGCCTCAAGCGGATCGTGATGGACCTGCAAGGCGATATCGACCGTGCGGTCGAAAAGCTGTTCGGCTACACCTTCCTGCTCGACCGGCCCACCCCTGCACGGCTCGCAGGCTGGCGCGCCAAGGCCCAGCAGGCCGCAGCCGAACGATCAGGCTATGCCTTTGGCGCCTATGCGCTGGCAAAGTTCGACGCGATCCTTGAACAGCTCGCCCGGCTGACGCTCAAGGCTGCAGGCACGCCGACGGCCGAGCCGGGGGAGCTGATCGAAGCCTTCCGTGCCGTGCTGTCCGCGCGCGGGGTGGAAAACCTGACCGATATCCAAGGCGGCGCGAGCGCGGCGGCCATCGCCTTTTTCCGTGCGCATGACACCGGATTTCGTATCCGCCGCCTGCAACTCCTCGCCCGCAAGCTGTCGCGTGACTGGGAGCAGGACGCGGACATTCCAGAGGCCGCGCTCGATCTGGCGCGCGACCGGCTCTACGCCATCCTTGCGCTCTATTACCGCGCGGACGAACAGGTGCTGCAATCGGCCCATTTCGCAAACCTTGCCGCCCGCGCCGCCGATGCGCCGGGCGCTGTGCTCGATTTCCTCGCCACCGAGCGCCTGCTGCCGACCACGGATCTGGCCGCCGAACAGCTGCTGATCGATGCGCTGGAAAGCATGCCGAAAACCTTGAGGCGGCGCATCCTCCTCACCTATCTGGGCTTTCCCTTCTACGATGTCGCCACCTTCCCGCTCACCCGGCGCGAGGGGTTAGACGAATACAACCCGGTGCGGATCGACCGGATTTCGCCCGATGACGCGCGCTCGATCCGCGATGGTGGCACAGCGGCGACCCTGCGGGGCATCGAGTTCTACAATTTCGGCGCCTTCTTCAGCCGCGACTACCGCGAGAACGACTATCTGTGGGGCCGGCTGCACGGCGCGGAGCGGATGATCGATCTCATCGCCTCGACCGCCAATAGCGGGATGCCGGCCGAGCGTCTGCGGGCGGCCAAGCGCGCGGTGTTCCTCGCGGTGCTGGAAGAAGAGGAGATCGCGGGTCGCTGCCAGCGCGGGCTGGTCGACCGGATCCGTTTGGAGGTGCACGAGCGGATGGGCTAGGCAAATACCCGTTCGCCTCGAGCCAAGTCGAGAGGCCGTGCCATGGTGTCTCGACTACGCTCGACACGAACGGTGTCAGCCCTGCACCACCCCGAAAAACAGCAGCATCACCAGACGCGAGTCCTCTGCCGTCGTGCCAAAGCCGGGCGCGGCATTGTGGAACTGCCAGGGCGAGAACAACAGCAGCCGGTTGAACCGCACCGGCACGCGCATGGTGCGCTCCCACCTGGCGGGATTGGTGGTGTCCTTGTTGACCACATCCTCGACCAGCGCGTTGATATCATCATAGCCCGTCGCGGCGATCTTCGCGGGATCGGTGGGCACGGCTTCAAGGCCGGTGCGCTTGTGGCGGAAGAAATCCGTGCCGCCCGCCAGCGGCCCGGTGCAATCTTCCGGGCGCGAGAGATAGAGGATGCCAGAATAGGCTGCGGGATCGATATGGACCCCGCTTTTGCCCTTGTCGCCCTTGCGGGTCAGGCGGCAATGCCCGTGCTGGGTGCCCGGCGCAGGGCCGAGCTTCAGGCCGAGCAGGCGCGAGACCGCTGCATCGATCGCCGCCGTATCGAGCGCGCCGGTCGAATTGCGCCCAGGGAAATTGCCGTGCTGCGCCGCCGGATCATAATCCAGCCCCAGCGCCGCCCGCCGCGCCGCCCACGGGTCTTTGAGGAAATCGTCGATGATGAGGAGCGAGGGAAGCACCGCGCCCTAGTTTCCGAAGACGTCCTTGAACTTGTCGAAGAAGCCGCGGCTTTCGGGGCATTCCTCGCCTGTCTCGGTGCTGCGGAATTCCTCGAGCAGCTCCTTCTGACGGCGCGACAGCTTGGTCGGTGTTTCGACCACGATTTCCGCCACCAGATCGCCGCGCCCGCGCCCTTGCAGCACGGGCATGCCCGCTCCGCGCACGCGTAGTTGCTTGCCCGACTGGATACCGGCCGGGATGTCGAGCCGGTTGGTCGAGCCGTCGAGATCGGGGATTTCGACGCAGCCGCCGAGCGCTGCCGTGGTGAAGCTCACCGGAACGCGGGTGGCGAGCGTCGTGCCCTCACGCTCGAACACCGGGTGCGGCTTCACGTGGAGGAAGATGTAGAGATCGCCCGCCGGCGCGCCGCGCTGGCCTGCCTCGCCCTTGCCGGCGAGACGAATGCGGGTGCCGGTATCGACGCCCGCCGGAATCTCGACCTTGAGCGCCTGCGGCTTGTCGACCCGGCCTTCGCCGCGACAGGACTTGCAGGGGTTCTCGATCACGCGCCCGCGCCCGCTACACGTGGGGCATGGCCGCTCGACCACGAACAGGCCCTGCTTGGCGCGCACGCTCCCCATGCCGTTGCACAGGTTGCAGGTGCGCTCGGAGGTGCCGGGCGTCGCGCCCGTACCATCGCAGGTATCGCAGGACTGGCTGACTTCGATCTCGATCTCGGTGGTCTTGCCGTCGAACGCCTCTTCGAGGCTGACCTGCATGTCATAGCGCAGGTCCGCGCCGCGGCGGTTCTGGGCGCGCTGCGCACCGCCGCCGCCGCCAAAGGCGCTGCCGAAGATCGTTTCGAAGATATCGCCGATATCGGCAAAATCGCCGCGCCCGCCCCCGAAGCCGCCGCCGAAGGGGCCGCCCCCGCCTCCGCCATTCATCCCTTGGGTGAAGGCTTCGTGGCCATAGCGATCATAGGCCGCGCGCTTCTGCGGGTCCTTGAGGCAGTCATAGGCCTCGTTGATCGCCTTGAACTTGGCCTCGCAGGAGGCATCGCCCGGATTGCGATCCGGGTGATACTTCATCGCGAGCTTGCGATAGGCGCTCTTGAGCACCGCGCCGTCTGCATCGCGGGCGACTTCGAGCGTGGCGTAATAGTCGATCTGGGCGCTGGACATGTCGGTGACCTAATCCCCGTGACCAGGCACCGCCGATATTCCGAAAAGGGGGACCGGAAATATCGACGGCGCGCTGGGTGGCATCGGGGCCTTAGCCCTTCTTGTCTTCGTCGACCTCGGAGAATTCGGCGTCGACGACGTCCTCTTCGGCCGGCTTTTCCTCGGCGCCTTCAGCACCGGCACCGGCATCGGCGCCAGCGGCCTGCTGGCCTTCGTAGATCTGCTGGCCCATCTTCATCGCCGCCTCGGTCAGGGCTTGCGCCTTGGCATTGATGTCATCGGCATCCCCGCCTTCGAGCGCAGTCTTGGTGGCGGCAAGCGCCTCCTCGACCGCCGACTTGGTGGCGGCATCGATCTTGTCGGCATGCTCTGCGAGCTGCTTTTCGGTCGCGTGGACAAGGCTGTCGGCCTGGTTGCGCGCTTCCGCGGCCGCCCGGCGCTTCTTGTCCTCTTCGGCGAACTTCTCGGCGTCCTTCACCATCTGGTCGATGTCGGCATCATTGAGACCGCCCGAGGCCTGGATCTTGATCGTCTGTTCCTTGCCCGTGCCCTTGTCGCGCGCGGCCACCGAGACGATGCCGTTGGCGTCGATATCGAAGGTCACCTCGATCTGCGGCACCCCGCGCGGCGCGGGGGGAATGCCGATCAGATCGAAATTGCCGAGCAGCTTGTTGTCCGCCGCCATCTCGCGCTCGCCCTGATAGACCTTGATCGTCACCGCGTTCTGGTTGTCCTCGGCGGTCGAGTAGGTCTGGGTCTTCTTGGTCGGGATGGTGGTGTTGCGATCGATCATGCGGGTGAACACGCCGCCCAACGTCTCGATACCGAGCGAGAGCGGGGTCACGTCGAGCAGCAGCACGTCCTTGACGTCGCCCTGCAGCACGCCAGCCTGAATGGCCGCGCCCATGGCGACGACTTCATCCGGGTTGACGCCCGTGTGCGGCTTGGCACCGAAGAAGCTTTCGACCACTTCGCGCACCTTGGGCATGCGGGTCATCCCGCCGACAAGGATCACCTCGTCGACCTGATCCTTGCTGATGCCGGCGTCCGCGAGAGCCTTCTTGCAGGGCTCCAGCGTGCGCTGGATCAGCGTGTCGACCATCTTTTCGAGATCGGCGCGGGTGATCGTCTCCACCAGGTGCAGCGGGGTGGTGGTGCCACCTTCCATGCGCGCCGTGATAAAGGGCAGGTTGATTTCCGTGGTTGCCGCGCTCGAAAGCTCGATCTTGGCCTTTTCGGCGGCTTCCTTGAGGCGCTGGAGGGCGAGCTTGTCGGCCTTCAGGTCCATGCCTTCCTTCTTCTTGAAGGCATCGGCGAGATATTCGACGATCGCATTGTCGAAGTCCTCACCGCCGAGGAAGGTGTCGCCGTTGGTCGACTTCACTTCGAACACGCCGTCCCCGATTTCGAGGATAGAGACGTCGAAGGTGCCGCCGCCAAGGTCATAGACGGCGATGGTCTTGCCGTCTTCCTTGTCCATGCCATAGGCGAGCGCGGCAGCGGTCGGCTCGTTGATGATGCGCAGCACTTCAAGGCCGGCGATCTGGCCGGCATCCTTGGTCGCCTGACGCTGGGCGTCGTTGAAATAGGCGGGCACGGTGATCACGGCCTGCGTCACGGTCTCGCCAAGATAGCTCTCGGCGGTTTCCTTCATCTTCTGGAGGATGAAGGCCGAAACCTGCGAGGGGCTGTAATCCTCACCACCGGCATTCACCCAGGCATCGCCATTCTTGCCCTTGGTGATCTGGTAGGGGACGAGGCCCATGTCCTTCTTGGTCAGCGGATCGTCGAAACGGCGGCCGATCAGACGCTTGATCGCGAACAGGGTGTTGTCGGGATTGGTCACGGCCTGACGCTTGGCCGGCTGGCCAATGAGACGCTCGCCATCCTTGGTGAAGGCGACGATTGAGGGCGTGGTGCGCGCGCCTTCGGAATTTTCGATGACCTTGGGCTTTCCGCCGTCCATCACGGCGACGCAGGAATTGGTGGTGCCGAGGTCGATACCGATTACTTTACCCATTTTTACCCCATCCATCTGGACATTGTTGGACGCCGCAAACCTGCGCTTCCCGGGAGTGGCAAAGCGCCTCGGCGGCTCGTTTATGACGGCGATATAGGTGCGGTTTTGCTTGGCACAAGACGTCCCAGTCCCTAGTTTTGTGTACGTTTCACACAGGAGCAACACAACGTGAAAATCATTGAGGGATCGGTTCGAGGGTTGGCCAAGGGCCTGATGGGTGCCGCGCTGGGGCTTGCGATGCTGGGGCTGGCAGCCTGCGGCGGCGAGGCTGAAGCGCCAGCAGCCGAGGCTGTCGCAGGCCAGGTGCCGGGCATGACCATCACCAATGCCCGCCTCGTGCTCGCGCCGGTCTCCGGCAATCCGGCGGCGGTCTATTTCGATCTCGCCTATGATGGCGATCAGGGCCTCACCATCCGCAAGGCCGATGTCGAAGGCGCCGGCATGACGATGATGCACGAATATGGCGAGTGGGATAACAAGGTGCAGATGATGGAGGCGCTGCCGATCGCGCTGACCAAGGGCAAAAAGGTCGAATTCAAGCCCGGCGCGCTGCACGTGATGGCGATGGAACCGCCTGCAACGTGGAAGGCGGGCGACAAGGTCAAAGTGACGCTCACCATGTCGGGCGGCACCACGCAGGTGTTTGATGCCGAAGTGCGTGCGGCGGGCGAGGAACGCTGAAGGACTGGGATGACGGACCAGCGGCAGGAGCGGCGCTGACCGAAGCGCCGCTCCCCCACGCCTGTCCGGCCGGCGGAACCCGGCCGCTGACAGCGGGCGAAATGGCGCTGGCGCGGTCGGTGTTCGGGGACGCCATCGATTACGCCGCCGTCACCATCCGGCGGCGCAAGTTCATGCCCTTTCAGCCGCGAAGCGTCACCATGGCGCCGATGGGGCATATCCACTTCCATCCGCTCGCCGATCACTATTGCGACGATTTCGCCGCCGCGCCTGTGGGAGCGCAGGGCCATTTCCTGCACGAAATGACGCACGTGTGGCAGGCGCAGACCCATGGCCGCTGGCATCTTGTGCTGCGCCGCCACCCCTGGTGCCGCTATGACTATGCCTTGAAACCGGGTCTGAACCTTGGGCAATACGGGCTTGAACAACAGGCCGAAATCGTGCGCCATGCGTTCCTGTTGCGCGAGGGTGCAAGGGTCGCCGGGGTTTCCGGCCTGTCCGCCTATGACGGCCTGATCGACTTCACGGGAACCGGTGCATGAGCGAATTCGAATTTGTCTTTGCGCTCTACAGCCTGATCCTCGGCCTCTCGCTGGTCGAGCTGCTGACCGGGCTTGGCCGCACGCTCGAATTCAAACTCGCCCGCGATGCCGAGCACCGCGCCTTTCGGATCGGTTGGCTCACACCGCTGCTGGCGGTGTTCGTGATCCTTGATCTCTTGTCCTTCTGGATGTTCGCATGGCTGGTGCGCGAAAGCATCATCGCGAGCACCGCGATGATCCTCGGCGTGGTGGTGTTTGCGAGCGCCTATTTCCTCGCCAGCAGACTGGTATTTCCTTCCGAGCCGCAAAACTTCGTCGATCTCGACACCCATTACCTGCGGGTCCACCGCATCGTCTTTGCGATGCTGATCGTGATGGTGGTGGTGCAGTGGATGTTCGTGGCAACGGTGCCCGCGCTTGTCGATCGCCTGACCTCGCCGGTCTCGTTGGGGACGACAGGCCTGCTGCTCGCGCTGATGATCGGCGCAGCCGTAACGCGCAATCGCACAGCCGGCATTGTCCTGCTGGCCCTGCTGATTGCGCGCTATCTCGCCATCTATCTGCTGCGATAGATCAGTCCGGCTTCTTCGCCACCGCCACCATCGCGGCGCGCAGCAGGCGGTCCTTGATCATCCATCCGGCCTGCATCTCGGACACCACCGTGCCCGGTTCGTGATCATTGCTGGGCACTTCGAGCATCGCCTGATGCTGGTTGGGATCGAGCGGCAGGCCCATCGAGGCGATGCGGGTGATGCCATGGCCGGCGAAGACCTTCTCCAGCTCGCGCTGGGTCGCTTCGAGGCCGATGACGAGGCCCTTCATGCTGTCATCTTCGCGCAAGGACTGCGGGATCGCGTCGATCGCGCGGGAGAGGTTGTCGGCGACTGACAGGATATCGCGGGCAAAGCCGGTCGCGGCATAGACGCGCGCCTCGTCCTTCTCGCGCTCGAGACGACGGCGCACGTTCTGGGTTTCGGCCTGGGCATAGAGCACGGTCTGCTTGGCCTCGTCGAGATCACGCTTCAGTGCTTCCAGCGCTTCGGCCAGCGGCGAGGCTTCATCCCCGCCCTCGCGCAGGTGCTCGGGCACGCCCTTCGATTCGTCTTCAGCCGCCTGATCCAGCGGCTTTTCATTCTCGGTCATGTCGGTTTGGCTTTCCATTCAAGCGATGAGCTTGCCCAGCGAACGGGCTGTCAGATCAACCATGGGGACAACCCGCGCGTAATTCAACCTTACAGGGCCGATCACCCCTAGCACGCCGACCACCCGCCCCTCGCGGTCGCGATAGGGCGAGGCGATGACCGAGGAGCCGGAGAGCGCGAAGAGGCGGTTCTCGGAGCCGATGAAAATGCGCGTCGCTTCCGCATCGCGCGCCGAATCGAGCAGAGAGGCGACCGATTGCTTGTTTTCGAGATCCTCCAGCAGCATCCGCACCCGCTCGATATCGCCCAATGCGGTTTCATCGAGGAGGTTGGCCGCCCCCCGCACGATCAGCACAGGGCGCGCGGCGGCATCCTCGGACCACACGGCAAGCCCGCGCTCGACCAGATCGCGGCTGGCATCATCGAGTTGCGAGCGACCCGTCGAAATCTCGGAACGCATAGCGAGCGCCGCATCGGCGAGCGTGCGGCCCGCAAGCCGCGCGGTGATATAGTTGGACGCCCGGTCCAGCGCCCCGGGATCGAGCGCGCCGCCGATGGTGACGACGCGGTTCTCGACGCCCCCGTCCTCGCCCACCAGCACGGCAAGCGCCCGGCCCTGCCCGAGATCGACGAGGGAGAATTGCGCAAGGCGCTGTTCGCGCGGGGCCACCAGCACCATCCCCGCCGCGCCCGAAAGATCGGAGAGGATCGCGCTGGCCTGCTTCAACGCCGCTTCCACCGGCCCCGCTTCGGCCAGACGCGCCTCGATCGCGGCCTGTTCCTCGCGCGTCGGCTCGGCCACCCGCATCATCCCGTCGACGAAAATCCTGAGGCCCGCATCGGTCGGCAGGCGCCCCGCGCTCGTATGCGGCGCGGCGAGCAGCCCTGCCATTTCCAGATCGGCCAGCACCGAACGGATCGAGGCGGGCGAGAGATTGAGTGTGCCATCGGCTGCCAGCGTCTTGGAGCCGACCGGCTGCCCGCTCTCGATATATTCCTCCACCACGCGCCGGAAAATCTCGCGCGCACGGGCTGTGAGTTCGGTGACGGGGAGCGAGGCCATGGCGAATTGCTAACCGCTATCGCCAACTTTCTCAATTTCCGTTCGGCTCAAGCTTGTCGAAGCACTGCAATTTCTTCTAGCGCCCTTCTCAACCAGCAAAGGAACACCTCATGCGCCCTTCAGGACGCGCGCCCGATGAAATGCGCGCCATCACGATCGAGACCGGTTTCACCAAGCACGCCGAAGGCTCCTGCCTGATCGGCTTTGGCGATACCAAGGTGCTGTGCACCGCGAGCGTTGAAAAGGGCGTTCCGCCGTGGCTGCGCGGCAAGGGCGAAGGTTGGGTTACGGGCGAATACTCGATGCTCCCCCGCGCCACCCACACCCGCGGCGCGCGCGAGGCAGCCAAGGGCAAGCAATCGGGTCGTACGCAGGAAATCCAGCGCCTTATCGGACGCTCCTTGCGCGCTGTCGTAGATCTCCAGAAGCTCGGCGAACGGCAGATCACCCTGGATTGCGACGTGATCCAGGCCGATGGCGGCACACGCACCGCCGCCATTTCCGGCGCGTGGATCGCGCTGCGTCTGGCGGTCAACGGCCTGATGGCCTCGGGCGATATCAAGCATGATCCGATCGCTGCGCAGGTCGCCGGCATCTCCTGCGGCATCTTCAAGGGCACCCCGGTGCTCGACCTCGATTATGACGAGGATTCGAACGCCGAGGCGGACGGCAATTTCGTGCTGCTCTCGGGCGGCCAGATCGCCGAGGTACAGGCCACAGCAGAAGGCGGGACCTATGACGAGGAAGGCCTGCTGCGCCTCCTGCGCCTCGCCCGTATCGGCGCTGACCGCATTTTTGCCGCGCAGCTGGACGCAGTGAAATGACACGGCGTCTGGGCTCCGGCAGCCTTGTCATTGCCACGCATAATGCGGGCAAGTTAAAGGAGATCGCAGCCCTGCTCGATCCCTATGGCGTCACCTGCCTGTCGGCCGGGTCGCTTGGCCTGCCCGAGCCTGCCGAGACCGGCACCACCTTCGCCCAGAACGCGCTGATCAAGGCGCGCGCGGCGGCGGAGGCTGCGGGCCTGCCCGCACTCGCGGATGACAGCGGCCTCAGCGTCGCTGCGCTCGATGGCCGCCCCGGGGTCTACACCGCCGACTGGGCCGAGCGGCAGTGGTTCGAAGGCGCACCGGGCCGCGACTGGTACATGGCGATGGGCAAGGTCGAAGGGATGCTCGCGGAAAAGGGCGCTGGCGTGGACCGCTCCGCCGCCTTCCACTGCGTGCTGGCGCTTGCATGGCCCGACGGCGACTATGCGATCTACGAAGGCGCCTGCCACGGCGCGCTTACCTGGCCGCCGCGCGGGGCCATGGGTTTCGGCTATGATCCGGTGTTCGTTCCCGCCGGCAGCGCGCTGACTTTCGCCGAGATCGCGCCTGAAGAAAAGCACGCCATCAGCCACCGCGCCGATGCCTTCGCCAAGCTGGTCGCCGAGCAATTCCCGAAGGCCTAGCGCCGCGCGATATGTTCGGCCAGGTCGATCCGATGGCCCCAGATGTTGCCCGCCGGGAAATAGCGGCAAACCAGCACCTCCTCATCAGGCGTATGGGCGAGCGCACAGCCGACCTCGCGGGTCTGGGGCCAGATCACCTGGGTGTAATGCGCCACATCATTCCAGCGCCCGGTGGCCGAGACATCGGGGAACTGGCCGGGCCGGAAGTGGCGCTTTTCCTCGACGAAAAAGCCGACCTTGTCCCACGTGTCCCAATATCCCCTAGGACCGCGCCACAGATTCTCGCCCTGCCCTTGCCGCTGCATCGGCGAGGCGTGATCATAGCGACCGGTCGCAGCGAGATGATCCGCCCAGTCCTGCGCATCACGGGCAAGCCGATCGCTCCACACCAGCGGCGCAATCCCGGCCTCGGCACGCGCTTCGTTATGGGCGTCGAGCCAGTCGCCGCTCCGGGGCCCGTCATGGCGAGGGCCTTGCGGCTGTGCTGGCGCGGCTGCCATAATAAGGGCAAGACCGGCGAGCTTGACGAGAGTGGTCACGAAAGGAAGGCTCCGCATGGCATCGAACTATCCCGCAACGATTAAGCGAGGCTGAAAATTCCCCCTGTGGCGCGCGCGCTTTATATCCACTGGCCCTTCTGTGCGAAGAAATGCCCCTATTGCGATTTCAACTCGCATGTCCGCGAGCGCGTCGATGTGGCGGGCTGGCAGGATGCGCTGATCGCCGACATGCGCGCCGAGGCTGCGGTGGCTAGTGGCGAGACGCTGACCTCGATCTTCTTCGGCGGCGGCACGCCTTCGCTGATGCCGCCCGCGCTGGTGGGCGCGCTGCTGGAAGAAGCGGCGCGGCTGTGGGGTTTCGATCCGGCCATCGAAATCACGCTGGAGGCCAATCCCTCGTCCGTGGAGGCGGCCAATTTCGCCGCCCTTGCCAGCGCCGGGATCAACCGCGTGTCGCTGGGCGTGCAATCGCTGGATGATGCGGAACTGCGCTTTCTCGGGCGGCTGCACGGGGCCGAGGAAGCGCTCGCCGCAATCGCCACGGCGCAGGCGCATTTTGCGCGCGTCAGTTTCGACATGATCTACGCCCTGCCCGGCCATACGCCCGATCTGTGGGAAGAGCGGCTCAGCCGTGCCCTGTCTTTCGGCACGGGGCACATGTCGCTCTACCAACTCACCATCGAGCCCGGCACGCGCTTTGCGAGCGACGTGCGGCGCGGGCGGCTGGTGCCGCTTGACGACGACGAGGCTGCCGGGCTTTTCAGCATCACCCAAAGCCTCACCGAAGCCGCCGGATTGCCTGCCTACGAAACGAGCAACCATGCGCGCAGCGGAGAGGAGAGCCGCCACAATCTCGCCTATTGGCGCTATCAGGATTACGCCGGGATCGGCCCCGGCGCCCATGGCCGGCGCGGCGGAGTGGCCACGGTGCGGAACAAGAAGCCCGAGAACTTCCTCAAAGCCGTCAGCGCGCAGGGCAACGGCATTGCCGAGGCGCGGCCGCTTGCCGTGGCAGAACAGGCGACCGAGGCGCTGCTGATGGGCCTGCGCCTGGCCGAGGGGCTGGATCTCGCCGCGCTCTCGGCCCGTTTTGGCATCCCGCGCGAGGGGCTGGTGGATGAGGCTGCGCTCGCACGCCTGCGCGGTCTCGGGCTGGTGTGGGCGGAAGGCACGCGCATCGGCGTCGCGCCCGAGGGCCGCTCGCTGCTCGATGCGCTGCTGGCCGAGATCGTGGCCGAGGCGCTGGTGGCGGCATGAGCGCAGGCGACCTCGTGGCGCAGTGGCGCGCGCATCTCGCCGACAACCGCCGCCGTTCGCCCCATACCGTGCGCGCCTATGCCAGCGCGGCCGAGCGGTTGGTGGCGGCGAACGGCCTAGCGGACTGGGCAGCTGTGGCGCTGACCGAGGCACATGGGTTGCGCGCGTTTCTGGCAGCGCGCCGCGCGGAAGGCATCGGCAATGCCAGCACCGCGCGCGAGCTTTCTGCGCTCAAGGCCTTCATCGCCTTCGCCCGCGAGCAGGCGGGCGATCCCGATCCCCTGCCCCCGCGCCTGCGCGGCCCGCGCCTCAAGAAGGGTCTCCCCCGCCCTGTTACCCCCGACGAGGCCGTGAACCTTGCGTCGCTGGTCGATGGCATTGCGGGCGAGGACTGGATCGGCGCGCGCGACCGGGCGGTGCTGCTGCTGATGTATGGATCGGGCCTGCGGATTGCCGAGGCGCTCTCGCTGACGGGGCGCGATGCAGTGCTTGGCGAGGTGTTGCAGGTGACCGGCAAGGGCGGCAAGCAGCGGCTTGTCCCGGTCCTGCCGATCACGCGGGCAGCGGTGGCGGACTATGTGCGACAATGCCCTTGGCCGCTCACCCCTGCCGAACCCCTTTTTCGCGGGGCGAAAGGTGGCCCGCTGTCGCCCGGCATGGTGCAGAAGGCGATGGCGCAGGCGCGCCGCGCATTGGGCCTGCCTGATACGGCCACGCCCCATGCGCTGCGCCATTCTTTTGCCACGCATTTGCTCAGCGCCGGGGCGGACCTGCGCTCCTTGCAAGAACTGCTCGGTCATGCCTCATTGGGATCAACCCAGATTTACACCCGTGTCGATGCCGCAAGCCTCTTGGAGAATTACCGCAAGGCCCACCCGAGGGGTTAGCGGTCAGTCCTGTTTCGCCGCCGGCTTCCACGTGACCACGCGGTAGAGATAGAGTGCCACCACGCCCGCGATCATCACCACAGCGACCCAGCCATAATAGTCATCGAACTGACTGAACTCGTTGCGCAGGATATAGCCCGCGCCGATCAGCACCGAATTCCACACCCCCGTGCCGAGCAGGGTCCAGATCACAAACCGCAGCTGCGACATGATCAGCATCCCCGCCGGGAGCGAGATCATGGTGCGCACCTGCGGCAGGAACCGCGCCCAGAACACGATCGCGCTGTCGAAGCGCTTGAAGATGTCGACGATCTTCTCGACCTCGGCCCAGTCAAGCGTCAGCCAGCGGCCGAAGCGGTCGATCAGCGGGCGGAAGCGCTCGTAGCCGACCAACCGGCCGATCCAGTACCACACCCAGTTGCCCAGCACCGCGCCCGCCGTGCCCGAGGCGACTGCGCCGGCGAAGGTGAGCTTGCCATCGGCCACCGCCATGCCGGTGAGGCCCATGATCACCTCGGAAGGGATCGGCGGAAACACGTTTTCGAGAAACATCGCGATGGCAACACCGAGATAGCCCCAGGCGTCGACCAGTTCGATCAGCCGATCAGTCATGTAAAGTTGTGTCCGTTGCCAGAG
This sequence comes from uncultured Alphaproteobacteria bacterium, assembly GCA_903934325.1. Lineage (GTDB taxonomy): Bacteria > Pseudomonadota > Alphaproteobacteria > Sphingomonadales > Sphingomonadaceae > Erythrobacter. The sequence continues at coordinate 56,600 of CAIZNH010000039.1, read as the reverse complement.
GTGTCAGACGCCCACGCCGCGCTGTTCCAAACGCCGCGCGATCGCATCCCAGATCATCCCTGCCGTATCAGTGTTGTTGAAACGGTCAATCGCGACGATGCCGGTGGGCGAGGTGACGTTGATCTCGGTGAGCCACTTGCCCCCGATCACGTCGATCCCGACGAAGGTGAGGCCAAGCCGCTTCAAATCCGGGCCGAGCGCCTCGCAGATTTCCTGCTCGCGCGGGCTGAGTTCGGTCGGCTGGGCAGAGCCGCCCATTGCGAGGTTCGAGCGGAACTCGCCCTCGCCCGGCAGGCGATTGATCGCACCTGCGAACACGCCGTCGATCAGCACGATGCGCTTGTCGCCGGTCGCGACCTCGGGGAGGAAGGGCTGCACCATATGCGGCTCGGGCCAGGTCTGGTTGAACACTTCGAACAGGGCCGAAAGGTTCTCCGCGTTCTCGCCGATACGGAAAATCGCCTTGCCGCCATTGCCGTGGATGGGCTTCACCACAATCGCGCCGTGCTTCGCCATGAAACGCCGCACCTCGTCCACCGAGCGCGTCACCAGTGTCGGCGGCATGAAGCGGCGATAGTTCAGCACCATCACCTTTTCCGGCGAATTGCGGACATTGGCCGGATCATTCACCACAAGCGTTTCATGAGCGATGCGTTCGAGCATGTGGGTGGCGGTGATATAGCCCATGTGAAACGGCGGATCCTGCCGCATCAGCACCACGTCCACGTCCTTGCCGAGATCGAGCCGCACCTGCTCGCCCCGCGTGAAATGATCGCCCTCCACGCGCTGCACCGTCACCGGAAAGGCATGGGCGAACAGGCGGTCATCCTCGTCTAGGGTCAGGCTTTCGACGTGATATTCATAGACCGCATAGCCCCGCGCCTGCGCCGCCAGCATCAGCGCAAAGGAACTGTCGCCCGCGATATTGATCCGGTCGATGGGGTCCATCTGGACGGCGATACGCAAGGTCATTCATTGGGCTCCTGAGGGATCACCAGATCGGCATCCACGCATTTTCGATGTGGGTGGGCTTTTGTCCGGGCGCAAGCAGGATGACGTCGATGCGCACATCCTCGCCCTCGCTCGCATAGAGGTGCATCACCATTTCCGCTGCGGCTGCCACGCGGGCAAGCCGCCGCTCGTCGATCGCATCGGCGAGGCTGGCGGCGCGGGCGCGCCACTTGACCTCGACAAAGGCAACCAGGCCGGGGCGCCGCACGATGAGATCAATCTCGCCCGCCTTGGTCTTCACCCGCTCGGCCAGCACCCGCCAGCCTTGCGCGGCAAGCCACATGGCCGCTTCCGCCTCGCCCTCGCGCCCGCGCCGGTCGGCCTCGTGGCGCTGCTCTGGCGAGCGCGGCTCGCTCATTCGCCCTTGAGTTCCAGCGCGCGGGCATAGAGCACCGCCCGGTCGATCCCGCTGGCCTTGGCGACCTGCCCTGCGGCCTTGCCCGGCCCGGCATCAGCCAGAGCGGCGCGCAGCATCGCATCGATATCGAGCACGGGGGCCTCTTCCTCGGTGGGCGGACCGATCAACAGCACGATCTCCCCTTTGGGCGGGTGCGTGGCGTAGTGATCCGCCAGAGCCGCGGCCGTGCCGGAGCGACATTCCTCGTGCATTTTGGTGATTTCGCGCGCCACGGCCACCTCGCGGCCCGGCCACAAGGTGGCAATCGCGCGAAGCGACTTTTCGAGCCGCGGGGCGGTTTCGTAGAACACCAGTGTCGCCGCAACGCCCGCAAGGCCTGCAAGTGCTTCCTCGCGCGCCTTGTCCTTCACGGGCAGAAAGCCTGCGAACAGGAAGCGGTCGGACGGCAGGCCCGAAATCGCAAGGCCCGCTATCGCCGCACAGGCCCCCGGTACGGCGACGACATTGACCCCCGCATCGCGGGCCTCGCGCACCAGGCGATAGCCCGGGTCCGAGATGAGCGGGGTGCCCGCATCCGACACCAGCACAACCGGCGCATCGCACGCTTCGGCGATGATCCGCGCGCGCACTTGCGGCGAGGCGTGATCGTCAAGCCGCTGCAGCCGCGCCTTGATGCCGAGATGTTTCAGGAGCTTGCCCGTCACCCGCGTATCCTCGCAGGCGATCAGCGCCGCGCCTTGCAGCACCGCGATGGCGCGCAGGGTGATGTCGGCAAGATTGCCAATCGGGGTCGCCACGATGTAGAGCCCCGGTTCGGGAATCTCTGCGGGAATTCGGGCGGGGATATGGGTCTGCGCGCCTGTCATGACGCGCCAAGCATTGAAGCACCAACGAGGGGTCGGCAAGGATGAACCACGTAAAAGCGCCGAATTGGGCAGGCTGGCTGGCGTCCGCCACCGCCCGGCTGCTGCGTCCGCGCCATCTTGTGATGGCAAGCGCGGCGCTGCTGGCGGCGGGCTGTCAGGTCATCCCCAAGAGCGATGCACCCACCGCCCCGCCCCCGCCGCCGACAGTCACCGAGCCTTCGGCGACCGCTCTCCCCACCGATTCCGGCCGCCACCGTATCGCCCTGCTGGTGCCGACCAGCGGCGAGGCTGCAGCCGTCGGCCAGGCGATTGCCAATGCCACCACCATGGCGCTGCTCGATACCAATGCCGATAATCTGCGCATCACCAGCTATGACACCAGCACCGGTGCCGCCGCTGCCGCCGCCCAGGCGATTGCCGATGGCAACAAGCTGATCCTCGGCCCGCTCGCCGGTGACGAGGTGGCGCAGGTCTCCGCCGCAGCCAAGGCGGCAGGCGTGCCGGTGATCGCCTTTTCCAACGACACCAAGCTCGCCAGCAGCGATGTCTTCGTGATGGGCAACACGCCCGAACAATCGATCCGGCGCTCGGTGCAATTCGTGCGGACGCGGGGCGCAGGACGCTTTGCCGCGCTGGTGCCCGAGGGCGAGTATGGTGCAAGGGCGCTCGCGGCGCTCGACCGGGCGATTGTCGAATTCGGCGGCACGCTGGTGCGGCGCGAGACCTATGCACGCGGCAATACCTCGGTGGTGAGCGCGGCGGCGCGGCTGCGGGCAGCGGGCGGCTTCGACACCGTGCTGATCGCCGATAGCGCCCGCCTCGGCCTTGAGGCAGCGGACGAATTGCAGCGGGGCCGGGCGCCCAAACCGCGCCTTGTCGGCACCGAATTGTGGAGCGGCGATCCGGTTCTGGCCCGCGCCCCGGCAATGCAGGGCGCGCTCTTCTCGGCCGTGTCCGACCAGCGTTACAAGCGCTTTGCCGACAGCTACGAGACCCGCTTCGGCGCCAAGCCCTATCGCATCGCCACGCTGGGCTATGACGCAGTGCTGCTGACCCTACGGATCGCGCGCGAGTGGAAGGTGGGCAACCCCTTCCCCAAGGGCGAGCTCTATGATCGCGGCGGTTTTCTGGGGGTCGATGGCCCGTTCCGCTTCACCCGCGCAGGGATTGCCGAAAGGGCATTGGAAGTGCGCGAGGTCAAGGGAACCGAGGTGATCGCGGCGGATCCCGCGCCCACCGGCTTTGGCGGCTGAGTAAAACCACCGGGGGGTGCTTGTGAGCGCCGCTTGCGCGCGCCTATAGCAGGGCCATGTCTGACATCGCCCCCGACGATCTGTTTGCCAACACCCCCACTTCGAGCGGGGATTACAACGCCTCCGCGATCGAGGTGCTGGAGGGGCTTGAGCCGGTCCGCCGCCGCCCCGGCATGTATATCGGCGGCACGGATGACCGCGCGCTGCACCACCTCGCTGCCGAAGTGCTCGACAATGCGATGGACGAGGCGGTCGCAGGCCATGCCACGCGGATCGAGATGCGGCTGGAGGAAGGCGAGCCTGGCACGGCGGGGCGACTGGTGATCTCCGACAACGGCCGCGGCATTCCGGTGGACGAGCATCCCAAGTTCCCCGGCAAATCGACGCTGGAGGTGATCCTCTCCACCCTGCACTCGGGCGGCAAGTTCTCCGGCAAGGCCTATGCCACCAGCGGCGGCCTCCACGGCGTCGGCGTGAGCGTGGTCAATGCGCTCTCGGTCCACACCCGCGTCGAAGTGGCGCGCGACAAGCAGCTTTACGCGCAGGATTTCGCGCGCGGGATCACGCAGGGGCCGATCCAGAACCTTGGCCCGACGCCCAACCGGCGCGGGACGACCGTGGCCTTCACCCCCGATCCGGAAATCTTCGGCGACCGCAAGTTCAATCCCAAGCGGCTGTTCAAGCTGGCCCGCTCCAAGGCCTATCTGTTCGCCGGGGTCGAGATCCGCTGGAAATGCGTCCCATCGCTGGTGAGCGAGGATGTGCCGGCCGAAGCGACCTTCAAGTTTCCGGGCGGGCTCGCCGATCACCTCGCCGAACAGATCGGCACGCGCGAATGCGTCACGTCACAGCCCTTCACCGGCAATCAGGACTTTCCGGTGGCAGACGGTGTGCAGCAAGGGCGCGTCGAATGGGCGATCGCCTGGCCGCTCTATGCCGACAGCGTGTTCAGCTGGTACTGCAACACCGTGCCCACGCCTGATGGCGGCACCCACGAACAAGGCCTGCGCATGGCGCTCACCCGGGGGCTTCGGGCCTTTGGCGAGCTGGTCGGGGCGAAGAAGGCCAAGGACATCACCGCTGACGACGTGATGACGGGGGCGGAAGTGATGCTCTCGGTCTTCATCCGCGATCCGCAGTTCCAGTCGCAGACCAAGGACCGCCTGACCTCGCCCGAGGCTGCGCGTCTGGTCGAGAACGCGGTGCGCGACCATTTCGACCACTTCCTCACCGACAATATGGAGCGCGGCAAGGCGCTGCTCGGCGAGGTGATGGAGCGCATGGACGAGCGCCTCAAGCGCAAGCAGGAGCGCGAGATCAAGCGCAAGAGCGCGACCAATGCCAAGAAGCTGCGCCTGCCGGGCAAGCTTACCGATTGTTCGGGTGAAGGCGGGCGCGAGACCGAGCTGTTCATCGTCGAAGGTGACAGCGCGGGCGGCAGCGCCAAGCAGGCGCGCGACCGCAAATCGCAGGCGATCCTGCCGATCCGCGGCAAGATCCTGAACGTCGCCAGCGCCACCAACGACAAGATCCGCGCCAACAGCGAAATCGCCGATCTGGCGCTGGCGCTGGGCTGCGGCACGCGCAAGGACTGCGATCCCGATCAGCTGCGCTATGACCGCATCATCATCATGACCGACGCGGATGTCGACGGCGCGCATATCGCGACGCTCTTGATGACCTTCTTCTTCCAGGAAATGCCCGAAGTGGTGCGCAAGGGCCACCTGTTCCTCGCCCAGCCCCCGCTCTACCGGCTCACCGCCGGCAAGGAGAGCCACTACGCCCGCGACGATGCCCACCGCGCGGAGCTGGAGGCGACTGTGTTCAAGAACCGCAAGGTCGAAGTCAGCCGCTTCAAGGGCCTTGGCGAGATGAACCCGCAGCAATTGCGCGAGACCACCATGGCGCCCGAAACGCGCGGGCTGATCCGCATCACCCTGCCGCAGGAATTCGAAGGCCGGGCAGGCGTGGCGCGGCTCGTCGACGAGCTGATGGGCCGCAATCCGGAACACCGCTTCAACTTCATCCAGAACCGCGCCGGCGAAGTCGACCGCGATCTGATCGACGCGTAAGGCCTAAGCGCGCACCCTGCGCCACAAACACAGGAACAGCGCGACCAGCAGCAGCGGCATGATCGGCACGCCAAGGCCGAGCGCAATCGGGCGGGCGAAGGCCGCGCCGGCAAAGACGCCCGCGATGGTGATCCGCTCCCAATCGGCAAAGCCGTTCTCGCGCGCGCTCGCGAACAGGTAGGCGAGCGGGAAAGCGGTCAGCAGCAGATCGTAATCGAGCACGAAAGACGTGGCGAGCGGCGCGCCCGCCAGCACCAGTGCGGCGAGCCCCGGGGTAAAGCCGCGCTTCCAACTCGCTCTCACCACCATCGCCGCCACCGAAAGGCTAAGCGCGCCCTGCACCCCGAAGGCAATCCCCCCCGGCACGCCCAGCAGGCGCAGGCCCGCAAAGGGGCTCACCATCTTGCCGAAGCCGATCACCCCGCTGTCGGTCGCGCTCCCGGCCTCGCGGGTGATCGCCAGCCAGTCGCTCCACACCTGCGGGCCGAAGGCGAACGCAGACAGAGCCGCCAGCGCCAGCGCAGCCGCCCCTGCCCCTGCTATGGTGCGCCACTGGCCGCTCGCCAGCAGCGCCAGCGGCACCAGCAGCCCGAACTGCGGTTTGATCGTCGCAAACCCGATGAGAACGCCCGCAAGCCACGGGCGCTTCTCCACCAGCATCAGCCCACCGCCCAGCAGCGCCGCCACCAGAAAGGCGGTCTGCCCGTGGGTCAGGGTCACGATCACCGGCGGGAAGGCGAGCACCAGCAGCAGCGCAGGCCCCTTCAGCCCCAGCGAACCGAACCACCCCCGCACCGCCGCCAGCCATGCTGCCCCCGTCACCACCAGCCAACCGGCCAACGCGGGGAAATAGCCCATCAGACCAAGCGGCCAGACAAAGGGCAGGAAAGAGGGCGGATAGAAGAAGGCGGCATATTGCCCCGGCTGCGCATAGAATTCGCGCTGCGCGGCGGTGTGGGCGGCGCTGTCATAGACATTGGCGCCGTCTGCCAGCATCGTCCCTGCCGTCCAGAAGCTGATGAAGTCGGTGCCGATCAGAAAGCCGTTGCGATCAATCCCGTCTTTTGCGGTGACGAGCAGAAAGGCCAGCATCGCGCAATTGACCAGCGCGAGCAGCACCAGATAGCCGCGCGCACGGCTTTCCCCCAGCCACGCGGCCTCGCGGATGAAGCGCAAATCCATACCGCCTGACTGCCGCGCGCGGGCGTGCAAGTCCATCCGCGCTTGCTGCTGGCATGTGGGCAAAAAGCATGGCACCCCATGCGCCAGCGCGCCGCTCCACCACCGGCGCGCGACGGGAGAGAGGGATGATCCGCCACCTTGCCGCCGCCGCCGCGCTGGCCCTGCTGCTGCCCCCGGCTCTTGCAGCAGCGCAGGAACCTGCCGCCGCAACCCTCGCCGCACGCTCCCCGCTGGAGGCTCGCGCCGACGAGGTGCTCGCGCTCTTCAACGGCAACGCCCAGCCCTCGGCGCTGTTCACCAAGGGCTTCCTTGCCGCCGTGCCCGAAGCCCAGCTCAAAGCCGTGGCCGCCAGCCTCACCGCACAGTTCGGCCCGGCCGAGGCCGTCGCCCTGCTCGAACCCAGGCAGGGCACCCGCGCCGCAATCCACATCCGTTTCGCCCGCGGGATCGCCAAGGGCGGCATCGCGATCGATCCGGCAGAGGACAACCGGATCAACGAGCTGGTCTTCACCAGTGCGGACTCGCTCGCGGTGGCAGGCGACACGCCGCAAGCCATCGCGCAGGAGCTTGCCGCCCTGCCCGGCAGCGTCAACGCATGGTTCGCACCCGTCGGCAGTGCGCCGGTGATCGCCATCGGTGCCGATACACCGCTGGCGCTGGGCTCCACCTTCAAGCTTTATGTGCTCGCCGCGCTGGCCGAGGATGTGAAGGCGGGCCGCCGCAAGTGGACCGACGTCGTTCCGTTGACACAGAAAAGCTATCCCAGCGGGCAGATGCAGACCTGGCCGCAAGGCTCTCCGGTGACGCTCCACACGCTCGCCAGCCTGATGATCTCCATCAGCGACAACACCGCGACCGACCAGCTCATCACAGTGCTGGGCCGCAAGCCCATCCTCAAGCTGATGCGGGATAGCGGCCACAGCAATCCGGCGGCCAATGATCCCTTCCTCACCACCCGCGAACTGTTCATCCTCAAGACGATGGACCCGATGTTCCTCGATCGCTGGCGCCAGCGCACGCCCGATGCGATCGCTGCCGCCGAAGTGCTGATGACAGTCGACAATCCCACGCTCGACGAGATCAACGCCGCCTTTGCGCAAGGCCCCAAGGCGATCGACATCGAATGGTTCGCCACCCCCGCCGATCTGGCCCGGCTCTTCGCCCATATGCGCAAGACCGCCGATCCCAAGGTGTTCGAGATCATGGCGATCAACCCCTCGGCGACGCCTGCGATCAAGGACAAGTGGAGCTATATCGGCTTCAAGGGCGGCAGCGAGCCCGGGGTGATCAACCTCACCTGGCTACTCACCGACAAGGCGGGGCGCGACTGGGTGCTGACGATGGGCTGGAACAACCCCAAGGCGGTGGTCGACGAGGGCAAGTTCGAAGGCCTCGCCCAGCGTATCCTCTTGCTGCCTCGCTGATTTGACCCATCCAAAATGGTGGGTCCCTCCCCCCTTGCGCAGGCCGATGTGGCCCCTTATCGCTGACGGCGAAATTCAGTCTCACAGGAAAACCCATGACCGATCAGCCCAATGGCCAGCAACGTTTTGAAGGCACCCAGTCCTATATTGCGACCGAGGATCTGAAGGTCGCGGTGAACGCCGCTGTCACGCTGCGCCGCCCGCTACTGGTCAAGGGCGAGCCCGGCACCGGCAAGACCGTGCTGGCGCATGAAATCTCCAAGGCGCTGAATGCCCCGCTGATCGAGTGGAACATCAAGTCCACCACCAAGGCGCAGCAGGGCCTCTATGAATATGACGCGGTGGCGCGCCTGCGCGATGGTCAGCTGGGCGACGAGCGGGTCCACGACATCAGGAACTACATCAAGAAGGGCAAGCTGTGGGAGGCCTTCACCTCCGAGCAGCTCCCCGTGCTGCTGATCGACGAGATTGACAAGGCCGATATCGAGTTTCCGAACGACCTGTTGCAGGAACTCGATCGCATGAGCTTCGACGTCTACGAGACACAGGAGCGGATCGAGGCCAAGGAGCGCCCGATCGTCGTCATCACCTCGAACAACGAGAAGGAGCTGCCCGACGCCTTCCTGCGCCGCTGCTTCTTCCACTACATCAAGTTCCCCGATCGCGAGACGATGCAGGAGATCATCGACGTCCACTTCCCCGGCATCCAGAAGGTGCTGGTCAAGAAGGCGATGGATATCTTCTACGATCTGCGCGAGGTGCCGGGCCTGAAGAAGAAGCCCTCGACCAGCGAGCTGCTCGACTGGCTGAAGCTGCTGCTGAATGAGGACATGCCGCTCGACGTTCTGCAAAGCAGCAATCCGGCCAGCGCGATCCCGCCGCTGCACGGCGCGCTGCTCAAGAACGAGCAGGATATCATGCTGTTCGAACGACTGGCCTTCATGGCCCGCCGCAATCCGACCTAGAAATGGGGTCGCGGTGAAGCGACACTTCCGGTCCGCCCTGAGAGCCTGAATTTAGAGAGAATGACATGTTTTTAATGTCTTATGCAGCTTTGCTACAGGCGGCCGCAACCCCGGTCGCAATATCGAAGCAGCAATTTTTTGGCAGATCCGATTGCCGCTATCCAGGGTGACTGGGAAACATACACCCAGTCACGAAATGCGGAGGTGTATGCGCGTCTCAGGATCGACCAATCGAAGATGACGGTGACCTATCTCAACCAGACCGTCGATCCCTACATGATCCGCAGCTATGCTCCGGTCGGAGGGGTGCAGATTGAATTTCAAGGGCAGCGTTCGGTGGAAAAATACGGTGATGGTCGCACTTTTGTCACTTACTGGAATAGATATTACCTGAAGTCCCAGAATGCGATGCAAGAGCGTTACACTTGCCAGATCATCTATAACGAAGCCTATTATGCTGCCCCAAAGGGCTCAATCCAGATCACTTGCAGCGGGCTGAATTTCGTCCGGGCTGAGCACAACAAGAAAATCGCCGCATCGATGTCACCCGGCTTCCGGAGCTGGGATTATTGATCGGATGTGAGACCCTGCCTCATGGCGACCTGAGGCGTCGATTCCGCCCCTTCCAGGGGTGTTCCAGGGTCGGTTTGACCCCCGGTTAGCCCCGCTTTGACCCCCTGGTGGGGGGCCATTTTCAATGTTTCACGTGAAACATTTCGGGAACAATCTAGGCTCAGTCGAAGCTGTAGGCCAGTTCGAAATCGCCCCAGCGCCGTCCGCCGATCACCAGCGGGACGTAGACATTGCGCACCACGACATAGGAATCGCCGTCGCCTTCCTGACGGTAGACGGCCATCATGTAAGGCGCACTCGAGACCTTGGCCTTGCGGTCGATCGCCTCGAGCATGATGCGCCCGTTGCGGCAGAACTGGGTGTCGTGATTGATGTCGCCCGTGGGCGTGCGGCTGCGCTCGGTCAGGTGGGTCGGCAGGAAGCCGTTCATGTCGGTGCAGGCCGCCGCCAGCACGCGGGTGTCGCCCGCCTTGGCGCGGTCGAGGAAGGGGCGCCATTCGGCGTGCGCCCAGTCGGTCAGACGGGTGCGGAACAGCTGCGGATTGGTGCCCGGAACGAGGACGTAATCGGTGTCGAAAACAGCCGCCATGGTGATCGCGCCGCTCGCCAGCGCGGCCTCGGTGTGCGCGACAAGCGCCTGCATCATCGCCTGCGCCTGTGCGACCATCGCGCTGTCCTGCGGGCTGAGGCCGGCCTGGACGATACGGTCGAACATCTCGCTGGCGGTGATCTCCAGCTCTTCCATCTTGCGATGCGCGCCGTGGAGCCGGTCCTCGTTCTTGCGCGAGGCGGCATCATAGCTGGTCAGCACGCGCTGCACCTTGTCGACATGACCCGAGATGGTGCCGGTCGAACGCGCGATAACGTCGTTCTGCTTGTCGACTTCCTCCACCAGGCTACCGACATTGGCCATGGTGCTCTCGATCCGCGCGACCGAGGCTTTCGCATCGCCGCTGGCCTTGGCACCGGCCTCGATCCGGCCGATCACCATCTCCGCCTCGCCGCCGAGGGCATCAATGGTCTGGGCGATTTCCTCGGTCGCCTTGCGGGTGTCGCTGGCGAGGCTCTTCACCTCGCTTGCCACCACGGCAAAGGTGCGGCCCGCGTCCCCTGCCCGCATCGCCTCGATCGTCGCGTTGAGGGCGAGGATGTTGGTGGTCTCGGCGATATTGTCGATATCCTGCGCGGAGCGGCGGACCTGCTCCATCGCGGCCGAAAAGCTGGTGACGTGCTGGCCCAAAGTCTCGACCAGTTCGATCAGCGAGGCGATCTGGCCCAGCGAGGACTGGATCAGCGCCGTGCCCTCGGCAAGCCGGTCGATCGCGCGTTCGGAGAGCAGCCGCGCCTCGTCGCTCGCCTCGGCCACCTTGGTCTGGTCAGCCTCCAGCGCGCGGACGGTCTCGGCCAGCGCCTCGTGTTCGGATCGCAAGGTGCGCGAGGAGGCGATCACCGCCTCGACCACGCCCGCCACATCGGTGCAGCCCCCCGTCACCGCACCGCAGCTTTCGGGGATCATCCCCAGCGCATGAGCATTGGCGGTGTCGATGGCGATCTGATGCATGATGGTTCGCGGCCCCTTGTTTGGTGGCGGTTTCCTAGCGCCGGGATGGTAAGCGAAGCGTTAAGTGAGGCCCCTCAACTCGCAAGAAAGAGGGCTGGCGCGTGGGCGCAGCGCGGGTTAAGCAGTCGCCCATGTTCTTCAATTTCGTCGACGAGTTACGGGCGGCCGGCATCGGTGCCTCGTTCAAGGAGCACCTCACGCTGCTGGAGGCGCTCGACAAGGACGTCATCGAGCAGACGCCCGAGGCGTTTTATTATCTCTCCCGCGCCACTTTCGTGAAGGATGAAGGCCTGCTCGATCGCTTCGATCAGGTGTTCCACAAGGTGTTCAAGGGGATCATGACCGATTACGGGCAGAACCCCGTCGATATCCCCGAAGACTGGCTGAAGGCGGTTGCCGAGAAGTTCCTCACGCCGGAAGAGATGGAGAAGATCAAGTCACTGGGCGACTGGGACGAGATCATGGAGACGCTCAAGAAGCGTCTGGAAGAGCAGGAAAAGCGCCACCAGGGCGGCAACAAGTGGATCGGCACGGGCGGCACCTCGCCTTTCGGCAATGCGGGCTACAACCCCGAAGGCGTGCGGATTGGCGGCGAGGCCAAGCACGGCAAGGCTATCAAGGTCTGGGAAAAGCGCGAGTTCAAGAACCTCGACAACACCAAGGAACTTGGCACCCGCAACATCAAGATGGCTTTGCGCCGCCTGCGTCGTTTCGCCCGCGAAGGCGCGCAGGACCAGCTTGATATCGACGAGACCATCCGCGGCACCGCCAAGCAGGGCTGGCTCGACATCCACATGCGCGCCGAGCGCCGCAATGCGGTGAAGCTGCTGCTGTTCCTCGATGTCGGCGGGTCGATGGACCCCTTCATCAAGCTGGTCGAGGAGCTGTTCAGCGCCGCGACGACCGAGTTCAAGAACATGGAGTTCTTCTACTTCCATAACTGCCTCTACGAAGGCGTGTGGAAGGACAACAAGCGCCGCTGGCAGGAACGCACCAAGACCTGGGACGTGCTCCACAAATATGGCCACGACTACAAGATCGTCTTCGTGGGCGACGCGGCGATGAGCCCCTACGAGATCTCGCATCCCGGCGGTTCGGTAGAGCACATGAACGAGGAAGCGGGGGCCGTCTGGCTGAAGCGCGTGGCCGACACCTATCCGGCTACCGTGTGGCTCAACCCCGTGCCGGAAAAGCAGTGGGGCTATTCGCAGTCGACCAAGATGATCAAGCAGCTGGTGGGGGACAGGATGTACCCGCTGACGCTTGAAGGTCTGGACGATGCGATGCGCGAACTCTCTCGCAAGCACGGCGCGTAAACCCACGCTTTATCAATGGAAATGACGCCGGAACGGCGCTGCTTTACACCCCTCAGTAAAGCAGGTGCCGTCGGACGTCCGCGACCCATGCGGCCTCGTCGTGTGACGTCATGACGTCAAGATCATGCGGGGTGGCCGAGGGATCATCGACCCATTCGCGCAAGGACGGGCCGCCGTTGATGACGTCAATCGCAAGCCGGGTGAGCTCGTATTCGTAAGGGAAATCGCGCCACAGCGGGTAGTCGCGGTAGAGCCTGCGGATCGCCTTGAAGGCCAGCGCCTGCAAGCGCCACGGGCGGAAGGCGTGATGCGCGTAGAACCCGCTTTCCGCATGGATCATCAGTGCATTGCAGAGCTTTCCTGCATGCTTGTGGAAAGTCGGCTCGAACCAGCATTCGCGGATTGCGCAGCCTCCCAGCCAATCGGGAGCAAGCTTGTGCATCTCCGCCAGCACCGCCGTGGCGTCAATATCGGGGGCGCCGAACAGCACTTCGAGCGGGCGGGTGGTGCCGCGACCTTCTGACAGCGTGGTGCCTTCCAGCATAACGGTGCCGGCGTAGCACCGCGCCATGTTCACGTTGGCGGCATTGGGCGACGGGTTGATCCACAGGCGCGAGGAAGGCCAACCCCACTCGCCCAGCGCATCGGGGTTCCAGCCCTCCATCGCCACCACCCTGTAAGCGACGTCGAGCCCGAAATGCTCGATGAACCAGTGCCCCATCTCGCCCATGGTGAGCCCGTGGCGCATCGGCATGGGCGCGGCGCCGACGAAGCTTTCCTGTCCTGGCACCAGCAGCGTCCCCTCCACCGGCCGTCCGGCGGGATTGGGGCGATCGAGCACCCAGACTTCCTTGCCCGCCTTGGCCGCTTCCTCCAGCAGATATAGCAGGGTTGTGACAAAGGTGTAGATCCTGCAGCCAAGGTCCTGAAGATCGAACAGGAATACGTCAGCGCTCGTCATCATCTGACCCGTCGGGCGGCGCACTTCGCCATAGAGCGAGAAGATCGGAATGCCGTAGCGCGGATCCATCTCGTCCGCGGTCTCGACCATGTTGTCCTGCTTGTCGCCCTTGAGGCCATGCTGCGGGCCAAAGGCGCTCGACACATTCACCCCTGCCGCAATCAGTGCATCGAGGCTGTGGACGAGATTTGCGGTCACGCTCGCCGGATGGGCCACCAGCGCGACGCGGCGGCCATCAAGCTGGCGAAGCAAAGCGGGGTCGGCAAGCAGCCGGTCGATACCATTTTTCATGGGGTGTGCCTGACAAAGCCGCGGGGCAAAGGCAATGGCATTTGCGCGGGCGCTCCCTATATGGGTGGACATGGATTGGACCAACGCCCTCATCGCCGCCGCATGGGCACTCATCCTCGGCGGCGCGGGCGGCGCGCTGACCGAGATCGGACAGTGGTATCGCGACCTCAGAAAACCCCCGTGGCAGCCGCCTGACTGGCTGTTTGGCCCGGCCTGGACGCTGATCCTCGGACTGGCCGGATGGAGCTTCTATATCGGGCTTGAACATGCCCCAACACCCGAAGCACGCATCGGGGTCTGGGCGCTGTTTGCGGCGAATTTCGTCGTGCATTTCGCCTGGTCACCGCTGTTCTTCAAATGGCGGCGGCCGGACTGGGCCTTGGGCGAGAACGTGTTTCTGTGGCTATCGGTGCTGGGACTGATGACGATCCTGCCGCGCCTCGTGGGTGACAGCTTCGCCGGATGGCTCAACGTGCCCTACTTCATCTGGGTGAGCTTCGCCTTCGTGCTCAACTGGGAAATCGTGAAGCGCAACCGGCCCTTCGGCACAGCCTAGCGCTCGATAATCACCGCACGGCAGGCTTCCGAGTGGAACTCGGGCTTGCCCGGCGGGAAAGCCAGCGCCCAGAACTGGATCGCGCCGCCCGGATGATCGACAATCGCGTTGAGGGCGACCTGCGCGGGATCAGGAAGTTCAGCCGCGATACTGGCCTTCAGCACCAAGCCGTTTTCGTCATGCGAACAGGTGATCTCCACCCGCTCGACCGGCGCATCGCGCATCCCTTCGCGGAAAGAATCGAAATCATAGGCCGCCCAGCGGCCCGAGGGCGAGAGGTTGAACTCGCGGTAATACGCATCGCCCAGCGGCTGCCAGAATACCTCGAAACAGGTGGTCTTCCAGAGATTGTCCATCCGTTCGGGCATCGCCGGCTCGGGGACGATGATCGCAGGGATAAGCCCGTCGAGCCGGAACTCGGCCTCGCAGCCATCGGGCGTGGCGGTGATGGTGGCGGTGACAGCACGGATTGGGCCCAGATCACAGGTCTGGTGGAGCATGAGCGGTTGCATGGCCCATCCATGCCTCGCAGGCCTCACGCGGGCAAGTCTCTTCCCGTCCCCCTTCCCCCCTGTTAAGCGCTGCGCCCATGACGACCTACGACTCTGCCCTTCTCAAGCTGCTCGACGAGCGCGGCTACATCCACCAGCTGACCGATGCTGCGGGGCTTGATGCCCTTGCGGCCAAGCAGATCGTGCCGGGTTATATCGGCTTTGATGCGACCGCGCCCTCGCTGCATATCGGCAGCCTTGTGCAGATCATGATGCTGCGGCGGCTCCAGCAGGCGGGGCACAAGCCGATCGTGCTGATGGGCGGCGGCACCACGCGGATCGGCGATCCCACCGGGCGCGACGAAAGCCGCAAGATGCTGACCGACGAGGTGATCGAGGCGAACGTCCGGTCAATCTTCACGGTCTTCAGCAAGCTTCTGACATTCGGCGACGGGCCGACCGATGCGGTGATGGTCAACAACCATGACTGGCTGGGCCAGCTCGGCTATATTCAGCTGCTGCAGGAAGTCGGCACGCACTTCACCGTCAACCGCATGCTGACCTTCGATTCGGTGCGGCTGCGGCTTGAGCGCGAACAGCCGATGACCTTCCTCGAATTCAATTACATGATCCTGCAAGGATACGATTTCAGGCACTTGTCAAAGGAACTTGACGTACGCTTGCAGATGGGCGGCTCAGACCAGTGGGGCAATATCGTCAACGGGATCGAGCTTGGCCGGCGGATGGACGGGACCGAACTGTTCGGCCTCACCACCCCGCTGCTCACCACTGCGAGCGGCGCCAAGATGGGCAAGACCGCGGCGGGCGCGGTGTGGCTCAACGAAGAACAGCTGCCCGCCTATGACTTCTGGCAATATTGGCGCAATGTCGATGATGCCGATGTCGGCAAGTTCCTGCGCCTCTTCACCGATCTGCCGCTGGACGAGATCGCCCGCCTCGAAAGCCTTGAAGGCGCGGAGATCAACGCCGCCAAGGTGGTGCTCGCCAACGAAGTGACCAAACTGGTGCGCGGTGAGGATGCCGCGATCCGAGCCGAGGCGACCGCGCGCGAGACCTTTGCCGGCAGCGGTGCGGGCGAGGATCTACCGACCCTTGCCACCGGCCCGGAAGGCATGCGCATCGCCGCGCTCCTCACCGAGATCGGCCTCACCGCTTCCAATGGCGAGGCCAAGCGCAAGCTGACCGAGAACGCGGTGAAGCTGGAAGGCGAGACCATCACCGACCCTGCCTATCTGGTGCTGCCGGGCGAAGGCGAGACCCTTCGCCTCAGCCTCGGAAAAAAACGTCATGCGCTGGTCAGGCGATAGGCGTTTTTACCAAATCTAAGCCTTTATCGCCCATTCACTCTGCTTCGAAGGATGCAAGACGAAAGGGTCGCGAGGCGTGATTGGTGGAGCAAGTCTGAGCGTAATCGATATGCGGCGCGCCGCGCGGCATCCGGTCGATTATCCGGTAATCGTCGAGCATTTCGAGCACGGTGATCTCAAGCTGCACGTCTGCAACCTTTCGGCCCATGGCTTCATGGTCGATGATGCGCACCAGCTTTCCCGCGGTGATCGCGTCATCATCCGGATGCCGGTGGTGGGCCGGATCGAGGCCTACGTGATCTGGACCCGCGACAACCGCGCCGGGTTCCAGTTCGAGCGGATCATCCGTCTCGACGATTTCATCGCGATCATCGACGAGCTTCAGCCCAACCCTCGCCTGCGCCGTCCGCGCTAAGCGGATTGCGGGCACAAAAGCCCGGCTGAACTCTCGCAAACATTCCCCTGCTTGGCAGGCGCGCGGGTCCCTGCCATGGGCATGGCGCAATGGAACCTGCAAGCCCCCTCGCGATAGCCGATTTCCGGCGATACTGGTGCGCGCGGTTCATCGCCGTGTTCGCCACCATGTCGATGGTGGTGCTGATCGGCTACCAGCTCTACGACGTGGCGCGCGAGGATTACGGGATGAGCGTGGCCGAGGCCTCGTTCCAGCTCGGCCTGCTGGGCCTTGCGCAGTTCATCCCGCTGTTCCTCCTGACCCCTGTCGCAGGGCTCGCGGCTGACCGGTTTGACCGGCGTTATGTCGCCGCCTTTGCCAATGGATTGGACGGGCTGATCGCCGCGTTGCTGGCGCTGCTGACCTGCGCCGATGCACTCAATCTGCCGATCCTCTTCACCCTTGCCGCGGCCCACGGCGCGGCGCGGGTCTTCGTCAATCCGGCGATGAGCGCGATTGCGCCCAATATCGTGCCTGCCCCCTTGCTGCCGCGCGCGATCGCGATGTCCTCGATGGCGTGGCAGACCGCGAGCGTCATTGGCCCGGCGGTCGGCGGGCTGGTGTTTGCACGTTACGACTGGCTGCCCCACGCCATGTCCGCGCTGATGCTGGGCGGTGCGATGCTGCTGGTGCTCGGCATCCGCCCGATCAAGGCCAACCATACCGGTCAGCGCCTGAAGCCGTTGCGCCAGATCATCGAGGGAATGGTCTATGTCTGGCGCGAGCGCTTCCTGCTCGGCTGCATCACGCTCGATCTGTTCGCCGTGCTGCTGGCCGGAGCGACCGCGTTGCTGCCGGTGTTCGCGCGCGATATCCTCTTCGTCGGTCCCGAGGGGCTCGGCCTAATGCGCGCCGCCCCGGCGCTCGGCGCATCGAGCGTTGCCCTGTATCTCGCTTTCCGTCCGCTGGAGCGCAAGGTGGGGATGAAGATGCTCTATGCGGTCGCCGCTTTCGGTGCGCTCACCATCGCTTTCGGCTTTTCGCGCAGCTTCCTGCTGTCGCTCGCGATCCTTGCGATGATGGGCGCGGTGGACATGATTTCGGTGTTCATCCGGAGTTCGCTGGTCCAGCTCTTCACCCCCGATGACAAGCGCGGGCGTGTCTCGGCCATTTCGGGCCTCGCGATCTCGGCCTCGAACGAATTGGGAGAGATGCAGTCCGGCATCGCCGCCGCGATACTCGGCGCCACCGGCGCGGTTGTGTTCGGCGGGGCGGGTGCGATAGTCGTAACGCTGGTCTGGGCGTGGTATTTCCCCGAATTGCGCCGCGCGAACAGTTTTGAGCCGCAGGAACTCAAGAGAGAGGTAACGACATGAAGGCCGACTCCATTCTCGCCACCATCGGCAGCACGCCGCATATTCGCCTTGCGCGGATGTTCCCTGATCACGAAGTCTGGGTGAAGTCCGAAAGGGGCAATCCGGGCGGTTCGATCAAGGATCGCATCGCGCTCGCGATGGTCGAGGATGCGGAGGCGCGCGGCGCGCTCAAAGCAGGCGGCACTATTGTCGAACCGACCTCGGGCAACACCGGCATCGGCCTTGCGATGGTGGCCGCGGTCAAGGGCTACAAGCTGGTGCTGGTCATGCCCGAATCGATGTCGATCGAGCGGCGGCGCCTGATGCTGGCCTATGGCGCGAGCTTCGATCTCACCCCGCGTGAACGCGGCATGAAGGGTGCGATCGAGCGGGCGCAGGAACTGGTCGAGCAGACCCCCGGCGCGTGGATGCCGAGCCAGTTCGACAATGCCGCCAACCCGGCCGTTCACGCCCGCACCACCGCGCAGGAAATCCTCGCCGACTTCGCCGACGCACCGATCGATGTGATGATCACCGGGGTCGGCACGGGCGGGCACCTCACCGGCTGCGCGGAGGAGTTGAAGAAGCACTGGGCAGGCTTCAAGGCCTATGGCGTGGAGCCGGAGCTTTCGCCGGTGATCAACGGCGGCCAGCCTGGCCCGCATCCGATCCAGGGCATCGGCGCTGGCTTCATCCCCGGCAACCTCCACACCAACGCCATCGACGGGGCAATCACCGTGGGCGCGGAAGAGGCCAAGGAGATGGCCCGCCGCGCCGCCCGCGAGGAAGGGATGCTGGTGGGCATTTCCAGCGGTGCGACCCTCGCAGCCATCGCCAAGAAGCTGAAGGAGTTGCCCGCCGGCAGCCGCGTGCTCGGCTTCAACTATGACACGGGCGAGCGCTATCTTTCGGTGCCGGATTTCCTGCCGGTCGAATGAGCCTTCAGCCCCTCGCCTATGCCGATGGAGACACCGCGCTAACAGGATTGCTGGCGCGGCCTTCCGGCGCGCCTCGCGCGGCGGTGGCAGTGTTTCCGACCTTCATGAACACGACGCCCGGCGTCGAGGCCAAGGCACTGGCGCTGGCGCAGGCCGGGTGCGTGGCATTGGTCACGGATTTCTACGGCCCCGATGCGCCGCATGATGCCGCCAGTGCCTTTGGTGCGATGGAGCGGCTGCGCGCCGATCCGCCCGCCATGCGCCGCCGATTGCGTGCAAGCCTTGCCGCGCTCGAGCAGGCGGCGCCCGGACTGCCGTTGATTGCGATCGGATTTTGCCTCGGCGGAATGGCGGTACTGGAACTGGCGCGGGATGGGGCCGATCTGGCGCTGGCGGCTAGCTTCCACGGGTTGCTTGCCACCCCCCTGCGCGCCGCCGCGCCCATCGCCCCGCGCCTGCTGGTGTGCCACGGCGACGCCGACACACTGGTGCCGCGCGCCGATGTGACCGGTTTCTGGGAGGAAATGGACCGCGTTGGCGCGCAGTGGCAGTTGATGTCCTTCGCAGGGGTGGAGCACGGCTTCACCAACCCGCTCACGCCGGACCGGAAACCCAATCCCGCCTATGATGCGCGCGCCGATCGCCAGTCGTGGAACGCGCTGATGGACCTCATCGACGAAATCGCGCCGCCGCAGCACTAACCCCTCAAGCACATTGACCGATTCCTTAACCCGTGCCGTGCTAGCGCGGCGGTGTCATGAAGTTCATCAAGCTGGAATCGCGCGGCGGCAATTATCTGGTGGTGGCCGAAAACGTCGCCTGGCTGCGCGTGGCTGAGAACGGCCAGACCAGCGTCGGTATCGTCGGCGGTCAGCCGCTGCTGGTGGTCGGCTCGCTGGAGGAAGTCGCCGCCAAGCTGCTGGAAGCGACGACCGGCGAAGAGGCTCAGGAACAACAAGCACCTGCGCCCGAGATTGCCTCTGCCGCCGCACCGGCACCGGAGCCGCAACCTGCCCCTTCGCCCGTTGCGGAGGTCGCCCCCCAGCCTGCGGCCGATGCCGCGCCTGCGCCGCAACCGGTCGTCGAGCCCGTCGCCGACGCTGCGACCGAACCGCAACCGGCACCCAAGCCTGCGCCCACCATCGTAAACCTGTCGCTCAAACCCGCTCCTTCCGCAGGCGGCGCCAGCCTGTCCGAGCGCCTCGCGGCAGCCCGTCCGAAGGCCCAGCGCGTCGCTGCCGAATAGGGCTTAAGGTGCGCTCGGCTGGGTCTGCGCGAGGATGATCGCGAGGCCCACCGAAACCCCTGCCACGAAACGCTCGCGTCCGGTTTCGAGATATTCCTCGACGCTATGAGTGCGCCCGCCGCCCGCGCCGGTGCCGATTGTCAGCGCAGGCACGCCGAGGCTCATCGGGATGTTCGAATCGGTCGAGGATTGGTCGAGCCGCGCGTCAAAGCCCGCCGCACGCGAGGCGGCGAGCGCATCGCTCACCAGGGAATGAACCGGCGGGGTTATGCCTGCGGGACGGTCTCCGATCAGTTGCGGATCAAGGCTGATCGAACCGGGCCGCACAGACCGCGCGGCATTCTCGGCCGCTACGCCCGCGGCTGCTGCCGCCAGCACATCGTCTTCGAGCTTGCGCAGCGCGGCGGGATCGCCCGAGCGCATGTCGACTTCGAGCGTCACCAGATCGGGGATCGCGTTGACCGAGGTTCCGCCATGGACGACCGTAGCGGCGTAGGTCGTCTTGGGCTCGGCCGGCACGTTGATGGCATAGATCCCGCGCACTGCCTCGGCCATGGCGGCCATCGGATTGACGATGCCGAAAGCCCCGTAAGAGTGGCCGCCCGGCCCCTTGAAGCCGAGCCGGTAGCGCCGTGAGCCGACAGCTGCGTGAACCACCCGCCCGGCATCAGCATTGTCGACCGAAAGGAACGTGCCGATCCGCCCCTTCCAAGCGCCCTTGGTGAAGAGGTGACGCACGCCGCGCAGATCGCCCGCGCCTTCCTCGCCCACAGTGCCGACAAACAGGATGGGTTGGCGGGTCTGGATGCGGTTGGCCTCCAGAATTCGGATCCATGCCAGGATCGAGGCAAGGCCGAGGCCGTCGTCACCAATGCCGGGAGCCAGCAGGCGTTCGCCCTCGCGTGTCACTTTGATGGGCGTGCCTTCGGGGAACACCGTGTCGAGATGGGCCGAGACGACGAACACGGGCGCATTTGTCTGTCCGGGGCGAAGAGCGAGGACATTGCCCTCCTCGTCGATGCTGACATCCTTGAGCCCGGCATCGCGCAGCATCTGCGCAAAAAGTTCGGCGCGCTTGTGCTCCTTGAAAGGCGGAGCAGGAGTTTCGGTGATGCGGATGAGATCGGCGATGATCCGGTCATATTGCGCATCGAGCTGTGCCTTGAACGATGGCGAAAGCGCGCCGGCCTGCACCGGCTCGGCCGCAAGCGGCATCGGGGAAAGCAACGCCATTGCTGCTGCAAATCCAAGCCAAGGTCTCCCCATTGCGTCTCGCTCCAAGTCTGATCAGTGCGCGATTGCTGTGGCCGACCCCCGGCACCCTGACCAGTATTCATGCTCGCAGGGTCCCCAGATGCCTGCAAGCGCAAAAGCCTTTGCGCTCCCCGTGGCGCCTGATACCTCCTTGTCACAACCACCGAGGGGGAGAGATCGCATGAAACGAGCATTGGCCGCAATGACCATGGCCGCCGCGATTGCGCTGGCTACAGCACCTGTCGCTGCCGAAACGCCGCAGCGCGAAAAAATCGCCGCCACTGTCGAGGCCCAGCATGATGCGACCGTGAAGGCGCTCACGGACTGGGTCGCCCTCCCCACCATTGCCGCCGAAAAACGCGGAACGCCCGAGGGCGCGGAATATATGCGCAAGCTGGCGCTCGATGCCGGGTTCCAGCAAGCAAAGGTGATCCCGACCGATGGTGTGCCGGCAGTTTTCGCTACGCTTGATGCCGGGGCCAAGATCACGGTCGGCGTCTACTTCATGTATGATGTGAAGCAGTTCGATCCGGCCGAGTGGAACACCCCGCCACTCACCGCGACGCTGGTGGATCGCCCGGGTGAAGGCACGGCCATCGTCGGACGCGGAGTGGTGAACCAGAAAGGCCCAGAAATGGCCTTTCTCGCCGCGGTCAAGGCGATCCAGGCGAGCGGACGCAAGCTCCCCGTCAACCTCGTGCTGGTGGCCGAGGGCGAGGAGGAGGTCGCCTCAACCCACTTCGATCAGGTGGTCGCGGTGCCCGAAGTGCAGGCCGCGCTCTCGAAGGCAATCGGCGTGTTCATCCCTGCCGCCAACCAGAACCGTGACGGCAGCGCCGGGATCACCCTGGGAGCCAAGGGAGCGGTCGAATTCCAGCTGGTGGTGGGCGGAGAGACCTCGGACAAATATCCCAAGACCGACATCCACTCATCAAACCATGCCCGCATCGAAAGCCCGGCATGGCGGCTCGTCAAGGCGCTCGATACGCTGGTGGCCGATGACGGGCATACGCCGACCATCGATGGCTGGTTCGAGAACGTCCAGCCCCTCAGCCCGCGCCAGAAGGAACTGATCGCCCAGAGCGTAAAGCCGGGGGCCGAAGCGGGCGAGAAGGCGCTGCTGGGTGTCGGACGCTGGATCAATGACGAGGATTACACCACCAGCCTCGAACGCTTCTTCTCGCAGCCAACGGTCAACATTCAGGGGCTGGTTGCAGGATATACTGGCGAAGGCGGCAAGACCGTGCTTCCGGGGCGCGCGGAGGCGAAGCTCGAATTCCGTCTTGTGCCGAACATGACCAAGGCCGAAGCGGTCAGCAAATTGCAGGCCCACCTTGCGCGCCGCGGTCTCGATGATGTGCGCGTCACCGTCTCTGGCGGTTATGGCCCCAACGAGACGGCCGAGGATTCGGCCCTGATCCGCGCGCAAAAGAAACTCTTCGATGCTCAGGGTATCCCCTACACGATCCGCCCGCGTAACGCGGGAAGCTGGCCGGGGGTGATCTTCAACGGTCCGCCGCTGAACCTGCCCGCCTCGCAATTCGGGCTTGGTCGTGGCGGCGGTGCCCATGCGCCCAACGAATGGTTCCTGATCGAGAGCAGCGACCCCAAGGTCTACGGCCTCGACGAAGTGACCATGGCCTATGTCGACTACCTCTATGTCCTGGCCGAGGAAGCAGCGAAGAAATAGGGATCAAGGTTTGGCGAGCAACGCGGCGGCGGCTTCGGCCATGCCCGCGTTGCTGTGGCCAATGCCGGGCACTGTGGCCAGTTTCCATCCAAAGGGCGTCCCGATCTCTCTCGCCGCGGCCTTTCCGCGCGCAAAGAACGTCTGCCCGCGGGAAAAGCGGGTGAGCCCCTGCGCATGGGCCTCGGGGGTCTTGCGCAGGTCGGGATCATCGCGGTCGGTATCCGCCGTGCCGATCAGCACCGTGAGCGGCTTGCCAAGCGCGGCTCCCAGTGCCGCGTCATCGACCGGGGTTTCTGCAAGGCCATAGGGAAACCCCACGGAGCGATCAGGCATGGTGTACCAGCCCGCATTGGCAGCGACGGCCTTGTCGATCCGTGCTTCGGGCATGAACAGCACGAAACGGTGCACGAACTGCGCGCCAGCGGAATGGCCGTAGATGCTATAGCGCTCTGAGCCTGTGCCGAAACGCTTGCGGACATCGTCGAAAAGCGGCTCGATCGCCGCGAATGACCATAGGTTGCGCGGACGCGGGCTGCCGTCGTCCTCGCTGAAATAGCCGGTGTTGTAGCCGCGCGAGCCGGGGAAATCGGCGCGGCTGAACTGCGGGACGATAGCGATGAAGCCGTGGCGTCTGGCGAGCGCGGACCATTCGTCGCGGTAACGATCCGCATCACGATTGACGCCGTGCATCACGAAAACCACAGGGGTCTCGGCGGTGACCTTATCGGGCAGCTGGTAATAGACCGGCAGATCCGGGCCATCCCATCCGGTAAAGACGAAACGAGCGGCCGAAGGCGCCTCGACCAGCGGCGTATCGTCCGGCGCGAGCAGCAACACGGCAGCGCCCGCCAGAAGCAACACCCCTGCCGCAACCGCCAGCCACAACCGCCGCATCATCATGTCAACACGCTCCCCACACCGTCCCGAATGAACAAGGGCCGCCATGCCTTAACATGGCGGCCCTGCAAAAGTGCCCGCGAAAATTCGCAAGGAGACGATCAGGCAGCGGTGGCGAAGGCCTCGGCCGGCAGCTTCATCATGTATTCGCTGCCCGCTTCGAGCTTGCGCCGCAGCGCGCCCGCATCGGGCAGGAAGCGTTCGGAATAGTAATTGGCCGAGACCAGCTTCGCCTCGTAAAACGCCTTGTCCTCCGGCGCGCCCGCGAGCTTGGCCAGCGCCACCTTGGCCATCTTCAGCCAAAAGAAGCCGAGCGTCACGATGCCCATGATGTGCATGTAGTGATGTGCGCCGGCGCCCAGGTGATTGGGGTTGGCCATGGCGTTCTGCATGAACCACATGGTTGCGGCCTTCTGCTCGCCAAGCGCCTTTTCGAGGCGTTCCGCCACACCAGCCAGTTCCGGCACCTGCTTGGCGGCGGCGATTTCCTCGTCGATCATGGCAAAGAAGGCCTGGATCGCCTTGCCGCCGTTCATGGCGAGCTTGCGGCCGCACAGGTCCATGGCCTGCACCCCGTTGGCGCCTTCGTAGATCATCGCGATGCGGCTATCGCGGACGAACTGCTCCATGCCCCATTCGCGCACATAGCCATGGCCGCCGAACACCTGCTGCATGTTGTTGGCGATGTCATAGCCCTTGTCGGTGCCATATCCCTTAATGACCGGGGTCATCAGCCCGATCAGCATGTCGGCAGCCTCGCGCTCCTCGGGAGTCTGCGCCTTGTGGGTCAGATCGACCTGCAATGCGCCCCAGAGGCACAGCGCGCGCATGCTTTCGGTGAACACCTTCGCGTCCATCAGCATCCGGCGCACATCAGGGTGAACGAAGATCGGATCGGCCTTGGCGGAAGGATCTGCCGGGCCGGTGAGCGCGCGGCCCTGACGGCGATCAAGCGCGTAGTTCACCGCGTTCTGATAGGCGACTTCGGCCTGGGCATAGCCCTGGATACCGACACCGAGGCGGGCAGCGTTCATCATGATGAACATGGCCGCGAGCCCCTTGTTCTCCTCGCCCACCATGTAGCCCGTCGCGCCGTCATAGTTGAGGAGGCAGGTGGCGTTGCCGTGGATGCCCATCTTCTTTTCGATCGAACCGCAGGTCACTCCGTTGCGCACGCCCGGTTCGCCGTTTTCATCGAGGATGAACTTCGGAACGATGAACAGCGAGATGCCCTTCACGCTGTCGGGCGCGTCCGGGGTCTTGGCCAGCACCAGATGGATGATGTTGCTGGTGAGGTCATGCTCGCCGGCCGAGATGAAGATCTTGGTGCCGGTGATCGCATAGGTGCCATCGCCGTTGGGCACAGCCTTGGTGCGGATCATGCCGAGGTCGGTGCCGCAATGCGGCTCGGTCAGGTTCATCGTGCCCGACCATTCGCCCGAGATCATCTTGGGCACGAAGGTCGCCTTCTGCTCGTCCGAACCCTTGGCCAGAATTGCCGAGATCGCACCGGCGGTGAGACCGGGATACATCGCGAAAGCCTGGTTGGCGGTGCCCGAGAATTCCTCGAAGGCAAAGCTCAGCACATGGGGAAGCCCCTGCCCGCCGAATTCCACCGGCTGGCCGAGAGTGCCCCAGCCATTCTCGACAAAGGCCTGATAGGCTTCCTTGAAACCCGGAGGGGTGGTGACGCTGCCGTCTTCGTGACGGGTGCAGCCATGCTCGTCACCCGCCTGATTGACCGGTGCAAGCACCTCAGCACAGAACTTCCCGGCCTCGTTGATCACGGTGTCGATCATGTCGGGCGTGGCATTCTCGAAGCCCGGCAGATTGCCGTAGCTGGCAAGGTCGAGCACCTCGTTGACGATGAAACGCGTGTCGCGGGTGGGCGCGGTATAAGTCGGCATCACTGGATCCCTTTGGTGATGGTGGTCGTTTGAAAGCGGGGGTGGCTACAGCTCAGCGCAGATCGAGCTTTTCGATCTCGGCGACAAAATCGGTGAGTTCGTTGATCGAACTGTCGATGTCGTCACGCTGGGCCTTGAGCTTGGCGATGTGCGCACGGCACTTCTCGACCGTGACGCGGCGCTGTTCGACGCGGCCATCGTCCAGATCGTATAGGTCGATCATTTCGCGGATTTCGGTGAGGCTGAAGCCCACGTTCTTGGCGCGCATGATCCATGCGAGCCGCGCACGGTCGCGCTTGGAATAGACGCGGGTCAGCCCGACGCGGGCCGGACTGATCAGCCCCTCGTCCTCGTAGAAGCGCAGCGCACGGGCAGTGCAGCCGAATTCGCTGGTGAGATCCGAGATGGTGAACTGTTCGCGCGCGTGGATATCAGGCCGGTCGAGATGCGCGCCAATGCGACGTGGTTCTGCCTCGGGGTTATGCGCGGACGCGGAAGGTGCAGGTGCGGTAGCCATGCCGCACCAGATACCTTCCCTTTACGTGAGCGTCAAGTCTTGACCTTTACGAGAGCACGCGCGCCCTCGCCGACCTCGAGCCTGCGATAAAAGCAACTCTGCGCGCCCGTATGGCAGGTCGGACCGGTAGGCGTTGCCCGAATCACCAGCGCATCCTGATCGCAATCGACCAGAACCTCTGCCACATCGAGAAAGTGCCCCGAGGTCTCTCCTTTCAGCCAAAGCTTCCCACGCGAACGGGACCAGAAATGCACCCGCCCGCCCTCCAGCGTCGCATCGAGCGCTTCGCGGTTCATATGCGCGACCACCAGCACGCCGCCCGTGTGCGAGTCGACAACAACTGCCGTCAGCAATCCCGAAGCATCAAATTTGGGCGCAAAGACAGAGCCATTTTCCTGCTCCTCGGTAGTCAATTGGGGATCAGCCATCTGAATTGTCCGCTCGTCATCATGCCGAAAACGGGCTGCTCATGCGCGGATTGTTGCACGATCACAACAGCAGGTTGCAAAAAATGTCGACCGGCAAGGTTAGCCCTTCCGAATGAACAGGCGGGATGGAACAAGGCGCTCAGGGATTGTCGCAAGACGGTTCTCCACCGAATACCGGCATCATCTGATGCCAGGTTCAGGGGGTGACCGGACCGCAGACTGGCAGCGGGGTGCCAGTGCGACCGGTTGAACGATAAGGGACAGGATCCCGAATGGCCAAGCTAGGGGGTGGCCATTCTGGCTCGAAAGAGCGGATCCACACCGTTTCGTCACGCGGCGCCCGGAGCTCACAAGGCTCCGGGCGTTTCGTTTTTCAGCCGCCCCGCCCCGCCACAGCATCATCCACCCGCGCAAAGCTCGCTACGCTCAGGCTGCGCGCACCCGCAGCGGCGATTGCAGCGAGGCAGGCGTGAGAGGTCGCACCGCTGGTGAAGACATCATCGACCAGCACTACATCACGGCCCGCAATCAGACCCGCCTTGCGCGGATTGATCACGATCGCGCCTGCCAGCGCCCGCTCGCGCGCCGCGCGCCCCAGCCCGCCGAGGCTCGGCGTGCGTTTCCTCCGGATCAGCCCGTCCACCAGCGCCTCACCCCTGCCAAGTTTCGCCAACTCGCCCGCCAGCAGCGCTGCCTGATTGAAACCGCGATGCCACAGGCGCCAGCGATGCAGCGGCACGGGAACGAGCAAAGGCTGTGCGCCGCTCGCCGCAGCAGGAAGCCGCGCCGCGATCAGGCGCGCCAGCAGGCCTGCCAGCGCAATCCTGCGACCATGCTTGAAATCCAGCACCAGCCTGCGCGAGGCATCATTGTAGAACGTCGCCGCGTGGACAGGAACGCTCTGGCCAAGATCGGGCCATGAAGCCAGCGCATCGCAGCCGCCTTCGCCGGGAATGTCGA
The DNA here is from genome assembly GCA_903934325.1 of uncultured Alphaproteobacteria bacterium. GTDB lineage: Bacteria > Pseudomonadota > Alphaproteobacteria > Sphingomonadales > Sphingomonadaceae > Erythrobacter. The sequence continues at coordinate 28,806 of CAIZNH010000039.1, read as the reverse complement.
TCTCGCTCCAGCAATCGGCGCAAAGCCCGCCCTGATCTGCCAGCGCCGAGCCGCACAGCGGACAGCGCGGCGGATAGACAAGATCCACCAGCGGCTTCATGCCGCGGCTCAAGTGTGCGACCACTGCCATAGCGCGCGAGTGTCGCATGGCTTGCACTCGGCTGGCAAGCGCGGCAGGGCGTCGCGGATGAACACCCCGGCTATCCCGACGATCTTTGCAGCGCGCCGCCGCGAGGCGCGCTTTGCCCGTGCGTGCAGCCGGCTCGGGCAAGCAGATGCCGCGCGCTTTCTTGCCGACGACTGGATCGAGGATACTCTCGAACGGCTCGCCTTCCTGCGCCATGCACCGGGCCGTGCGCTGGTGCTTGGCGACTGGACCGGCGATCTTGCCCGCCAACTTGCCGCCACAGGGGCCGAGGTCGAAACACCGGAAACCCTCGATCACGAGCAACCATGGCCTATAACAGGCCTCGATCTCATCGTCGTTGCGGGCCTGCTCGATGCGGTCAATGATCTGCCCGGCGCGCTGATCCACACGCGCAATGCGCTCGCGCCTGGCGGGCTGGTGATCGCCCATTTCATTGGCGGCCAAAGCCTGCCTGCCCTGCGCGCCACGTTGTTCGCCGCCGAGCCTGATCGTCCGGCAGCGCGCATCCACCCCTTGGTCGATCCGCGCGCCGCGCCCGCACTGCTCCAGCGCGCAGGCTGGAAAGACCCTGTGGTCGACACGCACCACCTGACGGTGCGTTATTCCTCACTCGAGCGGCTGATTGCCGACCTGCGCGATCAGGGCCTCGGCAATGCCCTCGCCAAACCCGCCGCGCCGTTAGGAAAAGCGTCCCTCGCCCGCGCCCGCGCCGCCTTTTCCGCGCAGGCCGACGCGGATGGCAAGGTTTCCGAGAGCTTCGAGATCGTCACCCTGACCGGGCGGCGATCGCTCGCGGGAACCTAGCCCCGCGCCAGCGCTGCCTGGGCCGCTGCAAGCCGCGCGATCGGCACGCGGTAGGGCGAGGCGCTGACGTAATCGAGGCCGACGCTCTCGCAGAAGGCGATGCTCGCCGGATCGCCGCCATGCTCGCCGCAGATGCCGAGCTTGATGTCGGGTCGGGTCGCCCGCCCGCGCTCTGCCGCCAGTTCGACCAGCTGGCCAACCCCCTCGATATCGAGGCTGACAAACGGATCGCGCGGGAAGATGCCCTTGTCGACATAGACCGAGAGGAAGCGCGCAGCATCGTCGCGGCTGACGCCGATGGTGGTCTGCGTCAAATCATTGGTGCCGAAGGAAAAGAACGCGCCCTCTTCGGCAATCTCGCCCGCCATCAGCGCGGCGCGCGGCAGTTCGATCATGGTGCCCACGAGATAATCGACCCGCACGCCGGTTTCGAGGAACACCGCGTCCGCCGTGCGCTTGACCAGCGCGCGCAGCAACGCCAACTCACGCTTGGTGGCGACCAGCGGGATCATGATCTCCGGCAGCGGCGCCTCGCCGCTCGCGGTCTTCACCGCACAGGCGGCCTCGAAGATCGCGCGCGCCTGCATCTCGTAGATCTCGGGGAAGGTGATCCCCAAGCGGCAACCACGGTGGCCGAGCATCGGGTTGAATTCATGCAGTTCACCCGCACGGCGCTTCAAGTGATCGACTCCGAGGCCGGTGGCATCGGCCAGTTCGGCGAATTCCTCGTCCGCATGGGGCAGGAATTCGTGGAGCGGCGGATCGAGCAGACGGATGGTGCAAGGCAGACCCGCCATCACCTCGAAGATCGCGGTGAAATCGGCGCGCTGTTCGGGCAGCAGCTTTTCGAGCGCGCGGCGGCGGCCGGCCTCGTCATCTGCGAGGATCATCTGGCGCACCGCGCTGATGCGGCTTGCCTCGAAGAACATGTGCTCCGTGCGGCACAGGCCGATACCTTCCGCCCCGAACTGGCGCGCCATGCGGCAATCGTCAGGCGTTTCGGCATTGGTGCGCACCTTCATGCGCCGCAGCTTGTCCGCCCACACCATCAGCACGCCAAAATCGCCCGCCAGTTCCGGCTCGACCGTCGGCACAATGCCGAGCATCACCTGCCCCGTCGCCCCGTCGAGCGTGATGGCATCGCCTTCCTTCAGCTCGGTCGAACCGATGCGCAAGCTGCGGCTCGCCCGGTCAATCGAAACCGCACCTGCACCCGAGACGCAAGGCCGGCCCATCCCGCGCGCAACCACGGCAGCGTGGCTCGTCATGCCGCCGCGCGCCGTCAGGATGCCCTGGGCTGCGTGCATGCCGTGAATGTCCTCGGGCGAGGTCTCGACCCGCACCAGAATGACCTTCTCACCGCGCCCGGCCCATTGCTCCGCCGTATCAGCATCGAGCACGATCTTGCCCGCCGCCGCGCCCGGCGATGCAGGCAGGCCGGTGGTCAGCACGTGTCGCTCGGCCTTGGGATCGAGCGTGGGGTGGAGGAGCTGATCGAGCGCCATCGGATCGACCCGGCGCACGGCTTCGCGCTCGTCGATCAGGCCTTCGCCCACCATATCGACCGCCATCTTGAGTGCAGCCTTGGCAGTGCGCTTGCCCGAACGGGTCTGGAGCATCCACAGCTTGCCGCGTTCAACGGTGAACTCGATGTCCTGCATGTCCTTGTAATGCAGTTCGAGCAGATCGAAGACGCGGGCGAGCTCGGCATAGGCCTCCGGCAGCGCCTCTTCCATCGAGAGCGGCTTGGCCCCGGCGGCCTCGCGTGCGGCTAGGGTGAGGTATTGCGGCGTGCGGATCCCCGCCACCACGTCCTCGCCCTGCGCATTGATCAGATATTCGCCGTAATAGGCGCGGTTGCCGGTGGCCGGATCGCGGGTGAAGGCAACGCCGGTGGCGCTGGTCTCGCCCATGTTGCCGAACACCATCGCCTGAACGTTGACCGCGGTGCCCCAGTCGCCCGGAATATCGTTCAACCGGCGGTAGACCTTGGCGCGGTCAGAATCCCAGCTGTCAAACACGGCGCGGATCGCGCCCCACAGCTGTTCGTGCACATCCTGCGGGAAAGGCTTGCCGAGTTCGTCCGCGACGATGCCCTTGTATTCGTGCACCAGCGCCTGCCAATCGGCGGCGTTCAATTCGGTATCGTTGTAGAAGCCCTTGTCTTCCTTGGCGATCTCCAGCGCTTCCTCGAACAGCCCGTGATCAATGCCGAGCACCACGTCCGAATACATCTGGATGAAACGGCGGTAGCTGTCCCACGCGAAACGCGCATCGCCACTGGAGGCCGAGAGCCCTTCCACGGTCGCATCATTGAGCCCGAGGTTGAGCACGGTGTCCATCATCCCGGGCATCGACACCCGCGCACCCGAACGCACCGACACCAGCAGCGGATCGGCCGCATCGCCGAAATTCTTGCCAACGGTGGCCTCGACATGGGTCAGAGCCGACGCGACCGCACTGCGCAAACCATCAGAGAAATCCGCGCCATCCTTCAGATAGGCGATGCATTCCTCGGTCGTGATGGTGAAGCCCGGGGGCACCGGCAGGCCGATGCTGGCCATCTCGGCAAGGTTCGCGCCCTTGCCGCCGACGATGGTCTTGTCCTTCTGGCGCGGGTCAGAATGCTCGGCAGAGCCTCCGAATACATAGACCGTCTTCAACGTCATGGCAGTTCCCGCTGGTATGGTGGAGAGGCGAGAAGGATCATCCTTCAATGCGGCTGAAATCGGCAACCCGGTGGACAGCATCGCGGAACGCCCCCAGCAGCGCGAGGCGCGCGGTGCGCTTGTCCGGATCGGCATCGTTGACGGTGACGTCTTCAAAGAAGCGATCGATGGGCGCACGCAGCGAGGCGAGCGCTGCCATCGCATCGGCGAATTGCTCCGCCTCCACAGCCGCCGCAGCACGCGGCGCGGCGTCCGCGAGCGCGGCGATCAACGCGGCTTCTGCCGGATCGGGCGTGTAGGCGATAGCTACCAACCCACCCTCCCCATCGAAGCCTTCCTTCTTGAGGATATTCGCCGCACGCTTGTAGCCCGCGAGGAGGTTGGTGCCGTCCTCGGTGGTGACGAAGGCTTGCAGCGCATGGACGCGGGCTAGCAGGCGGACGAGATCGTCCTCGTCCCCGAGCGCGAAGACCGCGTCGATCAGGTCGTGACGCACGCCCGCCTCGCGCTGCTGGACCTTGAGGCGGTCGGCGAAGAAGTCGAGGAGTTCGCCCTCGGCAACACCCATCCGCAACCCGTTTTCGGTGATGATGCGGATAATGCCAAGCGCAGCACGGCGCAGCGCGAAGGGATCCTTCGAGCCGGTGGGCTTTTCGTCAATCGCGAAGAAGCTGCGCAGCGTATCCAGCTTGTCCGCGAGGCTCACAGCCACCGTCACCGGCGCAGTCGGCACGTCATCGCCCTGGCCGACCGGCTTGTAGTGATCGCGGATCGCCTCGGCGACCTCAGACGTCAAACCTTCCTTCGCGGCGTAGTAGCCACCCATCAGGCCCTGCAATTCGGGGAACTCGCCGACCATCTCGGTGACGAGATCGGCCTTGCACAAGCGTGCGGCCTGTTCGGCAAGTGCGGGGTCGCCTGCGACAATCCCTTCCTCGCATAGCCAGCGCGCTAGCTTGGCCACGCGCTCGACCTTGTCGGCGACGGTGCCGAGCTTCTCGTGGAAGGTGATGCGCGACAGCTTTTCCGCATGAACCGCCAGCGAAGTCTTCTGGTCCTGCTCCCAGAAGAACCGCGCGTCGGACAGGCGTGCAGCGAGAACCTTGCGGTTGCCATCGACCACCACAGCGGGGTCAATCGCCTCGATATTGGCCGTGCAAATGAAGGCGTTGGCAAGCTTGCCCGCGCTATCCTCGCACACGAAATACTTCTGGTTCACCCGCGCGGTAAGTTGGATGACCTCGGGCGGCACATCGAGGAAGGCCTCGTCAAACCGGCCAAGCAGCGGCACCGGCCACTCGGTGAGGCCCGCGTTCTCGATCACCAGGCCTTCGTCGGCTACCAGCGTCAAGCCAGCCTCAGCCGCAGCCTTCGCCGCGCCTTCGCGGATGCGCTGGCAGCGTTCGGAGAAATGGACGATCACATGGGCGGCGCGCAGGGTTTCGACATAGGAGCCTGCGTCGGCGATCTCGACCGGGCCGGAATGGTGGAAGCGATGCCCCATGGTGGTGCGGCCGCTCGCAATCCCGTCAACCTCGCAAGGCACCACCGCGCCATCGAGCAGCGCGATGATCCCCGAAAGCGGGCGCACCCAGCGCAAGCTTTCGGTGGTGAGCGAAGCTGCGCCCCAGCGCATCGACTTGGGCCAGGGAAAGGCGTGGATGATCGCGGGGATGGTTTCGGCCAGCACCTCGGCAGTGTCGCGGCCCTGCTTCTCGACAACGGCGAAATAGACGCCGTCACGCTCGGTCAGCTGCTCAGCTGTGAGGCCGACCTTGCGCAGAAATCCCTCGAGCGCCTGCGGCGGCGCGCCAACCTTGGGGCCCTTTGTTTCCTCGCTCACAGCCGCGGTCGCCAGCGGCAGGCCCGTGGCGATCAGGGCCAACCGGCGCGGCGTGGCAAAGGCCTCGACCGACGCCGCCTTCAACCCGGCCTTGTCCAGCGCATCAGTGAACAGCCATGCAAGGTCTTCCTTGGCCTTGGGCTGCATCCGGGCGGGGATTTCCTCGCAGCGCAATTCGAACAGGAAGTCGGCCATCAGACGAGACTCCATCCGGGATATTTCGCTTCCCATTCCGGCGTCATCTTGGTGGCATAGGCCTCGCAGGAGGAGCGCGCGAGGTCGCGCACGCGGCCCATGTAGCTGGCACGCTCCTGCACGGAAATCACGCCGCGCGCTTGCAACAGGTTGAACAGGTGGCTCGCCTCGATCGCCTGTTCATAGGCAGCAATGGGAACCCCGGCTTCAAGCGAGCGCAGACACTCGGCCTCGGCCCGGCGGAAGCCTTCGAACAGGGTCTCGGTATCGGCGACCTCGAAGTTCCACTTCGACATCTGGCGCTCGTTCTCGAGGAACACGTCGCCGTAACTCACGCCCGCCGTGTTGAACGCGAGGTCATAGACGTTGTCGACGCCCTGGATGTACATCGCCAAGCGCTCAAGCCCGTAGGTCAGCTCGCCCGCGACGGGCTTGCAATCGAAGCCGCCCATCTGCTGGAAATAGGTGAACTGGGTGACTTCCATCCCATCACACCAGACCTCCCAGCCCAGCCCCCATGCGCCCAATGTCGGGCTTTCCCAATCGTCCTCGACGAAACGGATGTCGTGCGCCAGCGGATCGATCCCGATCGCGGCGAGGCTCTGGAGATAGAGCTCCTGAATGTCGGACGGCGAAGGCTTCAGGATCACCTGATACTGATAGTAATGCTGGAGCCGGTTGGGGTTCTCGCCATAGCGCCCGTCGGTCGGGCGGCGGCAGGGCTGCACGAAGGCCGCGTTCCACGGCTCCGGCCCCAAGGCGCGCAAGGTGGTCGCGGTGTGAAACGTACCCGCGCCCATACGCATGTCATAGGGCTGCAGTATGACGCAGCCATTGGCGCTCCAGAAATCATGGAGCGTCAGGATCATGTCCTGAAACGAGCGCGCAGGATCGCGCGGTGCAGGGGTAAAAGACAGGGCAGCACTCATGGCGGCCCGCCATGGCGGAACACCCCCTGAGCGTCAACGCCGCAGTGCAGCAAAGCGTGGATGCGCGAACCGATGGTCACGTTCTGGCGACAGAAAGTCAGGACTGCTTGACATGGTCAGCGAATCGCGACATATAGTCATGCATACCTGACATATGGTCAGGCGAACCTGATGGAGTGACCCGATGAAATTTCTCGAACAGAGCGTCGTCGTGAAGCAGTGGGCGCTGTTCGCGATGCTGCTGCTAAGCGGCTATGCTGCCGGCGCGATCATCGCCAAGCTGATGAACGCGCTGGGAATCTGAACGCCGTGAAGAACCGTCTCAAGGTCCTGCGCGCGATGCGTGACTGGAGCCAGGCGGAACTGGCCGGGCGGCTCGACGTCTCCCGTCAAGCCGTCAACGCGATCGAAACCGGCAAGCACGACCCTTCCCTCCCTCTTGCCTTCCGGATCGCGCGCCTGTTCGACATGCCTATCGAGGAGATTTTCGATGACGAAGCCTGATAGCGACGATTTCGCCATGGAGCCCTCCGACGGCGCGGTGCTGCTGAAGCGCGCCGGGCTCGGGATTGGTGGCGGCATCGTGCTGATCTTTATCGCCGGCATGATCGCCGGCTACACCAGCGGCGCGCTCGAACGCGGCGGACCGGACCTGACCGATGGCGCAATCATCGCAGGGATGGTGCTGCTGGCGGCACTGGTGGCGCTCGGCCTTTGGCGGTTCTGGCCGCAGTCCGTCGAAGAGCCTGTCTCACCGCGCCAGCGAAGTGCCCGCCGGCTGTTCACCATGGCCATCGCTGTGGGCCTGCCGCTCGGCTTCCTCCTCGGCGTGACCGACGAGGGCGCAGGCGCGCTGCTGTCGAACGCTCCGGTCAGCGACGGCATCGCGGCAATCGCCATCATCCTGTGGCTGCTTGCCGGTCCGCTGCTCACCTGGCTGTGGTGGCAGAAAATCGACGAGCACGAGGCCGGTGCCTACCGCGAGGGCGCGCTGGTGGCGGCCCATGCCTATGTCTTCATCACCCCGGTTTGGTGGATGGCAAGCCGCGCCGGCTGGCTTCCCCCGCAGGAACCGATGCTGGTGCTGCTGGTGGTGACGCTTCTTTGGTCAGCCGTCTGGTTCGTCCGCCGCTACTTCTAGAATTTGCCTTAACGATCAACCCGTTCCACCCTATCTCTACCCCTGAGGAGAACACCGATGAAACTTGCCAATCTGCTTGCTCTTGCCACTGCCCCGCTGGCGCTGTTTGCCGCCCTTCCTGCCCTCGCCGACAATCACGCGACGTCGGCCGCCGCCGCCCCTGCCGCGAAGCCGGCTGGCCCCGCGCTGTGGAAGGTCGCCGACGAGGACACCACGATCTACCTGTTCGGCACGGTGCACGTGCTGCCCCAGGGCATCGACTGGTATGACACCACCATTGCCGCGGCGCTGGATGGCTCGGACATGCTTGTCACCGAGATCCCGATGGACAAGGCGAGCGAGGCCGAAATGCAGCAGCTCAGCATGAAGCTGGGCATGCTTCCGGGAGGCACCACCTTGCGCTCGCTGCTCACCCCGGAGCAGACTGCCGCCTACGAGGCCGGCCTTGCGAAGCTTGGCGCCCCGCCGGCTGCCTTCGATCCGCTCAAGCCGTGGCTCGCCGGCCTCACCCTCTCGCTGCTGCCGCTGATGCAGCAGGGCTACACCCCTGATAGCGGGGTCGAGAAGGTGCTGCTCGGCAAGGCCGGGACCAAGGGCCAGGGCGCGCTCGAGACTGCCGAATTCCAGCTCGGCATTTTCAACGGCATGTCGACCGAGGCGCAGGTCGCCTTCATGATGGAAGCGGTCGAGGGCATGGACGAGGTCAAGCCGACGCTCGATCGCATGGTCGCCGAATGGGCCGAGGGCGATGCCGAAGGCCTTGCTGCGGTGATGAACGAGGGCATGAGCGATCCGGCCGTGGCCGAAGCGCTGCTGTACAGCCGCAACGCCAACTGGGCCGAGTGGATCGACACCCGCCTTGACAAGCCGGGCACCATTTTCATCGCGGTCGGCGCAGGCCACCTTGCGGGCGCCAAGAGCGTGCAGGACTACCTCGCCGGCAAGGGCATTGCCGTGACCCGGGTCAAGTAATGACCCTTGCGATCCGGGCGATGATCAGACGTTGCTCTGCAGCGATCATCGCCCCGCTCCTTCTCCTTGCCCTCGCCGGATGCAGCAATGCCCCCGGCGAGGAGCAGGCGGGGCCTCCCCCCAACCCGCTGCTCTATGAAATCGCCAGCAGCGATGGCGCGGTGGAGGGCTGGATGATCGGCACCATTCACGCCCTCCCCGATGGCACCGAGTGGCAGACGCCCGCGATCTCCAGGGTCGCGGGCGATGCCGATTTTCTGGTGGTCGAGATTGCCGCGCTTGACGATGGAGACAGGGTGGCGCGCACCTTTTCGGCGCTCGCCCGCACCCCCGGCCTTCCGCCGCTCGACGCCCGCCTTCCCGCCGATCTGCGCCCTCGCCTTGCTGCCATGCTGGAGCGCGGCGGCATGGATGCGGCCAGCTTTACCGATACCGAAACCTGGGCTGCGGCCCTGATGCTCGCCCGGATCGATGCCGAAGGCGATCCTGCCAACGGGGTCGACCGCGCGCTGATCCGCAGCTTCCCGCCTGACAAAGTCCGCGAGCTAGAGGGTGCAGCCGGCCAGCTCGCGATCTTCGACACCCTTCCCGAAAGCGTCCAGCGCACCATGCTGGCAGCGATCGTCAGCGATGCCGAAGCGGCCAAGACCCGCGCGGTCCAACTGCGCAAGGCATGGCTGACGGGTGACGAGACCACCCTGCTGGCCGCCGGGACGACCGGGATCATGACCGATCCGGGTCTGCGCGAGGCGCTGCTGGTGGCGCGCAACCGGCGCTGGGATGCCAGCATTGTCGCCATGCTGGCGCAGCAACCAAAACCGCTGGTGGCCGTCGGCACGGCGCATCTGATCGGCCCGGACGGCCTTGCCGCCAGCTTGCGCGCGCGCGGATACCGCGTCACCCGCATTCCCTGACCCGGCCCAATCGGCTTGCCTTTTCGCCTTTCCCTCTCTAAGGGCCCGCGCTTCGGCGCTTCCGGTCATCCCTGGAGGCGGTCGCGCCGTGATGACTGAGCTTCAAACACGCATTCGAAAGGCAAATGTATGAGCGACACTCTTACCCTGCCGGCTGAAGCGCGCGAACGGGCTGGCAAGGGAGCCTCCCGTGCAATTCGCCGCGATGGTCGGACCCCTGCTGTCATTTATGGCGGCAAGGAAGAACCCACCCTGATCCACGTCGAGCAGAAGGAACTGGTGCGCCAGCTTGGCACCGGCCACTTCATGAACTCGATCGTCAACATCGAGATCGGTGGCAAGACCATTCGCACTCTGCCCAAGGATGTTGCGTTCCACCCGGTGACCGACCGCCCGCTTCACGTCGACTTCCTGCGCCTGACCGGCGACAGCAAGGTCGAAGTGTCCGTGCCGGTGGTGTTCGTCAACGAAGACGCCTCGCCCGGCCTCAAGAAGGGCGGCGTGCTCAACATCGTGCGCCACGAGCTTGATCTGCTGTGCCCCAACGCCGACATCCCTGAAGAAATCCAGATCGATGTGACCGGCCGCGAAATCGGTGATTCGATCCACATCAGCAGCGTGACCCTGCCCAAGGGCGTGTCGAGCGTGATCACCGACCGCGATTTCACCATCGCCACCGTGATCGCCCCGTCGGGCCTCAAGAGCAGCGAAGGCGAAGCCGCCGCTTAAGCGACGCGCTGCCATTCATGGCTTATCGACGCCGGGCTTCCTTTACGGGAAGTCCGGCGTTTCGTTTTATGCGGGAGGCAAGTAGGAGCACATCATGCAGATCTGGGTCGGCCTCGGAAATCCCGGACCGCGCTATGCGCTCCACCGGCACAATGTCGGCTTCATGGCGGTGGACGTCATTGCCGAGATGCATGCCTTCGGCCCCGTGCAAAAGAAGTTCTCCGGCTGGGCGCAGGAGGGGCGGATCGGCACAAGCAAGGTGCTGCTGCTGAAGCCTGCGACCTTCATGAACGAAAGCGGCCGGGCGGTGGGCGAGGCGCTCCGCTTCTACAAGCTTGGCACGGACGCGCTCACCGTGTTCCATGACGAACTCGATCTGGCGCCCTTCAAGGTCAAGGTGAAGCAGGGCGGCGGACATGCGGGCCACAATGGCCTGCGCTCCATCGACCAGCATTGCGGACCCGAATTCCGCCGCATCCGGCTCGGCATCGGCCACCCGGGGCACAAGGACAGGGTCACCGGCCATGTGCTCGGCAACTTTGCGAAGGACGAACAGGACGATCTCGTCGCCATGCTCGGCGCGATCGGTTCGGAAGCGGAGTGGCTCGCCAAGGGTGACGACGTGCGCTTCATGAATGATGTGGCGCTGAGGATGCAGGACTGATCCCATGATTGAAGTGCGCGCCTATCTCGACGTCAGCCCGCAACAGGGCGCCGCGTTCTTCGGATCGCCGGATAGAGGCCCGGTGGTGATGCTCAATCTGCTCCGGTTCCGCGAGCGGGCCGACTATTCCCATGCACCCGAACTCGAACCCGCCGGCGGCACGACCGGGCGGGAAGCCTATGCCCGCTACATGCGCGAGATGTTGCCCCTGCTGGAAGCGAGCGGCGGCGCGGTGCTGTTTTCGGGAACGTGCGCACCGTTCCTGATTGGTCCGCAAGACGAGAGCTGGGATCACGTGCTTCTGGTTCGGCAGGCGAGCAAGGCAGCGTTTCTTGCCTTTGCCAGCGATCCCGAAAGCCAGCGCATCACCGCCCACCGCACGGCTGCAATCAGCGATTCCCGGTTGCTGCCGATCCTTGAGGACTGACCATGTCCGGCAGCGTCATCACCATCCGGCGGCGCTGGTGGGCGCATTGCATGATGCTTATCCCGATCGGCGTGTTTCCGGTGCTTTGTGCCGTCATGGCCATGGCCGCCGTTGATATCCTCGCCGAGCCGGGCGGATGGTGGAGAGCGCCCATCCTGTTAATCGGGTCGGGCGTGATGGGGCTGGCCTTCGTGATCGCACTCAATGCGCTGTTCACCTACCGGGTGGAGCTCGATGCGCGGGGGCTGAGGATCATCGGCAATCTCTACACCCATGACATCACCTGGGACGAGATCACGCAGATCACCAAGCGGCACAATTATCGCGCGCCCGGTTATCATGTCGGCATCGAAGTGGACGGCTCGAACCTGCCTGTCCGCCACTGGTGCAATTTATGGACGAAGGGCTATTTCATCCATCCCGGAATGGAAAAGGGCGGTATCGCGCTGACCGCCTATCTGAAACGCAAGCGGCGAGAATATCTGAAGCGTCAGCAGACGGAAACGAGCACCGCATGAACCGCGTCATCATCATCGGCCCCTGCGGCTCGGGCAAAAGCACCCTCGCCCGCGAGCTTGCCCCGCGCATGGGCCTGCCGCTGATCCATATGGACCAGCTCGGCTGGCAGGCGGGCTGGGTCGAGACCGAAAAGGCCGAACTGCGCGCCCGTCTGGCCGAGGCGGTGGCGGGCGAGCGCTGGCTGATCGAGGGCAATTACGGAAGCGTCCTTCCCCCGCGGCTCGAACGGGCGGACACGGTGATTTACCTCGATTTCCCGATCCGCCTGTGCCTCAAGCGGCTGATCAAGCGGATCGTCACCCTGCGCGGCCAATCGCGGCCCGACATGCCCGAAGGCTGCCCCGAGCGCTTCGACCTCGCCTTCTTCTGGTATGTGATGAACTGGAACACCGGTCCGCGCGTGCGCACCGAAGCGCATATCGAGCCCTATGCCGACAAGGTGATCCGCCTCCGCTCGCCAGATGCGCTTGCACAATGGCGCAAAGCCAATAACCTGGCCTGATACTTGCCAGCCAAGGATTGCCCCATGAGCCTCGACCGCCGCACGCTGCTTGCCGGAGCCGCCGCCACAGCCTCGCTGGTCGCCGGCACCCGGGCGATGGCCGCTGACGATGTGAACAGTCCCGCAGCCAGCCTTGCCGGCAAGAGCGTGCTGATCACCGGCTGCTCCTCGGGCTTCGGGCGGCTCGCGGCGGAATTGCTGGCGCGGCAGGGGGCGCGCGTGTTTGCCTCGATGCGCGGGCTCCCGCGGCCCGAAGGCTTCGAGCTTGCCGAAATCGCGCGCATGGACCGGCTCGCCATCGCGATCATCGGGATCGACGTGACCTCGGATGAAAGCTGCGCGCGCGGCGTCGAGATGGCGATGGAGATGAACGACGGCCCCATCGATGTGCTGGTCAACAATGCCGGCATCGGCATCACATCGCCGATCGAGGTGCAGGACATGGAAGCCACCCGCCTGATGTTCGAGACCAATGTCTTCGGGCCCCACCGCATGGCGCGCGCGGTGCTGCCGGGGATGCGGCAGAAGGGCGCGGGCCAGATCATCCAGATCTCCAGCCAGCTGGGCCGCGTCATCACGCCGTATTCAGGACATTATTCTGCCACCAAATTCGCATTGGAAGCGATGAGCGAACAGCTCGCCTATGAACTCGTGCCGCACAATATCGACGTCTCGATCATCGAGCCGGGCGGATACCCGACGCGGGTGTGGGTCAACCGCAATGCCTATTCCGCCGCACTCAAGGAACGGGCCGATGCGAAGTACACCGACGGCTACCCGCAGCAGGTGGCACAGATGGGCAAGGAGGACGGCTCGGGCCGCCGCAATGATCCGATGGATGTCGCACGCGCCATTTCCGCTCTGATCGCACAGGCCCCCGGCACGCGCCCACTGCGTCTGCCGGTCTCGCCCGGCAACAAGCCGCAGGTGCCGATCAACGAGGTGACCGCAAAGGTGCAGAGCGAATGGCTCGGCAATTCGCCCTATGGCCCGCTGATCCGCGCCGTCCATGATAGCTGACGCTCTGGCCATGGCGGCCAAGCGGCGCTAAGGGCCTGCCCTTTCCAGCTAGCCAAGGCACAATCATCATGGGTTTCCGTTGCGGGATCGTCGGCCTGCCGAATGTGGGCAAGTCCACTTTGTTCAATGCGCTCACCGAGACGCAGGCGGCGCAGGCGGCTAATTATCCCTTCTGCACGATCGAGCCCAATGTCGGGCAGGTCGCCGTGCCGGACGAGCGCCTGCAGAAGATCGCCGCAATCGCCAAGAGCGCCAAGATCATCGAGACCCAGCTCGGCTTTGTCGACATTGCGGGCCTCGTGAAGGGCGCGAGCAAGGGCGAAGGCCTCGGCAACCAGTTCCTCGGCAATATCCGCGAGGTTGACGCGGTGGTCCACGTGCTGCGCTGCTTCGAGGATGACGACATCCAGCACGTCGCCAACAAGGTCGATCCGATTGCGGACGCCGAAGTGGTCGAAACCGAGCTGATGCTGTCCGATCTCGAAAGCCTCGAAAAGCGCGTGCCGGCTGCGGCCAAGCGCGGGGCTGCGGGCGACAAGGAAGCCAAGGCCATGGCGAGCGTCCTCGGGCAGGCGCTTGAACTGCTGCGCGACGGCAAGCCCGCGCGCCTCACCGTTCCTGCCGATGACGAGGAAGCCCGCCTGTTCAAGCAGGCCCAGCTGCTCACCGCAAAGCCCGTGCTCTACGTGTGCAATGTGGCGGAAGAAGACGCGGCAGAGGGCAGCGAATTGTCGGCCAAGGTCTTCGCCAAGGCGGCGGCCGAAGGCGCGCAGGCCGTGGTCGTTTCGGCTGCGATCGAGGCCGAACTGGTCGCCATGCCGGTGGAAGACCGGGCTGAATTCCTCGAAGCCCTCGGTCTCACCGAAAGCGGCCTCGCCCGCGTGATCCGCGCCGGGTACAAGCTCTTGGGCCTCAAGACCTTCTTCACCTGCGGCCCCAAGGAAGCCCGCGCCTGGACCTTTCCCGATGGCGCCAAGGCCCCGCAGGCAGCCGGCGAAATCCACTCAGACTTCGAACGCGGCTTCATCCGCGCCGAGACCATCGCCTACGAGGACTACATCGCCCTCGGCGGCGAAGCGGGCGCGAAGGAAGCGGGCAAGCTGCGGCAGGAAGGCAAGGAATATGTGGTGCAGGACGGCGACGTGCTGCTCTTCAAGTTCAACGTTTGAGGGTGCGGCGGTGGCTCAATGCCGCCCAAACAGCTTCTCGACGTCTTCCATGCTGAGTTTCACCCAGGTCGGGCGGCCGTGATTGCACTGGCCTGAGCGCGGGGTGGCTTCCATCTCGCGCAGCAGGGCGTTCATCTCGGCGACGCTGAGCGTTCGCCCTGCCCGCACCGATCCGTGGCAGGCCATGGTCGCGAGCACCAGTTCGAGCCGCTCGGCCAGCAGCAGCGCGCCGCTGTCTTCCTGCTTGCCATGCTTGGCGATATCGTCAGCTAGGTCGCGCAGCAGCGCGGTGCTGTCAGCCTTGGGAAGCGCGGCAGGGAGCGCTCGGACCAGCATGGCGCTGGGCCCGAAGCGTTCGATGACGAGGCCGTAGCGCGCAAGGCCCTCGGCGGCGTCCTCCAAGCGGTCGCAATCGACCTCGTCCAGTTCGACCACATCGGGGACCAGCAAGGCCTGACTGCGCCGTACATCGTCGGCGGCACCGGCGGCGCGCAGGCGTTCGAGCACGAGGCGTTCATGCGCGGCGTGCTGATCGACCAGCACCAGCCCGTCCGCCGCTTCCGCGACGATATAGGTGTTCGCCACTTGCCCGCGCGCGATGCCGAGGGGGTAAGTCTGTGCCTCGGCTGGAACAGGCGCTGCTTCTTCAGCCCGGCCCTGTGGCTGGGCCAACGGTGCGGTCCATGCAGGACGCGCTTCGCCGAGGCGCGGTTGCGGCGCGGTCCAGTCTCGTCCGGAGAAGATGCTTTCCAACAGCGGCGATGCAGAAGCCGGAGCGGTAGTAACCGGCTCTGCCTGCCACCGCGCCATTGCGCCCCTGTCGGGTGTCTGCGCAGAGCGCCGGTCGCCCGTCGCCAGCGCCTGCCACAGCCCCGAGACGATGAACCCGCGCACCCCGGCGCTGTCGCGGAACCGCACTTCGGTCTTGGCCGGGTGGACATTCACATCGACATCCTGCGGCGGCAGATCGAGGAACAGCGCCAGCACCGCATGGCGATCACGCGCCAGCATGTCGGCATAGGCCCCGCGCACCGCGCCCACCAGCAGCCGGTCCTTCACCGGGCGGCCATTGACGAAGAGGTACTGGTGATCGGCCACGCCGCGGTTCCAGGTCGGCAGGCCCGCCACGCCGGTCAGCCGCATCACCCCGTGCGGCGTTTCGCGCGCGAGTTCGATAGGGACCGAATTGTCCTTCAGCTCGTGCGCGATGATCCGCGCCACGCGGGTCGCCAACTCCTCACCGGCCTGAAGCGACAGCACCGTTCGCTTGGCCCCCTCGCCTGCCGTTTCCAGCGTGAAGCCCACATCAGGCCGCGCCATGGCAAGGCGGCGCACCACATCGAGGCAGGCGGCATATTCGCTGCGGGCCGAGCGCAGGAACTTGCGGCGCGCGGGGACCTTGGCGAACAACTCCTCGACCCGCACGCGGGTGCCGGGCGGCAGCGCGGCGGGCTCGTCCGCCAGCAAGGCGCCATGATCCACCACGCGGCGCCAACCTTCTTGCGCCCCTGCCTCACGGCTCTCGATGGTCAACCGTGCGACGCTGGCGATGCTGGGCAGCGCCTCGCCGCGAAAGCCGAGGGTGGTCACCAGTTCGATCGCGCCATCCGGGCCGATCAGCGAATCGGGCAGCTTGGAAGTCGCGTGCCGTTCCAGCGCCAGCGCCATGCCTTCAGGGCCCATGCCGCAGCCGTCATCGACCACTTCGATCCGGGCGAGACCGCCATCGGCCAGCACCACGCCGATTCGCCGCGCACCGGCGTCAATCGCGTTCTCGACGAGCTCTTTCAGCGCGGCAGCCGGGCGTTCGACCACCTCGCCCGCAGCAATGCGGTTCACCAGAGCGGACGGGAGGCGACGGATTTCGGGCATTTGTCGCACGCTAGCCGTCGGCGGTCGCAAAAACGAGGGTGAAGGCCCAGAAATCACCAAGGACAGCCACAATTATTTTGGCCTTTTGTCTGCGGATTCGCTAGGCGTGGCGCTTGATGTCACAACCGGGTCGAAAACCCCTGCAGCCATCCCCATCTATGGCCTGCAGTCCTGCCCCGCCACCATTGGAACACCAACCGACATGAGCTTCCTGTCCAATCTCTTCAAGTTCGGCTCGCAGAACATGGCGATCGATCTCGGCACCGCCAATACGCTCGTTTACGTTCAGGATCAGGGCATCGTGCTGAACGAGCCGTCGGTGGTCGCGATCGAGACGATCAACGGGATCAAGCGCGTGAAGGCCGTGGGCGATGATGCCAAGATGATGATGGGCAAGACCCCCGACAGCATCGAGGCGATCCGCCCGCTGCGCGACGGCGTGATTGCCGACATCGAAATCGCCGAAGAGATGATCAAGCACTTCATCCGCAAGGTCCACGGGAAGCGCAACCTGTTCCGCTATCCCGAAATCGTGATCTGCGTGCCCTCGGGCTCTACCTCGGTGGAAAAGCGCGCGATCCGCGATGCGGCCTCCAATGCGGGCGCATCCGAAGTGCACCTGATCCTCGAGCCTATGGCTGCGGCCATCGGCGCCGACATGCCGGTGACCGAGCCGGTCGGCTCGATGGTGGTCGATATTGGCGGCGGCACCACCGAAGTCGCCGTGCTCTCCTTGCGCGGCCTTGCTTACACCACCTCGGTTCGCACCGGGGGTGACAAGATGGACGAGGCCATCGTCAGCTATGTGCGCCGTCACCACAACCTGCTGATCGGCGATGCCACGGCGGAGCGGATCAAGAAGGATTACGGCATCGCCATGATCCCCGAGGACGGGATCGGCGAGACGGTCACGCTCAAGGGCCGCGATCTCGTCAACGGCGTGCCCAAGGAAATCACCATCAACCAGGCGCATGTTGCCGAGGCGCTCAGCGAACCGATCGGGGCGATCGTCGAAGGCGTACGCATCGCGCTGGAAAACACCGCGCCGGAACTGGCTGCCGACATCGTCGACCAGGGCATCGTGCTGACCGGCGGCGGCGCGCTGATCCGCCGTCTGGACGAGCACCTGCGCGAGGAAACCGGCCTGCCGGTCTCGGTCGCCGAGGATCCGCTCACCTGCGTCGCCATCGGCACGGGCCGGGCGATGGAAGATCCTGTCTACCGCGGCGTGCTGATGACGGCGTAAGCCGCATCGGCCTGACGCCGGGGGATCTGGCAGAAGGGACGAAAAAGCCATGGCGCCGCCTTCATCGCGACGGTCGGGCTTCTCGAAGAAGGCACAGTTCTCGGTGTTCGCTGCCTATCTGCTGGCGGGCACCGGTGCGCTGGCGGGCCTTGCGCTCCTGATGCTGTCCTTGTGGCAACCCACCGCCTTTGCCCCTTTGCGCGGGCTGGCGGTCGACATCGTTGCCCCAGCAGGCGAAGCCAGCGCCGCCATGCGCAATGGGCGGCAGGGCCTGTTTAGCGGCATCACCGCCTATTTCCGTGCCGGAAGCCAGAACGCGGCGCTGCGCGAGGAAATGGAGCTTGCCCGCATCCGTCTGGCCGAGGCCGAGGCGGTGAAGGACGAGAACCGCCGCTTGAAGGCATTGCTCGGACTTGGCGACAAGGACGTAAAGCCGGTCGCCGTGGCGCGGCTGGTCGGTTCCAGCGCCACCAGCGGACGCCGCTTTGCCTATCTTGGCGCGGGCAGCAGCGATGGCGTTGCCGAAGGCATGCCGGTGATGTCCGAGCGCGGGGTGATCGGCCGCGTGCTCGAAACCGGGCGCAAGGCTTCGCGCGTGTTGCTGCTGACCGATAGCGAAAGCGTGCTGCCGGTGCGCCGCGCCAAGGGCGATGTCGTCGCCTTTGCCGAAGGGCGCGGCGACGGGATGCTGCGGGTGCGGCTGGTCAATCTCGGGATCAATCCCCTGAAGCCCGGCGATCTGATGGTGACCAGCGGTGCGGGCGGTTATTACCGGCCCGGCGTCGCGGTGGCGATCATCACCAAGACCACGCCCGATGGTGGGCTGGCGCGGCTGGTGGCCGAACCTTCGGCGATCGGCTTTGTCGCGGTCGAGCCGGTCCATCAGCCCGAAGCCGTCGCCGCGCTTCAATCGGCACGCGCGCCGCTTGACCCGGCACCGGCAACCTCTGTTCCCTCCCCCGCACCGAGCGCGTCCGATGCCGCTGCCCTCGAGGACAGCGACTGATGGAGCGGCTCAATCCGAACGCCCGCTCCGATCGCTATGGCAGCCGCATCAACCGCACCCAGTCCCCGCTCCGCGCAGGGCTGGTACCCTATGCCTCGATCATGCTGGCATCGCTGCTACCGGCACTGGTGATGACCGATGTGATGCCGCTGGTACCACCGCTGGGTTTGCTCATGCTGCTCGCATGGCGGATGGTGCGACCGGGCCTGCTGCCACTGTGGATCGGCGCGCCGCTTGGAGCGTTCGACGATCTGTTCAGCGGCCAGCCTTTCGGCAGCGCCATGCTGCTGTGGTCGCTCGCGCTCATCGCGATCGAACTGATCGAGGCGCGCTTTCCGTGGCGCGGCTTCTTCCAGGACTGGTTCTCCGCCGGGCTCGCGGCCACCATCGTCTGGCTCGCCAGCCTGATGCTGTCGGGCGCCAAGCTGACACCGGAGATGCTGGTGGTAGCCATTCCGCAGGCCTTGCTGTCGGTGCTGCTCTATCCGATACTGGCGCGCATGGTGGCCAGTCTTGACCGTTTCCGGCTCGCCCGCGCACGGAGGATCGGGTGAAGCTGCCGTTCCTCAGCGGCAAGGGCGCTTCCCGCCCTGCCAAGATGATCAACGCCTCGATCCTGCGCTCATCCTTCGAGCGGCGCTCTGTGCTGATCGGCACGGTGCAAGGCGGGATCGGCGTGCTGCTGGCGGCGCGCATGGGCTATCTGGCGATTGCCGAGAACGAGAAATACCGCCTCGAGTCCGAGAGCAACCGCGTCAATCTCACTCTCATTCCGCCGCGGCGCGGGTGGATTCTTGATCGCGACGGCGCACCGCTCGCCTCGAACCGCGCCGACTTCCGCGTCGACATCATTCCCGAGCGCCTGTCCGATCCCGAAGCCACAATCGACCGCCTCGGCACGCTGCTGAGCCTTGAGCCTGCGCGGATTGCCGACATCAAGGCCAAGGTCGCCGAGGCGCGCGGCTTCCAACCTGTCGAGGTCGCCAGCGGGCTCGATTACGAACAATTCGCCGCCGTCAGCGTGCGCTTGCCCGATCTGCAAGGCGTGGTGCCGCAGCGCGGCTTTTCGCGCTTCTATCCGACCGGGTGCAGCGTCGGCCATCTGATCGGCTATGTCGGCCCGGCCTCGGCCGAGGAGTTCAAGGCAGACCCCAATCCGCTGCTGATCACGCCGGGCTACAAGATCGGCAAGGACGGGCTCGAGAAGAAGTTCGAGAAGGATCTGCGCGGTGTGCCCGGCGCACGGCGGGTGGAAGTGACCGCGGGCGGGCGCATCGTGCGCGATCTCGAAACCCGTGAAGATGTGCAGGGGCAGCCGATCCGGCTCACCATCGACGGCCCTTTACAGGACTATGCCGCACGCCGCATCGGGCTGGAAAGCGGCTCGGTGGTGGTGATGGACTGCCGCAGCGGTGACGTCCTGTGCATGGCCTCGATGCCCAGCTTCGATCCCAATTCCTTTTCCGACGGCATCGGCGGGGTGGAATATGCGATGCTGAGCGAGGACGAGCGCGTCCCGCTGCGCAACAAGGTTCTGAAGGGGCTCTATCCGCCCGGCTCAACCGTCAAGCCGATGGTGTCGATGGCGCTGATGCAGGCCGGTGTCGATCCGGAAGAGACCGTGTTCTGCGGCGGGGGCCTGCGCGTCGGCAATCGCGTATTCGGCTGCTGGAACCGGCGCGGGCATGGCGCGGTCAACATGGCCAAGGGCATCTACCAGTCCTGCGACGTCTATTTCTACGCCATGGCCCAGCGGGTCGGGATGGACCCGATTGCGGCCATGGCCCGGCGCTGCGGCATGGGGCAGGAATTCCCGCTCCCCGTCATCAGCCAGTTCTACGGCACCGTGCCCGATCCGGCGTGGAAGATGAAGAAATGGGGCCGCGAGTGGCAGACCTTCGACACGGTCAACGCCACCATCGGGCAGGGTTATATGCTCTCGAACCCCCTGCAGCTGGCAGTCATGGCATCGCGCCTTGCGACCGGGCGCCACGTGATGCCGCGCCTGAACCTCGAGACCGCGCCCAAGGGCTTCGACAATATCGACTTCCCCTCCGAGCAGGTGGAATATGTCCGCAAGGCGATGAGCGATGTCGTCAACGGTCCCGGCACGGCCGGCCGCGCGCGGCTGCCGATCGATGGCACGCTGATGGCGGGAAAGACGGGCACGGCGCAGGTCGTCTCGCTGTCGATCTCGAACGGCAAATCCGGCCCTTGGAAATATCGCGACCACGGCTTGTTCATCTTCTTCGCCCCCTATGACAACCCGCGCTATGCGGGCGCGGTGGTGATCGAGCATGGCGGCGGCTCGGGCGCGGCCTATCCGATTGCGCGCGATGTGATGACCTTCCTGTTCGATCCGGCCAAGGGGATGGACGCGCTGCGCTCGCTCGAGGCCGGATGGGGCGGCACCGCGCAGCAGCGGCTCGATGCGCGTTACGCGGCCTATGCCGCAGCGCGCGGCGCGACTGTCAGCCGTCCGCCGCGGCGCGAGGAGGATATCTTCGACCGGGTCGAGGCCGAAGCCCGCCTGGCTGCGCAGCAATCGGAAGCCATCGCCAACCAGGTGATCGCCCCAAGGCCCGAGGCCAATCCGGCAAGCACACCGGGTGCCACCACCGGCAGCGTCGGTACGGCTCCGGCAGACGCCGCAGCGCCCGCATCTGCCGCACCCGCCCCCGCCTCCGCGCCTGCAGCTCCCGCTGCCGCCGCGACCGGGAGCACGCCGCAATGAACAACACCACCCTTGGCGGCGCGACCGGGATCGTCCCTGCGCCGATTGCCCGCCAGCCCTGGGAAATGCTGATCCCGGTGCTGCTGCTCACCTGTTTTGGCGGGCTGGTGCTCTATTCGGCGGGCGGCGGCTCGATGCAGCCCTTTGCCACCTCGCATTTCATCCGCTTCGGGGTGTTCATGGTGATGACCGGGATCATCGCCTCCATGCCGCGCGAGGCGGTGCGGGTTCTGACTTACCCCGCCTATCTGATGGTGCTGGTGATGCTGCTCGGCGTCGAAGTGGTCGGCGCGGTTGGCGGAGGGAGCCAGCGCTGGCTCGAATTCGGGCCGATCCGCATCCAGCCTTCGGAGCTGATGAAGCCAGCGGTGGTGCTGGCCATGGCGCGCTTCTACGAGACCCTGCCGCCCGGCATGATCGGATCGTGGCGTTCGCTGGTGCCGGCTGGCGGCCTGATCGCCCTGCCGATGGGCCTGGTGCTGATGCAGCCCGATCTTGGCACCTCGGTGGCGATTGCTTTTGGCGGGGTGGTGGTGATGTTCCTTGCCGGCCTGCCCCTGTGGTGGTTCCTGATGGCCGGCGGCGGGCTGGTCGCGGCCATGCCGCTGGTGTTCTTCTTCGCGCTCCACGATTACCAGCGCGCCCGCGTGACGACCTTCCTCGATCCCGAAAGCGATCCGCTCGGCGCAGGCTATCACATCGCCCAGTCCAAGATCGCGATCGGATCGGGCGGCTTGTTCGGCAAGGGCTTCAACAACGGCACCCAGAGCCACCTCGAATATCTGCCCGAACCCCACACCGATTTCGTCTTTGCCACCATGGCCGAGGAGTGGGGGCTGATGGGCGGGCTATTTGTGCTGGCGATGTACGGGATGATCCTGTGGTGGGGGACCAAGGTTTCGCGCGATTCGCAGGACCGCTTCTGCGCCCTGCTCGCCGCGGGAGCGACCGCGACGATCTTCTTCTACATCGCGATCAATCTGCTGATGGTGATGGGGATGGCACCAGCCAAGGGCATTCCGCTGCCTTGGATGAGCCATGGCGGCTCATCGATGATGACCAACATGATCTGCATCGGCCTGTTGATGATGGTCAACCGCTGGAACCAGGACGCCCCGCGCCGCGGCCTGGCGAACTGATCGCGGGTTTTCGCGATTAGGCTCTTGCCATCGGAGCGAGAGCCGCTAAATGCAGCGCCTCACGCGAATCAAGGGCCGTCCGCGGCACGGTTTCGCGGGTTTCCGACCAGATCGGAATGGACGCATAGCTCAGTTGGTAGAGCAGCTGACTCTTAATCAGCGGGTCCTAGGTTCGAGCCCTAGTGCGTCCACCATATCTTCAAAGACTTAGGCAAATTAAACTGTGCCTTTCTCAGAGTTTTTATTCTCTGGGCATCAGATAGGCATCAGGTTGGGTTAATTCGTCGCAGGCGACTGCCTCGGCCGATGGACCACTCGCCGCCCCAGCCCATCGCTTCGTTTCTCGATTTAGGTCGCGCCCCACCCCCCGGGGGTGGGGCCGAGCGTGGCGAGACTGTCACGGGCTACCCCCGCGCGAAATTTTTTTGCAGGTGAGCAGAAAAACACGAACCGGCCGAACGCATGATCGCGCCGGTCCATTGCTTTGCTTAAACAGGAGCGCGACAGGCTCGGAAACACCTCAGAACCCAGCGCTACGCCCTTGGCCATGTCGTGTTTGCCTCAGGGCGCCCGATGCTTTGTGTAGTGTTCGTTGGCGACAAAGCGCACCTCTTCGGAATGTTCACCTAGCTTTGGCGCGTGATCGAGAACCGGACGCTCATAGTCGTCGAAACGGATCGGTGACTGTATCTCAAAATAGTCACCTTCGGTCGGGTGGGTGCGGCGTTTAAAGAAGCCCGTAGCTTCGAGATGGGGATCATTCTTGATTTCGGAGATATCACGCGCTGCTTGAGCTGGTATCTGTGCTCCGTGGCAAAGCACGAGTAACTCCGCTGTAGTGAAGTTCTGCGTTAGTCGCGCAATCTCCTGATAGAGAGCCGCTATATTGATGGACCGCAGCTTAAAGGTTGCGAACCGCTCATCCGAGAGAAAGCCCGGATTCCCAAGCATCTCAAAGACGTGCGGCCAGGCTTCATCGCTATAAGCAACGATACTGATATAGCCGTCGGATGTAGGAAAGGGCTGCCGGTCGGGATCGATCTGACGGCTATAACAGGCCGGAGCATTCGGCGGGTCGAATGTTTCACCGGCAAGGTGCTCAAGCAGCATGAAGCTGGTGAATGCCTCGAACATCGGGACTTCGACACGCTGGCCGTGACCGGTGCGTAGCTTGTGGATAATTGCTGCTAATACGGCATAGGCACCATGCAAGCCGGAAACCTTGTCGGCGATGAGCGAAGGAAGGTAACGCGCACGCGGATCGCCATCTACCCGGCTCAGCAAACTCGTGGTGCCGCTAGCTGCCTGGATCACGTCGTCGTAGGCCTGTAGATCGGCATAAGGCCCATCTTGAGCGAAGCCGAGGCAATGGACGTAGATGATCTCCGGATTGATCGCCTTCACACTGGCGTAGTCGAGTCCTAACCGCTCGGCTGCCTTGCCGCGGATGTTCAGTATGAAAACGTCTGTGACACGCAGGAGGCCCTTCAAGATTGCATTATCATCAGGCTCTTTGAGGTTCAGGACCGCAGATTTCTTGCCGCGGTTGATCGTCATGAACCCCGGGCTCATCCCCTTAGTCGCGACCGCCTTGCCGGACCATCTGAACGAATCCCCGCTTCCAGGTGCTTCGATCTTCGTCACTTCAGCCCCAAGGTCGGCGAGCAATTGGGTGCAGTAGGGCCCGAATACCACGCTGGTCAGGTCGAGGACCTTAACCCCTTCGAGCATTGCTTTTCCGTCTGATGTAGCGATCATGAGCCTGTTCACCTCGTTTTGCGCTTTTCGACTAATGCGGTGACCCCTAGCGGTACTGCTTGAACAAGGCAGTCAACTCGTTTCGCTACTTCAACTGCGCACCAGTCGCCCCGGCCGCGCGCCAGTGTCCGCGTCGTTCTCGCGGATCATCACGCCATTGCAGAAGGTGGCGGCATAGCCCTTCACCGGCTGCATCAGGCGCGTGCCGCCTGCGGGCAGATCATGGTGCGCCACGTGGGGGGAGACGGTAAGGCCGGCGTAGTCGATGACATTGATATCGGCGCGCTTGCCCGGTTGCAGCAGGCCGCGATCGCTGAAGCCGTAGAGCGCGGCGTTACGCGCGGTCTGCTTGTGGACGAGAAATTCCAGCGGCAGGGTCGGCCCGCTTTTGCGGTCGCGCGTCCAGTAGCTGAGCTGGGTGGTGGGCATCGTGGCATCGCAGATTAGCGTGACATGCGCGCCAGCATCGCTCAGGCCCGTGACCGTGTCGGGATGACGCAGCATCTCTTCCAACACGGCAAGGCTTTTCTGCTGATCACCTTGCGTCAGGGCCTGGAACGTGCGGCCTTCGTCCTCGAGCATCACATCGTAAAGGTATTCGAGCGCATCGCGGCCCTCGGCCTTGGCCCGCGCGCCGATTGAGGCTGATTTGTCGGCTTCGAGGTTGATCGGCTCGGAAAGCGGGTAGAGGCTGTTAGCCCCGCGCCGGAATAGGCCGTAGACGTTCTGCATCGACCCCGGCGCTTCGTGCGGCACATCCCGTTCCGACAGAATCTGGCGCTTGATTTCCGGATCGCGCATTGCCTTGACACGCTCCGGCAGCGGCAGGTGCGCGAGCTTTTCAAGATAGGTCGGGCGGCGCATGAATGCGTGATAGCTAGAAAGGCCGTGGATGAAGCCGATGATGCGCGAGGGCACTTGCGGGAAGAGGTGCGCGCCGCTTTCGTTCGCTTCGCGGCAACGCTCAAGCATCTGCCGCCACAGATCGGGCGCATATTCGCGGATTTCGACCAGCGTGAAGGTGAGCGGGCGGCCGCTTTCCTCCGATATGCGGCGGAACAGTTCGAGCTCCGCCAGCGGTTCGCTGCGTTCACCGCCGAGCGCTTCGAGCTTGCCCACGGTGCCCGCCGGGATTGCCTCGATTACACCCTTGCCCAGCTTCCTGAAGCGGCGCGCGATGGCGAGAAGTTCTTCCTCTGGTGCAAATGTGCCCGGCACCGGTTCGCCCCACAGCGCGCGGTGACCGATGGTGCGTGAGGTGGAAAAGCCCACCGCGCCTGCGGCGATAGCTTCCTCGACGAGATCGGCCATATGCTCGATCTCCTCAGGCGTCGCGTCCTCGTTCGTGCGGCCACGCTCGCCCATCGCATAGTATCGCACCGCGCCGTGGGCGATCTGCGCACCGACATCGATCGCGTACGTGCGCGAGGCGATATAATCCATGTATTCGGGAAAGCTTTCCCAACGCCCCCATTCAATCCCTTCGTAGAGCGCGGTGCCAGGGATGTCCTCCACCCCTTCCATCAGCTCGATCAGTTCCTTTTCCTGCCCCGGACGCACAGGTGCAAAACCGACGCCGCAATTACCCATAACCACGGTGGTGACGCCATTGTGGGAGGAGGGCGCGAGTTCGTCGTCCCAACTGACTTGGCCGTCATAATGCGTGTGGATGTCGATCCAGCCAGGGGTGACGATGTGTCCCTCGGCATTGATCTCGCGGCGCGCCGCGCCGGAAATCTTCGGGGCCACCCCGGTGATCACCCCGTCCTTGAACGCCACGTCGCCAATGAACGGCGTGCCGCCCGAGCCATCGACGATCCTGCCGCCCCGAATAATCACGTCATGCATCAGGATCACCTCTCCCTGTTCTTTTGCAGCAGGCTATGGAAATTTGCAGCGGGGCGCCCCCAGTAAAAATGCTCAGCGCACCCTCCCCCGCCGTTCACCACGTGTGCCACGCACTCCAGCACCTTGGGGTCGGCGGCGGGAGATACGCCAACGATCTATTCGGCCTGACGGTGCCATAGCATAGGCGCATCGACACCGGCGCTGATGTAATGTCGGCCAATGCGTCGCCGACATTGCTGCGGCGCTTGCCCATCTCAGCATAATCCAGCATTATAGCAGTGCAGTCCGGTCAGTCCCGGCTGTGAGGCGTCGTAACCTCCACTCGTAGTCGCCGGTCAGATCAATTCTGGCCGGGTGGCTGTCGCGTATGTCCAAGGCTCGCCCCAAAGGCGGCAGCGCCTTGTGGCTACGCAGGGTTACGAACACCCGGCTTCGGTCGGCGCCTCTGACAAGAGGGGCCTTGAAGTGAAGCGAAGCATCCAGACCGCCATTTTGTCGCTTGCACTTGCCGTCTCCTGCCCCGCGGTGGCCGGGCCTTTCGAGGATTTTTTCCAAGCCAGTGGCGCGAGGGTTGAAGACGGCATTCGGAGCAAATCTCCCCCGCAAGTCTTCACAAGCAATGATTTGGATGCCGATGTCCGGCGCTTGCTCGAAGACGGCTACTTCATCGTAGGCGCGTCATCTTGGGTGGGAACCCCGGAAGACGCAAAAGCTACGGCCAAATTCGCCAAAAAAATCAGGGCAAGCAGAGTGCTCGTACAATACCGTTACATCGAGACGGTATCCGGCGGGACGCAGATTGTGATGCTGCCGCTTACCTTTGGCGGGATGATTGGCAATGCCCAGCCTGTGTCATACGCACGGTATGAGCAAACGGCATACTTCTTCGTAAAAGCAAAGCCTGAGAAGATCGGACTTGGCCTCGTCTTAGAGCCTTTAACACCAATCCAAGTCCGTGCGGCCGGCTCTGGGAAAGGCCTCTCAATATCGGTGGTCGTACGAGGATCGCCAGCCTTTGATGCAGGCATGATCGCTGGAGACATTGTTCTCAAAATAGCCGAGCAGGATGCCTCAACACTCGACAGGATAGCCCAGATCAAAGCCGACTACGCCGGCCAGACGGTTCCCGTTGAGATAATCCGCGATGGGCAACCTCAGATCTTGGAGATCACGATGCCCGCAGCGGCTCCCGTTCAGACAGCGCGGGGCAAATAGACTGTTTTGTCAGGGTATGGAGTTTGTATGAAAAGGGCACTCACGTTAGCGTCCGTCTTTATTGCCCTTCCCACTGCGGTGAGTGCGCAGTCCACCGCTTACATCTATTTGGATTGTGATGTTACACGATATTACAAAGGGATAGACGAAGGTAAAACTCTCCGTGATAGGTTGTATTTTAAGGTCAACATGGAAAACTCCGATGTGATGGAGTTCGACATTGATCGAGGAAAGTATGAGGTACTATGTGGAGCTCAGAACGAAGATTATAAATTCGCTGAGGCGCAGGGAAATTGCTCCGTGGGTGATGAGATTATTTCGGTCAGCTCTAATAAAAGACTGCTTATGCTAACGAACTGGAAAACATTTTTTTCTATAGAGCATCGGGCAGGTTAACCGGTAGTGACCGTCTTTACGAAGGTTCTGTAACCGACGTTATTGACGCTTTAGAAAAGACTCCAATCGTAAGTTACGATATCCGAGGAATGTGCCAGCAAGGCATAGATATGAGCAAAGCCAAAAAAGCTTTTTAAGAACCTGATCCCTAATTAATTTGATTAGCCCTAGTGTGTAATAATGGTGTCAGCCCAAATCGTTGCTTAAGCGGTTTTGCAACGAACAAGAGGAAATCCACAATGCAGACTGACACCACTTGGGCTCCTCATGTCTCTTCATCGCCTCGATTAAGCCATGCACTCAAATCAACGCAATGCTTTGAATTTACGCCAGATAGTTTTGAATTAAACTCTAAGCCATAGTGATCACCCTCCGCTCTGCCCGTTCCAGTGCCGCCAGCACGCTGATCTGCGTATGTTGAACCGATACGTCGATCTTCTCGCCATAGACACGCGGGCGCAGCTTGGCGGCGGTCCATTCGCGCGCATGGACACGCAGCTTTAGCTGTTGGACCCACGCCGACAGCGCAGCGCCCTCAAGGTGCGAGGGTGGTTCGCTGTCTGCCAAAGCAATGATGTCATCAGCCAGCGCGTCGGCGCGGTCCTCGATGGCGGTACGGTAGGCCGCTTGGAGGTCGGGGTTCTCGCGCAACTGGACCTTCGCCCAGCTGTAGGACGGTGCCGGGTCGAGCCGCTGCAAGGCTGTAGAAAGGGCATCGCCGCTGGCGATGTAGCCCAGCACTTGTGGCCAGACTTCGGCCGGATCAATCATAGGCGGACGGCCTGCGCTGCGCTTCGCGATAGCTGTATGAGGTGGTGCCGGTTTTCTGGACAGGGTGCTAAGCTAATCCCGACCTGATGGATTGGTACGGGAATGAAGACGACGAGAAAGCGCTACAGCGCCGATTTCAAAGCCAAGGTGGCGCTGGAGGCGATCCGGGGCGACCT
>CAIZNH010000038.1 GCA_903934325.1 uncultured Alphaproteobacteria bacterium | reverse complement strand
CCCCCTGAACTGGCTTGGTTCAGTCTCTCGTGCTTTGCGCGGGAGCTGGTGAAGGGGATGCTGGTCGTGGAGACGGTGGCGCGGATCCGGCGCGAGTTTTTCGTCAAGGGCAAGTCGATCAAGGAGATCGTGCGCAGCCTTGGCGTGTCGCGCAACACGGTGCGCAAAGTGCTGCGATCGGGCGAGACGGCGTTTGCCTATGAGCGGACCGAGCAGCCGCTGCCCAAGCTGGGGCCCTGGGGATCGGACCTCGATGGCCTGCTGGCGGCGAACGCGGGCAAGGCGCGGCGCGAGCGGCTGACGCTGGTGCGGATCTATGAGGAACTGCAGGGGCTGGGCTATCGCGGCGGCTATGATGCTGTTCGGCGCTACGCGCAGGCCTGGGGCCGCACGCAGGCGGTGGCGACAGCGGCAGCGTATGTGCCGCTGAACTTTGCCCCGGGCGAAGCGTACCAGTTCGACTGGAGCCACGAGATCGTCCTGCTGGCCGGGGTGACGACGACAGTGAAGGTGGCGCATCTGCGGCTCTGCCACAGCCGGATGTTCTATGTCCGGGCCTATCCACGCGAGAGCCAGGAGATGGTGTTCGACGCCCATGACAAGGCGTTCGCGTTCCTGGGCGGCGCCTGCCAGCGCGGGATCTACGACAATATGAAGACCGCGGTGGATGCGATCTTCGTGGGCCGCGAGCGGCAGTATAATCGGCGCTTCCTGCAGATGTGCGGGCATTATCTGGTCGATCCGGTGGCATGCACGCCGGCGTCAGGTTGGGAGAAGGGTCAGGTCGAGAACCAGGTCGGGCTGGTGCGTGAGCGGTTCTTCACGCCGCGGCTGCGGTTCAAGACACTCGACGAGATGAACGCCTGGCTGGTGGATCGCTGTGTGGCGCATGCCAAGCGGGCGGCGCACCCCGAGTTGAAGGACCGGACAGTGTGGGATGTGTTCGAAGCGACGGATCGTCCGGCGCTGATCGGCTATCGGGGGCCGTTCGATGGCTTCCATGCGCTGCCGGCGTCGGTGTCCAAGACGCTGCTGGTTCGGTTCGATCACAACAAATACTCGGTGCACGCCAAGGCAGCGGGGCGAGCGGTCGATATCCATGCCTATGCCGACCGCATCGTCATCCGGCAGGGCGGCGAGATCGTCGGCGAGCATACCCGCCGGTTCGGCCGCGACCAGGTCATCTACGACCCTTGGCATTACCTGCCGGTGTTGAAGCGCAAGCCCGGCGCTCTGCGCAACGGCGCGCCGTTCAAGGACTGGGCGCTGCCGCCAGCGATCGAGCGGGTGCGCCGCCGGCTTGCCGGCCATGCCGATGGCGATCGCCAGATGGTCGGCATCCTGACCGCGATCACCAGCGACGGCATCGACGCGGTCGAAGCCGCATGCAGTGAAGCGCTCATCGGCGGCGCGGTCAGTTGCGACGTCGTGCTCAACATCCTGACCCGCCAGCGGCAGCCGCCGGCGCCGCTCAATATCGTCACGCCTGATGCGCTGCGCCTGCGTCACGAGCCGCGTGCCGACTGTGCCCGTTACGACAGCCTGAGGAGACCGTATGGAACGCCACCAGATCCTGGAGATGATGGCCGAGCTGAAGCTCGCCGGAATGCGTCACGCTTATGATGATGTCATCGCTGACGCGGTAAAACGCCAGCACTCGGCGCCGCGGGTCGTCGGCGACCTGCTGACCGCCGAGATCAGCGAGAAGCAGGCGCGCTCGATCAAATACCAGATGACCATCGCCAAGCTGCCGCTGGCCAAGGAGATCGCCGGGTTCGACTTTGCGGCCACGCCGGTCAACGAGCCGCTGGTGCGTGAACTGGCGACAGGCGGGTTCATGGCGGCCCAGCGCAACGCCGTGCTGGTCGGCGGCACCGGAACCGGCAAGACCCATCTTGCCATCGCCATCGGCCGTGCCTGTGTGCGCACCGGCGCGCGCGTCCGGTTCTTCAACACCGTCGACCTGGTCAACCGGCTTGAGGCCGAGGCCCGGGCCGGACGTGCCGGGCGCATCGCCGATCACCTGTCGCGGCTCGATCTCGTCATCCTCGACGAGCTCGGCTACCTGCCGTTCGCGCTCTCAGGCGGCCAGTTGCTGTTCCATCTGGTCAGCCGGCTCTACGAACAGACCTCGGTCATCGTCACCACCAACCTGGCGTTCGGCGAGTGGCCGTCGGTGTTCGGCGACGCCAAGATGACTACAGCACTGCTCGACCGGCTCACCCACCACTGCGATATCGTCGAGACCGGCAACGAAAGCTGGCGGTTCAAAAGCCGCGAAACCGCCTGACCGCCGGGCTGCCACGGTAGACCACAGGAACCTCCCACGGCCGTCCCCGCCAGCGCCTTTGATCACGCGCGGTGCCGGCCGCGGGCCCCTCCTATGGACTACCGCGACACCCCTCTGACACCAGTAAGGGGGGTCAATGTTGGACGCCGATCCAGGGTCAACTTTGCGCGCCGATTGACAT
>CAIZNH010000037.1 GCA_903934325.1 uncultured Alphaproteobacteria bacterium | reverse complement strand
TCGCCCCGGATCGCCTCCAGCGCCACCTTGGCTTTGAAATCGGCGCTGTAGCGCTTTCTCGTCGTCTTCATTCCCGTACCAATCCATCAGGTCGGGATTAGCTTAGCACCCTGTCCAGAAAACCGGCACCACCTCAACCGGAATTTCGGTGCCATCGGGCAGGACGAAGGCAGCCTGTCCAATGGTATTGCCGACGCCCAGCGGGCCCTGCGGGGTGTAGGCATCACCGCCGATCGGACGGCCGGTGCCGACGCCGAAGCGGAAGCCGCTGGAGCCGTCGAGCGTGTTAAGGTTGCCGCCGATCGCACGCAGCAGCGAACGGCTGACTTCGGCGATGGTGACCTTGAGGTTCACCTGCAGCGGCGTGGCCGTGCGCAGGCGGGTGATGACGTTCGCCTTGTCGCCAAGGAAGGCCTGCACCAGGCGCTCGGCCTCGGCAGCATCCTCGGGCGAGCCGACGGTGCCGGTCAGCAGCACGGTGTCCGCGCCCATCGTCGAGATCGAAATCTTGGCATCGGGCATGGCCAGCGCCAGCATCTGATCGACGCTGCCGATGTTCGAGCCGACCCGGATATTGGCCGAGAAGATCACGTCGCCGCGTTCGTTGCTGGCGTAGATCGTGGTCTCGCCGCCGGCCTTGCCGAAGACATAGAGCTGGCGCTGCGACTTGATCTGGACGTCGGCGACTTCGTCATTGGCGACGAAGACGTCGGCCATGGCGCCGGGCACCGTCACCAGCTCGCCCTTGCCGATCGACAGGACGATTTCCTGCGACGGCTTGACGACCTGCTGCGCGGTGGCCGTGGCGGCCGGCATGGAGGCAAGCGGTGCGGCCACCATGGCAGCAAGCAGCAGCTTGGCTTTCAGGTTCAGTGTCATTTTGCGGCTCCCCTCGGGTTTGCCAGTGGCAACTTGGTGCGCGAGCGTGTGATTGAGACCCATGGTCATTCCCCTCAATTGCCCATGGTCGAGCTGATCACCTGGCCGGCGCGACGGGTCGCGCTCGACTGGGTGCGCACGATCCCGCTGCTGACCTGGGTTTCCTCGGTCTCCTTGCCACGGGTCACGCGGACGCTCGGGCCCTTGTAGACCGGGGCGCTGTTGGCCTGGGCCGGGATGCCGGTGGGGGCAGCCGGAGCAGCCTGCGGACGCGAGGAATCCTGCGCCGGCATGGTCTTGCGCTGGAAGCGCGAGACGTCGCCGCCGGTCACGAAGCTGGCACCCTTGTCGATCGGACGGGCCATGGCAGCCTTGAGCAGACGCTCTTCCTGCTCGGGGGTGGCGTTGTCGGGGATGGTGACATCGCCCGCGGCAATCGCCCGCTCGAGTTCGGCGTCGTTATCGGCCAGCGAGCGCAGCGCGAGGCTGAGCGTCCCGATGGTCTGGGCCACGGCGACCTTTTCGGCGATCTTCGGGGTGACTTCGAGCGTGACGGTGCGGAACGCGGTCACGACAGTCTTGCCGTTCTCGTCGGTGGTGGTTTCGGTGGTCTGGTCGGTTGCGAGGACGCGCAGGTTGCGGATCACCGTTTCAGCGGCGCGCAGCGACGGGCCTTCGTCACCCTCGACCGTCTGGGTCAGCACCAGGTCGACGCGGTCGCCCGGGAAGACGAAGCCGGCGACACCGGTCATGGCCGACACCGGAACGGTGACAGCGCGCATGCCCGGCCCGAGCGCGGCAGCGAGGAAGCCGCGGTCACCCGGAGCCACCAGCGTGCCCTGCGTGACCGGCTCACCTGCGGTGATCGGGAAACGCACGACGGTGCCGAGCAGCTTGTTCATGTCGGCTTCGCCGTCGATGAAATAGGCGTCCTTCACCAGCTCCTTGGGCCAGGGCTGGAAGCCCAGCGCATCGGCGGTGATGATCGTGCCTGCGGTCAGCGCACGCTTGGCGACCAGGACCCGCGGGCCGGTCGGGGCGGCGGCTTCGGCAGCAGGGGCCGAACCTCCGGCGAAGATGCTCCGTGCAGCAAAGGCGGTTCCGATCGCGATGATCAGCGCGCCAATCAGCAGAACAAGTTTCTTCCTATCCATGGCTCAAATAGCCCCCTCGTAATCGCCCGTGGTTTCGTCAGCGGGCAGGTAAGGTTTCGATGCGTAAGTCCTGATTGGTTAAAATCGGGTTATGCTGCAGCCATGGCCGGACCGGCCGCAGGCAGCAGATTGAAGTAAAGCACCCACAAGCCGCCGATCGCG
Source organism: uncultured Alphaproteobacteria bacterium (assembly GCA_903934325.1). Classification (GTDB taxonomy): domain Bacteria; phylum Pseudomonadota; class Alphaproteobacteria; order Sphingomonadales; family Sphingomonadaceae; genus Erythrobacter. The sequence continues at coordinate 115,881 of CAIZNH010000037.1, read as the reverse complement.
ATCGCGACCCCGTAAGGGATCGCCAGCTTCTCGCGCTGGCGGCGCATGGCGTGGTATCCCGCCATGATGACGGTCAGGATGCCGCCGGCGATGGCCATCACCACCAGCAGCTGGATGAAAATGTCCCACTGGATCCACAGCGCCAGCGCGGTCAGCAGCTTCACATCGCCGCCGCCCATCATCTTCATGGCGAACAGGCCGGCGAGCAGCACGAAGGCGGCCAGCGCCACACCCACCTGCAGCGCGACATCGGGCCACAGCGACAGGCCGCTCGACCACCAGAACGCGGGCGCTGCCAGCGCCACGGCCGCATTGAGCCAATTGTCGATCTGACGCCGGCGAATGTCGGTGAAAGCGGCGAAAACCAGCGCGATTGCCAAGGCAATCAGCAGCCCGTAGTGAATGGTGGTCGTCAACATCGTGCCCCCGAAGTGGCCAAGAGCGTCAGTGCTCTCGGGTGGTCTTCGAGCCGGTGTTACAGGTGTATGCTTACCAAAAAGTAACCACGCTCGGAGGCTTCCCATTTACGATTCCAGCGATTCCGGGCCGATCGACCGCAGGGCCATTCCCCCTGCGGCGCGCGAGAGCGTGTGGCACGCGGGCGATGGCCATGCGGTGCGCCGGATCGACTGGCCCGGTGCTGGCACCGCTGGTGGCCAGCGCGGGTCGATCCTGTTCCTTCCCGGGCGCGGCGATTGTTACGAGAAATATCTCGAAACCCTCGAGCAATGGCATCGCGACGGCTGGCGGGTCACGGCGTCGGACTGGCGCGGGCAGGCCGGATCGGGACGGCTCGGCAAGGATGCGGTCACCGGCCATGTCGAGGATTTCGCGATCTGGGTCGATGATCTGGCGGTTTTGTGGGCCAGCTGGGTGGCCGAGACCCCCGGCCCGCATGTGCTCGCGGCCCATTCGATGGGCGGGCATCTGGTGCTGCGCGCGCTCGTGGAGGGCAGGGTCACCCCCGATGCGGTGGTGCTGAGCGCGCCGATGACCGGTATCAACGGCCCGCCGCTGCCGCTTCCAGCGCTCCACGCGGTCGCCCGGATGATGTGCGCGGTTGGCGATCCCATGCGGCAGGCATGGAAGTGGAGCGAGAAGCCCGGCGTGCTGCCCGCTGGCCGGGCGAACCTGCTCACCCATGACGCCGAGCGTTATGCCGATGAGGAATGGTGGCGCGATCACCGCCCTGAGCTGGTGATGGGCCCGGCGAGCTGGCGCTGGGTCGAGCGGGCCTATGCCTCCTCCCGCCTGCTCGAAGCGCCCGGTGCGCTCGAGAAGGTCAAGGTGCCGGTGCTGATCCTCTCGACCAGCAGCGACAAGCTGGTGAGCCACCCCGCCAACCTGCGCGCCGCCCGCCGCCTGCCCAAGGGCGTGATGGTCGCGTTCGGGGCCGAGGCGCATCACGAGATCCTGCGCGAGGAGGATAGTGTGCGCGGGCCGGTAATGGCGCACATCGCCCAGTTTCTCGACAAGGCGGCACCCGCACAATGATCCATGATTTTGCGGTGATCGGTGCCGGCATGGCCGGTGCAAGCCTTGCGGCCGAACTTTCGCCCTATGCGCGGGTGCTGCTGCTGGAAGCCGAGGATGCGCCCGGCTATCATGCCACCGGGCGCTCGGCCGCGTTCTGGGAGGAGTGCTATGGCGGCCCCGGCGTGGTGCCGCTGACGCTCGCATCCGGCCCCTATCTGGCCGAGCACGGATTCCTTTCCCCGCGCGGCGCGCTCTATGTCGGGCGGGCCGAGGATCGCGCGGCGATGGACGCTTTCGTCGCAACTTTCGCCGGCACCGGCGTCACCATCGAGCGGCTGGACCGCGCGGGGCTCGAACGGCTGGTGCCCGCCATGCACGCGGACTGGTGCGACGCGATCCACGAGCCGGCCTGCGCCGACATCGATGTGGCAGGCCTCCACCAGCACTATCTCGCCATGGCGCGGCGGGGCGGGGTGGAGCTGGCTTGCCGGGCGCGGATTGCCGGGCTGATGCGCGACGAGGATGGCTGGCGCATCGTGACAGCGGCGGGCGATGTCCATCGCGCAGCGCGCATCGTCAATGCGGCGGGGGCCTGGGCCGATCAGGTCGCGGGGCTGGCAGGCCTTGCCCCGATCGGCATCCAGCCGCTGCGCCGCACCGTGGTGCAACTTCGCGTCGATCCGCCCGCGCCTGCCAATCTGCCGCTGGTGCTCGACATCAATGAAGGCTTCTATTTCAAGCCCGATAATGGCCGCCTGTGGCTGAGCCCGCATGACGAGGTGCCATCCGATCCGGTCGACGCTGCGCCTGACGAGCTTGACGTCGCCATCGCGATCGACCGCTTCGAACAGGTGAGCGACTGGCACATCGCCGCGCTGGAGCGGCGCTGGGCGGGCCTCAGAAGCTTCGCGCCTGACCGGCTGCCGGTCTATGGCCCCGATCCTGCCGAAGAGCGGTTTTTCTGGTTTGCCGGGCAGGGTGGCTTCGGCATCCAGACCGCACCAGCCGCCGCGCGGCTGGGAGCGCAGATCGCGCTCGGCCTTGCGAGCGATGCCATGACGGCGGCCATTGATCCGGCACGCTATTCTCCGGCGCGTTTTGCCCGCTAGCCAGCGGCTTATCCTGCTGTATGGTAAAGGCGTGCTGAACGGCAGCACAGCTTAAGGGGAGGGCCGGATGGCGCACAAGTTCGAGATCTACAAGGATAACGCCGGCGAGTTCCGCGTGCGGTTCAAGTACAATTCGGAAGTGATGTTCTCGACGCAGGGCTATTCGAGCAAGGCCAGCGCGCAGAACGCAATCGATTCGATCAAGAAGAACGGCCCCGACGCCGAGGTCGAAGACAACAGCTGATTTTTGAAGCAGCCGTTCGCTCGTCATTGCGAGCGCAGCGAAGCAATCCATGGCCTGAGGTTTCCGCCTGAAGCGCGCCCGGTCAATGGATTGCTTCGTCGCATACGGCTCCTCGCAATGACGAGGAGAGATCAGTGCGAAAATGCTGAACCCGGATCCGCCTGCCGTGCGGCCTCGGCACTCGCCAGCGCATCGCAGCGTTCGTTTTCGGGGTGGCCCGAGTGGCCCTTCACCCATTCCCATGAAAGCTTGTGCGGCCGTGCTGCGGCCATCAGCTCGCGCCACAGGTCTTCATTGGCGACGGGCTTCTTCGCCGCGTTGACCCAGCCCTTTTTCTGCCAGCCGAAGATCCACTTGGTCATGCCGTCGATGACATAGCGGCTGTCGGTGTGGACCGTGACGGCGCAGGGCTCCTTCAGCGCCGACAGGCCGCGCAGGATCGCGGTCATTTCCATCCGGTTGTTGGTGGTCTCGGGCTCGCCGCCGACCAGCTCCTTCTCGTGCCCGCCGCTGCGCAAAATCGCGGCCCAGCCGCCCGGGCCGGGATTGCCCTTGCAGGCACCGTCGGTGAAGATGTCGACCTGTCTCATCGGGTGAGCCCTAGGGGCGTGAGCGCTCGTCAGGCAAGCAGCGCGGCGCCCTCAGTGTCGTAAAACCGCCAGCGTTCCACAAATTGCATCGGGTCCTTGCGGGTGACGAGCGCATCATCGGGCGTGTCGAGCCAGTCTTCGGCGCGGCTGGCGACGAAGCGCAGGCAGGCGCCCTTGGCCACCGGCGCAAACAGCGCGCGCTCCTGCGGCTCCAGCGGGCGGACGCTTTCATAGCCAGCGATCAGCGCGGAGCCGAGCGCGGGGGCGTAGCGGTTGGCGCTGTCGAAGCACCATGCGGCATGGGTCACCGCCAGATCGAGCACCATCGGCCCCGTGCAGGCGAAGTAGAAGTCGATGAGGCCCGTCACCGCATCGCCCAGCATCAGCACATTGTCCGGGAAGAGATCGGTGTGGGTCTGCGATTGCGGCAGGGCGGCCAGATCGAGCGCGGCGGCGGCCTCGGCTTGCGGGAGCATTGGGGGAAGGGCGGGATTTATGGTCGCCAGCCGGTCGGCCCCGCACGCATCGAGGATCGCGGCGCTGGCGGCAAAATCCATCGCATTGGCGCGCGCACGCGGAAAATCGCGCGCGGCAAGGTGGAGCTGCGCGAGCACTGCGCCGACGCTGCGCGCCTGTGCGGCGGTCGGCCGGGTGGGCGAGACGCCGGGCAGGAATTCGATCAGCGCGGCGGCTTTGCCCTCGACCATGCGGAAAGACGCGCCTTCGCGATCATGCATGGTGCGCGGCACCGGACAGCCGCGTTCGGCGAGATGATCGAGCAGGTCGAGGAAATAGGGTAGATCGGCATAGTCGATCCGCCGCTCGTAAAGCGTCAGAATGAAGCGCGTGCCGCCCCCTTGTTCTTTGGGCGCGCCCGAGCCGGTCGTCTCGACCAGCCAGTTGGAGTTCGACACGCCCTCGGCAATGCCCTTGGCCGATACCAGATCGCCCACGTCATATTGCGCGATCAGCCGCGCGAGGTCTTCCGCCCCGAGATGGGTATAGACCGCCATCCGCCCCGCTCCGGCGTTATTCGGTCAGCTGGCGGGGGAGCTTGAACACCATCTTCTCGACCGTGGCGGTGATTTCCTTCTCGTGGATCGTCCGTCGCTCCGCGAGGGCACTGACGACTTCGCGCACGAGGATTTCGGGCGCCGAAGCCCCGGCGGTGAGGCCAAGCGTCTCGACCCCTTCGAGCCATGCAAAGTCGATCTCGCTCGCGCGCTGGATCAGCTTGGCAGGCGTGCCCAGCCGTTCCGACACCTCGACCAGCCGCAGCGAATTGGACGAATTGGGCGCGCCGATCACCAGCACCAGATCGCAGTCATGCGCCAGTTCCTTGACCGCTGCCTGGCGGTTCGAGGTGGCATAGCAGATGTCCTCGGCGCGCGGGCCGGAGATGTTGGGGTAGCGCCATTCCAGCGCCTGGATCACCTCGCGCGTGTCATCCACCGAAAGCGTCGTCTGGGTGAGGTAGGCGAGTTCCTCGTCGGCATCGAAGGGCAGCTTGTCGACATCCTCGATGGTCTCGACGAGGGTCATCTGCCCGGGTTCGACCTGCCCCATGGTGCCGATCACCTCGGGGTGGCCTTCATGGCCGATGAAGATGATGTGGCGGCCCTTTTCGATCTGGCGTTCGGCCTGACGGTGAATCTTGCTCACCAGCGGGCAGGTGGCATCGACGTAGAGCAGCTGGCGGCGCTTGGCTTCGGCCGGCACCACCTTGGGCACGCCGTGGGCGCTGAACACCACCGGGGCATCGTCCGGCACTTCGTCCAGTTCCTTGACAAAGATCGCGCCCTTGGCCTTCAGCCCTTCGACGACATATTTGTTGTGGACGATCTCGTGTCGCACATAGACCGGCGAGCCATAGCGCTCGAGCGCCTTCTCGACGATCTCGATCGCCCGGTCGACCCCGGCGCAGAAGCCGCGCGGGGCGGCAATCAGCAGATTGAGGTCGGGACGGTCGGCCACATTGGCGGCGGCATCGGGTGAACCGGGGGGCGAAACGGGAAAGGACGCGTTCATATCATCCTCTCTAGCGCTTTGCGGCGCGTCTCGCTAGGGCGTGGTTGCGCAAGCTGTTGCGCAAATGGATCGGTTTTTCGAGGACGGCCCCCCTGATGATGTCTCGCACCCGCGTTCTTCCTGTCCTTGCCGCAGTGGCGGTGCTGGCCGGCTGTGCTAGCGAAGGCGAACTGGTTATCGATCAGGGCGTCGGCATCACCTCGGTGCTGAGCACGTGCCCTGCGGTCGGGATTCCCGACTACACCGGCGATATCACCACCTTCGCGCCGGGCGAGGATCGCAGCACCGCGAGCCTCGACATCAGCGCCGCGATCACCAATCTGCGGGCCAGCTGCAATGACAGCGCGGAGCAGGTTTATAGCGAGGGCACCTTCGAGGTTCACGCCCGCCGCGCCGATGTGCGCGGCAGCCGCACGGTCTCGCTCCCCTATTTCGTCACCGTGCTGCGCGGCGGCAATGCCGTGGTCAGCAAGCGCGTGGGCCAGGTCACGCTGACCTTCGCCGACGGGCAGGAGCGCGCCGTGGCGACCGCCAAGGTCGGCTCCTTCGTGAACCGCGCCGATGCCGCGCTGCCCGAGGATGTGCGCGAGAAGATTACCCGACGACGCCGCGCCGGCGATGTCGATGCGGCGCTCGATCCGCTGGCCGATCCCGAAGTAAAGGCGGCGATTGCCCGCACCCGCTTCGAAATGCTCGTCGGCTTCCAGCTGACCGAGGACCAGCTGGCCTATAACGTCAGGCGTTAGTTTTTCGCGGGCGCCTCCGCGCCCGCGTCCTCGGTGCTGTTCCCTCCGCTCCGCTACGGGGCGCCTGCGGCTCGCGCGCTTGCGCTCGCGACGCCTGCGGCGTCGAGAGGGGATTTCAATCCTACGCCTTCCCGGGCTTGACCCGGGACCCCGCTTGCTTCTTTGCATCCGCGCAAATCCGCACGAGACCACGATGACCCAACCCAAGACCCTTTACGCCGCCTATGCGGCGCTGATCGACACAGTGCTGACCGAGCTGGTCGGCGAGGGCACGCTGCCTGCCGGCACGTCCTTTGCCAACGTCACGCTCGAGCCGCCGCGCGATCCGTCGCATGGCGATCTGGCGACCAATGCCGCGATGGTGCTGGCCAAGCCCGCCGGGCTGAACCCGCGCGCACTGGCCGAGGCGATCACCGCCAAGCTTTCGGCTCACCCCGCGATCACCAGCGCCGAGATTGCCGGACCCGGCTTCATCAACCTGCGCCTTGCGCCCGTGGCATGGCTGGAAGAGCTCGCTGCCATCGCGCAGCTCGGCAACGATTATGGCCGCTCGGGGATGGGCGGTGGCACGCGCGTCAATGTCGAATACGTCTCGGCCAACCCCACCGGCCCGATGCACATGGGTCACTGCCGCGGCGCGGTGGTGGGCGATGCGCTGGCCGGGCTGCTCGAATTTGCGGGCCACAAGGTCACCAAGGAATATTACGTCAATGATGCGGGCGCGCAGGTCGATGTGCTCGCCCGCTCGGTGCACCTGCGCTACCGCGAGGCGCTGGGCGAGGAAATCACCATCCCCGAAGGCCTCTACCCCGGCGAATACCTCAAACCCGTGGGCGAGGCGCTCGCCGCCGAGTTCGGCGATCAATATGCCGCTGCGCCCGAGGCCGACTGGCTGATCCTTTTCCGCACCCGCGCGGTCGCGGCGATGATGGACATGATCCGCGAGGACTTGGCGACGCTCGGCATCGCGCACGACCTGTTCTCCTCCGAGGCCGAATTGCAGGCCTCGGGCAAGGTCGATGCCGCCGAGGCGTGGCTGCGCGCGCATGATCTCGTTTATGACGGCGTGCTCGAAGCGCCCAAGGGCAAGGCCCCGCCCGAGGACTGGGAGCCGGTCTCGCTGCCGCTGTTCCGCTCGACGAAGTTCGGCGACGATCAGGATCGCCCGATCAAGAAGTCCTCCGGCGCGTGGACCTATTTCGGCGCGGACCTCGCCTACCACTTCCAGAAGGCGCAGGATGCCGACGCGCTGGTCGATATCTGGGGTGCGGACCATGCCGGCACGGTGAAACGGATCAAGGCTGCCGTCGCCGCGCTGACCAGTGCCGATGGCGCGGCGCCGAAGCCCTTCGAGGTCAAGCTTGTCCAGATGGTGCAGCTGATGAAGGGCGGCCAGCCCTTCAAGATGTCGAAGCGCGCCGGCAATTTCGTGACGCTGGCGGATGTGGTCGAGATGGTCGGCAAGGACGTGGTGCGCTTCACCATGCTCACCCGCAAGCCCGATGCGCAGATGGATTTCGACTTCGACAAGGTGGTCGAAGCCTCGAAGGACAATCCGGTGTTCTATGTGCAATATGCCCATGCCCGGATCCGCTCGACGCTGCGCAAGGCCGCCGATCTGGGCGTGACCCCGTCCGACGCCGCGCTGGGCAGGCTCGGGGCGGAGGAGTTCGCGCTCGTCGCCCGCGCCGCGCAGTTCCCGCGCGAGATCGAAGCCGCCGCGCGTGCGCGCGAGCCGCACCGGATCGCCTTCTATCTCTACGATCTGGCCGCCGATCTCCATTCCTACTGGAACCTCGGTAATGACCGTCCGGAAAAGCGCTTCATCGTGGAACAAGACACCGAACTGACCGCGGCGAGGCTTTTCCTTGCGCAGGCAATCGGGCAAGTGATCCGCAATGGCCTCGGCGTGCTCGGCGTCGAGGCGGTGGAAAGCATGTAATTTGGCCTTTGGGGGGCTGGTGGTGTCGTGATGGTCGATGCGGAATACGAGGAGCTGGACGGCTTCGACGGCGAGCTTGATCTGGCCGACACGGACAATCTGCCGTGGCTGGAATCCGATGCCGAGGACGAGGACGCAGGCGGGCTCGACATGGGCCAGATCCTCGGCTTTGCGGGCGTGCTGATGCTGCTGCTCGCAGTGGTCGTGGGTGCGGTGTGGTTCGTCACGAACCGCTCGGCCAACGTCGAGGCGGTGGCCGATGGCAGCATCATCGAAGCGCCTGCCGGTCCGATCAAGGAGCGTCCCGAGGATCCGGGCGGCAAGCAGTTTGCCGGCACGGGCAATATCGCGCCGCTGGTGGGCGAGGGGGCTTCGACCGAGGCTGTCGTGGGCGAACCTGCGGTCAAGCCCGCCGCGCCCAAGCCTGCGCCGAGCGCTTCGGCGACCGCTGCTGCCGCCGCCAAGCCCGCCGCCTCTGCCGCGCCGGTCGATATGTCGGGCGTGGGCGTGCAGCTCGCCGCCTATTCCTCGCGCGCCCGGGCCGAACAGGGCTGGGTCGATCTCGCCCGCCGCACCGATGCGCTGACCGGCGTGAAGCACCGCGTGATCGAGGGCAAGGTGGATATCGGCACGGTGTTCCGCCTGCAGGCCGTCGCCGGCAGCCGCGCCGAGGCCGAGCGCCTGTGCGGCGCGCTCAAGGCCGACGGGCTCGATTGCCAGGTCAAGTAGGCGCTTTTCCCCGCTCCGGATGGTTAGCCCGCTTGCCTGATGCGGGCTTGCCTGCAAGGCTGCATGCATGATTCCGGCGATCTTCGGCCTCGGCGGCCCGCACCTTACCGCTGACGAGCGCGCCTTCTTCCGCGAGGCCGATCCGGCGGGCTATATCCTGTTCGGCCGCAACTGCGTGGACCCGCAGCAATTGCGCGCGCTCACCGATGATCTGCGGTCCATCCACGGGCGCGAGCACCTGCTGGTCTCGATCGATCAGGAAGGCGGCCGCGTTGCCCGCCTGCGTCCGCCGCACTGGTCGCCTTACCCCGCCGGAGAGGCCTTTGCCCGCCTCTACGACATTGCGCCCGCCAGCGCGATCGAGGCGGCGCGGGCCAATGCCACCGCCATGGGGCTCGAACTCTCGGCGATGGGCATCACGGTCGATTACCACCCGCCGCTCGATCTGCGTATTCCCGGCGCGCATGACGTGATCGGGGACCGCGCTTTCGGGGCTGATCCCATGCAGGTCGCAGCCCTTGGCCGCGCCGTGCTCGAAGGGCTGGCGGCTGGCGGCGTGACCGGCTGCATCAAGCATATGCCGGGGCATGGCCGGACGGACGTTGATACCCACAAGGCCCTGCCGACAGTCTCGGCCAGCGCGGTGGAGCTGGAGGATGATCTCGCCCCGTTCCGGACGCTCAATCATGCGCTGATCGGGATGACGGGGCACCTCGTGTTCCCTGTGTGGGACGCGGACAATCCGGCGACGCTTTCGCCCGCGATCATCCGCGATGTGATCCGCGGGAGCATCGGCTTTGACGGCCTGTTGCTGACCGATGATATCGACATGGAGGCGCTGGGCGGCACCATCCCTGAACGCGCCGCGCGCGCCCATGCAGCGGGCTGCGACATCATCCTCAATTGCTGGGCGAAGATGGACGACATGGAGGGCATCTGCGCGGTGCTCCCCGCCATGTCGGCTGCGACCGCCGCGCGGCTCGACCGCGCCCTAGCACCCACCCGCGTTGCCCCTGAAATTGCGCCTCAACAGGTCGAACTGCTGGCCAAGCGCGACGCGCTGCTGGCGCTTGCGGGCGCTGCTGCATGAGCGATCTCGATCAGCCCTTCATGTTCCCGCCGCCCGATCCGGCCAAGCCGGACACGGACGCGCTCTACATCGCGCTCGATGGCTGGGAAGGCCCGCTCGATCTGCTTCTCGATCTGGCGCGGCGGCAGAAGGTCGATCTGCGCCAGATTTCGATCCTTGCGCTGGTGGACCAGTACCTCGGCTATATCGAGAAGGCCGGCACGCTGAAGCTGGAACTCGCCGCCGATTACCTAGTGATGGCGGCCTGGCTCGCCTATCTCAAATCGGCGCTGCTGCTGCCCAAGGACGAGCAGGAAGACCCGAGCCCCGAAGAACTCGCGCTGCGCCTCCAGATCCGCCTGCAACGCCTCGGCGCGATGCGCGAGGCGGCCGCAAGGCTGATGGCGCGCGACCGGATCGGGCGCGATGTCTTCCTGCGCGGGAGCCCTGAGGGCCTGCGCACCGACCGCAAGATCCTGTGGCGCTCGGACATGTTCGCGCTGATGCAGGCCTATGGGCAGGTCAAGGCGCGCACCGCGCCGCGCATCTACCACGTGGCGAACCGCCCGGTGATGACGCTCGATTCCGCATTGGAACGCGTGTCCTCGATGCTCGGCGTGACGCTCGAATGGATGGAGATCCGCGACTTCCTGCCGCCCCATGCCTCGCCCGAACTCAAGCGTTCGGCGCTGGCATCGAGCTTTGTCGCGGCGCTGGAGCTGGCCAAGCGAGGGACCGCCGAACTCGATCAGGACGGCACCTTTGCCCCCTTGCGTATCCGCCGCCTGAAGCAGGGGGTTGCCGCGTGAGCGAAGAGTTGGGCACCCTCGAACGCGCGATCGAGGCGACTTTGTTCGCCGCCGAGGAGCCCATGACGGTCGAGGCGCTGGCTGCCCATCTCGGCGGGCTGGAGCCTGCCGATGTGCGCGCCGCACTGGCCAGCTTGCAGCCCCATTACATCGCGCGCGGCGTGCATCTGGTGGAGCGCGCCAGCCGCTGGCATTTCGAGACCGCGCCCGATCTTGCGCACCTGCTGCGCCGCGAGAAGGAGCAGGTCCGCCGCCTCAGTCGTGCGGCGACCGAAGTGCTCGCGATCATCGCCTATCACGAGCCCGTCAGCCGCGCCGAAATCGAATCCATTCGCGGCGTGCAGACCAGTGCGGGCACCTTGGACGTTCTGATGGAGGCCGGCTGGATCCGTCCTGCGGGCCGCCGCGAGGTACCCGGCCGTCCGGTGATCTACGCCACCACGCCGACCTTCCTCGATCATTTCGGCCTTGAAAGCCGCCGCGACCTGCCCGGGATCGACGAATTGCGCGCCGCCGGCCTGCTCGATCCGGTCGACGAGGCGCTGGAGGCGCAGATGCGCTTCGAGCCGGACGAGGAACCCGACGAAAGCGATAGCGGGGACGACGAGAATTTGGCGGACTGACTCGCATTTCGCGAAGGCTTGTCCTAAATGCTGCGTTGTAACCCGCCGGGGTCTGGCCCGGTCATGCGCCGCCCCGGCTGACAAGGCCTGATCCCCCGGTGCGCAGTTCAGGAGTTGAGACAATGGGTATTGGTTCGATTTGGCACTGGGTCATCGTGCTCGTGATCGTGCTTGTGCTGTTCGGACGCGGCCGCATCTCGGAGATGATGGGCGATTTCGGCAAGGGCATTTCGAGCTTCAAGAAGGGCCTCAACGAAACCGAGGACACCGTCACCAAGGCGGCCCGGATCGAGCCTCCGGCAGCGCCTGCCGCTCCGGCGGAAACGGCCACTCCGGCCGACAAGACCGACACCACCGGCGCCTGATTCCTCGCCCCTCGTTAGGAGGCGGCGCGGCCGCACCTTGTCATGTTCGACATCGGCATCGGAGAACTGCTGGTCATCCTGATCGTCGCGGTCGTCGTGATCGGGCCGAAGGACCTGCCGCTCGCCATGCGCACGGCGGGCCGCTGGATCGGCAAGATGCGCCGCATGTCGGCCCATTTCCGCTCCGGCATCGACGCCATGGTGCGTGAGGCCGAGCTGGAGGACATGGAAAAGAAGTGGAAGGCGCAGAACGAGGAAATCATGCGCCGTTCTGCCGCGCTCACCGAAGCTGAAGCGGGCGCGCCGGTGATGACCGGGCCGCCTCCGGTCGAAACCCCGCCAGCCGATCCTGCACCTGCACCGAGACCTGCGCCGGTTGAAGCGCCTAAGGGCAGCGCCGATGTTTGAGGTGAAGGATCTCGACGAGACCCGCCAGCCTTTGCTCGATCACCTGATCGAACTGCGCACCCGCGTCATCCGCGCGCTGCTGGCGCTGGGCGTGGGCTTTGCGATCTGCTTCTATTTCGCCGACGAAATCCTCGGCCTCCTGGTCCTGCCGCTCAAGCAGGCCTTCCCCGATGGCGAGGGCCAGCTGATCTTCACCAAGCTGCCCGAAGTCTTCTTCGTCGAACTCAAGGTCGCGCTGTTTGCCGGCTTCATGGTGAGCTTTCCGGTGATCGCCAACCAGCTCTGGGCCTTTGTCGCGCCGGGGCTCTATGCGCGCGAGAAGAAGGCGTTCCTGCCCTTCCTCTTCGCAACGCCCGTGCTGTTCGGCGCAGGCGCAGCGCTCGCCTATTTCGTGGTGATGCCGGTCGCCTTCAAATTCTTCCTCGGCTTTGGCGGAGAGGCGGGCGGTCTTCAGGTGCAGGCCCTGCCGAGCGCCGGCGATTATCTCGGCCTCGTGATGCAGTTCATCCTCGCCTTCGGGCTGACCTTCCTCTTGCCGGTGCTGCTGTTGTTGCTCCACCGCGCCGGGATTGTCAGCCGCGCGCAGATGGTGGCGGCGCGGCGTTATGTGATTGTCGGCATTTTCATCATCGCCGCGATCGTCACCCCGCCCGATCCCGGCTCGCAGATCGTGCTGGCCGTGCCGCTGTGGCTGCTGTTCGAAGCCTCGCTGCTGCTGATGCGCTTCCAGGAAAAGGCCGTCGCCGCCGACAAGGCCGCGCGCGAGGTTGAAGCGGCGGAAGCTGCGGCAGAGTAGCCCAAGCTCAGGATAGTCGGGGCGCCATATTACTCGCCCTTCACTTTCACCCCGCCGACCCACACCTCGTGGATCTTCGTCTCGCGGATTGCGTCGGGCGCGCTCATCAGAGGATCTCGGTCGACCAGCAGGAAGTCGGCGCGCTCGCCCGGGATCAGGCGGCCGAAGCGCCCCTCGGCAAAGCCCGCATAGGCCGCGCCCGAGGTGTAGCCTGCCAGCGCCTGTTCGCGCGTCACGGTCTGCTGCGGGAACCAGCCGCCGAAAGGTTGTCCGCTGGCATCGGTGCGGCTGATCGCGGCAGCCATCCCGGCCCAGGGGTCGGCTGGTTCCACCGGCGCGTCCGAGCCGAAGGCGAGCCGCCCGCCGACACTGACGACGCTGCGCCACGGATAGGCGCCCGCCAGCCGGTCCGGCCCCAGCCGCGCCTCGGCCATCAGGCGGTCGGAGGTCTGGTGGAGCGGCTGCATCGAGGCGATCACCCCGTGCTCTCCCAGCTTGGGCAGGTCCACCGGATCGACGATCTGCGTGTGTTCGATGCGCCAGCGCCGATCGCCCTTGTAGCTTTCGGAAAGCTCCGCGATCGCGGCCAGCACCTCGGCATTGGCAGCATCGCCGATGGCGTGAACGGCGGTCTGGAAATTGTCCATGCTCGCGCGGCTCATCATGTTTCTGAGCTGGGCAGGGCTGAGCAGCGGCAGGCCGCGGGTGCCATGCTCGTCGGCATAGGGTGCCTTGAGGCTCGCCCCGCGCGATCCCAGCGCCCCGTCGAGGAACAGCTTGATCCCGCCCATCCGCAACCGGTCATCATAAAGCCAGCCGGTGGGTTCCGGCCCCGCCATCAGCTCCAGCGTCTCGAAGCTGTCGGCATAGGACATGATGCGGACCTGCAAGCGCCCTTCGTCGCCCGCGCGGCGATAGGTGGTCCAGTCGGCGGCCTTGGTGCCCATGTCGGCAACGGCAGTGACGCCCTTGGCCAGCAGCACCTCCTGCGCCTTGGCGAAAGCAAGATCGCGGTCTTCGGGGCGCGGGGCAGGAACCACCGCGCCTACCAGTTGAACCGCCTTGTCGACGAACACGCCGGCGGGCGCGCCCTTGGCATCGCGGATGATCCGCCCGCCAGCGGGATCGGGCGTCTTGGCGGTGATCCCGGCGGTGGTGATCGCGAGGCTGTTGGCCCAGTTGGCGTGGTTGTCGGCGCGTTCGAGCCACACCGGGCGGTCGGACACCACCGCATCGAGTTCGGCGGCGGTCGGGAAACGGCCGAGGCCCCACTTCTCCTGGTTCCAGCCGCGCCCGAGAATCCACGGGCGGCCCGGGTTCTCGGCAGCGAAGGCCTTGATCTTCGCCAGCGCCTCTTCGAGCGAATTGGTGTCCGACAGATCGAGCGTCAGCGCGGCAAAGCCGATGTCCATCACGTGCAAATGGCCGTCGATCATTCCGGGCAGCATCACCTTGCCCTTGGCATCGAGCCGGTAATCGACCTGCGGGCGCGCCTCGCCCCGCGCGAGCACGACCACCACCTTGCCTTCCTCGTCGAACACGAGGCCGGTGAAGCGCTTTACCTTGCCGGTCTCGTCGATCGTCACCCCGTCGACATTGTCGACCAGCGTGTCGGCCCATGCGGGCGCAGCAAGGGCGAGAGCGGAGACGGCGGCAAAAGCAAAGGCGGCAGAGCGGAACATGGCGATCCTTGCAGGCAGGATGATGGAGGCGCGGGCTTGCTATCGCTTTGCCGCGCGCTTGCCAACGCCTGCGTGCGCATACGAAATCCGCGCGCAGGCGATTGCCCTTGCGCGCCCGAGCGCCTAATCCGCGCACATATGTCGACACAGCTAGCAGCATCGAACCCTAAGGGCGCCGCCGCCACTCCGGCGGATCTCACCATCGACGACGTGCGCGCCGCCGCGCAGCGCATTGCCGGCGCGGTGGTCAACACCCCGATGATGCATTCGATTACCCTGTCGCAGATCACCGGTGCGGATATCTGGCTGAAGTTCGAGAACCTTCAGTTCACCGCCGCCTACAAGGAGCGCGGGGCGCTCAATGCGCTGTTGCAGCTGACCGAGGAACAGCGCGCGCGCGGCGTGATTGCGGCCTCGGCGGGCAACCATTCGCAAGGGCTCAGCTATCACGGCACCCGGCTGGGCGTGCCGGTCACCATCGTCATGCCCAAGCCCACGCCGACGGTGAAGGTGATGCAGACCGAGAGCGTCGGCGGCAAGGTGCTGCTGGAGGGCGAGACCTTCGACGAGGCCTATGCCTATGCGCGCAAACTGGAAATCGAGCTGGGGCTGACCTTCGTTCACCCCTTCGATGATCCCCATGTCGCCGCCGGCGCGGGCACGGTCGCGCTCGAGATGCTGGCGGTGAAGCCCGATCTTGATTGCATCGTCACCCCGATCGGCGGGGGCGGGCTGATTTCGGGCATGGCGACGGTTGCCAAGGCAGCCAATCCGGACATGCAGGTGGTGGGCGTGCAGGCCGCGCTGTTCCCCTCGATGTTCGACAAGATCAAGGGCGCGAGCCTGCCCTGCGGCGGCGATACGCTGGCGGAAGGGATCGCGGTCAAGGTGCCGGGCGATTTCACCTCCAAGGTGATTGCCGAGCGGGTGGACGACATCCTGCTGGTGGACGAGCCCGCGCTCGAAAAGGCGGTGGCGCTGCTGCTGCAGATCGAAAAGACCGTGGTCGAAGGCGCGGGCGCGGCGGGGCTCGCCGCGGTGCTCAGCAATCCCTCGCGCTTTGCCGGCAAGACCATCGGGCTGGTGCTGTGCGGCGGCAATATCGACACGCGCCTGCTCGCCAATGTGCTGCTGCGCGATCTGGCGCGTCAGGGCCGCCTTGCGCGGCTGCGGATCACCTTGCAGGATCGCCCGGGCGCGCTGTTCCGGGTGATGCGTCTGTTCGACGAGCACAACGTCAACATCATCGAGATCTACCACCAACGCATCTTCACCACCCTGCCGGCCAAGGGCCTGATCACCGATATCGAATGCGAGGCGCGCGATGCCGAGCAGGTCGAGCGGCTGGTCGAGGGCCTGCGCGCAAATGGGTATTCGGTGCAGCTCGTCGAGCTCGGCTAAGCCGTCATTTTTTCGCATTTGCGCCTGCGGGGCGTGCCGTTTTGCGCCATTCCGGCAGCAATTCGCGCCCCCGCTTGTCCACAGTGACGGATATTTCGCGCAGTTTCGTGGTTAAGGGACTTTTACCGAACCACGCGTGCATGCATAAAGTTCTCAGCAACCATGCATCGCACCCCGTGATTCCGGGGCCATAGCAACCGGCAAAGAGGACTGAGCGCGCACGTGACGGCACCGATCCGCTTCCCGAGGTTCTTCGTGACCAGCCCGGCACCGTGTCCCTATCTGCCCGGGCGCAGCGAGCGGAAGGTCTTCACCGAGCTGAAGGGCGCCCACGCCGATCAGCTCAACGAGGCGCTGGGCCGCATCGGCTTCCGCCGCAGCCAGACGGTTGCCTATCGTCCCTCCTGCCTTGATTGTCAGGCCTGCGTTTCGGTGCGGGTGGTGGCGAGCCAGTTCCGCGCCTCGGGGACGCAGAAGCGCGATCTGAAGCGCAATGATGATCTGATTGTCACCGAATGCCGCCCCTGGGCGACGGATGAACAATTCGCCCTGCTCGCCAAATATCTCGGCGCACGCCACCCCGATGGCGGCATGGCGGCGATGGACGAGCTCGATTATGCCGACATGATCGAGCATACGCCGGTCAGTTCGGTCGTCACCGAATATCGCCTGCCCGGCCCGGGCGGTCGTCCCGGTCGGCTGGTGGGCGCCTGCCTCACTGATCGGCAGGGTGACGGGCTGTCGATGATCTATTCCTTCTACGATCCCGATCTCGAAGGCCGGGCGGGGATGGGCAGCTTCATCATCCTTGATCACATCCGCCGCGCGGCCGCCGAAGGCCTGCCCTATGTCTATCTCGGCTACTGGGTCGAAGGCAGCCCGCGGATGCAGTACAAGGTCCGCTATCGCCCGCTCGAGCGTCTGACGCGTGAGGGCTGGCAGCTGATGGACTCCGATGAACAGCACCGGCTGATCGCCGCGGCGACAGCGCCGCGTCAGCCGCAGGACGCGTCGCTGGCCGGCGCCCGAGGCAAGGATGGCCAGCCCGTCAAGTTCCCGGGCAGCTGACACGCGCCTTTCGATAAAGCGCGGTCTCCTGCTGACCGCCGGGCTCGCGCCGGTCGCGCTGGCAGCAGCGCCGCTCCATGCGCAGCAGGCACAGGACGAGAGCGAGACCCCGCCGCCCGCCGCGATCACCGCTCCGGCGGAATCCGCTCCGCCCGAACCGCCCCCGGTCCCCGCCACGCTGGACGAGCTGATCCCGGCCGAAGCGGTCGCTGATCCCGAAGGCTGGGCCACCCGCGGCGCGCCGCAGGGGCCGGAAGAGGCAAATGTTTCACGTGAAACATCCGCTGAGGCGGGGTCAAACCCGCCCCAAGTCGGGGTCATCGAGGGGTCAAGTGGCTTCCTTCCTGCCCCTCCGCCCGGCCTCCAGGACGCAATCGACGCCGCTTTTGCCGACTTCGCGCTCGAATTGCCCGAGCCGCTTACCCCCGATCCCGAAGTCGAGGCACTTGCCGCCATCGCCATGCCGGTCACCGGCGAGCTGCGCGAACTCGCCGATGTGCGGATCAGCGACACGCTGGTGCTCGGCTTCCCCGCTGCGCCCGGTGCCTTTCCAGAACAGCGCGAATTCATCGAGCGCTTTCGCCAGCTTTCGACTGTGCGCGGGCTCGATGGCGGGGCCGACAGCGCGCCGCTGGTCGCCGCGCGGGCGCGGGCGGATGAAGAGCTGCTCGGCAATATGCTGCGCACCTATGGCTATTACGCGGGCGAGGTGGTGCGCCAGCTTTCCGGCGGGCGGCGCGAGGGCGAGGATAGTGCGAGCGAGGATACGCTCGTCGATGCCGACGCCGCCATCGAGCCCTCGGTGCGCTTCGATCTGCTGCCCGGCACGCGCTACCGGTTCGGCGCGGTCGATCTGGGGGCCTTGTCGCAGATGCCCGATCCCGATGGCACCCGCCTGAGGGCCACATTCGCGATTGCCGCGGGCGATCCGCTCTATGGCGACCGCATCCTTGAGCGCGAGCTGGAGCTGCGCGTGGCGCTGGGGGAAAGCGGCTATCCCTTCGCCAAGCTCGGCGATCCCGATCTGCTGATCGATCACGCCCGGACCGAGGGCGATCTCACTCTCGCGGTCGATCCCGGCGGGAAATATGTCTTCGGGCCGGTCACCAGCAATGATCCCAAGTTCCTCTCCGGCCGCCATCTGGCGCGCATTGCCCGCTTTGCGCCGGGCGATGTCTACCAGCAGAGCATGGAGACCGATCTGCGGCGCGCGATCATCGCCACCGGCCTTGTCACCAGCGTTTCGATCACCCCGCGCGAAACCACGCCGCCCGCCGATGGCCAGCCGGGCGAGGTCGCGCTCGATGTGGCGCTGGAGCGGGCACCCTTGCGCACCATTGCGGGCGCGATCGGTTACGGTACCGAGGACGGCTTCAAGCTGGAGGGCCGCTGGGAGCATCGCAACATTTTCCCGCCCGAAGGCGCGTTGCGGCTGCGCGGCATCCTGGGCACGCGCGAGGCGCTGGCCAGCATCGGCGTGCGCCGCAACAATTTCCGCGGGCGCGACCAGATCCTCTCCGCCGATCTCTATGCCAGCGATATCAAGACCCTCGCGGTGGATTCGCGCGGCTTCGGCCTGCGCGCGACCTTCGAGAAGGTCTCCAACATCCTGTTCCAGAAGCCGGTCAGCTGGCAGCTGGGGGGCGAGCTGGTCTATTCCGACGAACGCAACCGGCGTGCGCGGGGCAGCACCATCCCCCTGCCGCGCCAGACCTATTGGATCGGCGGCTTGTTCGGCAACATCACCCTCGATCAGAGCGACGATCTGCTCGATCCCAGCCGCGGCTATCGCGCCACCTTCTTCCTCGCGCCTGAAGTCTCGCGTTCGGAGGGGGACGACAGTTTCTATGTCCGCGCCCAGGCCGATGCGAGCATCTACAAACAGGTGAGCTCGACCGTGCTGGCCGCGCGCCTCAGGGCTGCCAGCATCCAGGGCGCCAGCCGCGTCGATGTCGCGCCTTCGCGGCGGCTTTATTCGGGCGGCGGCGGATCGGTGCGCGGCTACGGCTTCCAGGGCGTCGGCCCCCGCAATGATCGCGGCGAGCCGGTGGGCGGGGGCTCGCTGGTCGAGGCCTCGGTGGAAGCGCGGATCGAGACCGGGCTGCTGGGCGGCGCGGTCGAGGTAGTGCCCTTTATCGACGCGGGCACGGTCTCGCTCGGCTCCACCCCCGATTTCCGCTTCATCCAGGTCGGCGCAGGCGTGGGCATCCGCTACAAGACCAGCTTCGGCCCGATCCGCATCGATGTCGCCGCGCCGCTCAATCCCACCCCCTTCGATAGCCCCGTCGTGGTCTATGTCAGCCTCGGACAGGCGTTCTGATGGCGCAGGCCGGGGACACCGTGCTGCCCGAGGGGGAGGACACACCCGCCGTGCGCAACAAGCGACGCTGGGGCAAGCGGCTGGGCTGGGCGCTGGCGCTGCTGCTGGCACCGCTGGTGCTGGTGGCGGGTTTCCTCTCCACCCCCATCGGCAAGCGCTACATCGCCGATCAGATCGCGGCCGTCGCGCCGGCATCGGGCCTGCGCTTTGCGGTCGGACGGATCGAGGGCGATATCTACAGCAAGGCGGTGCTGCGCGATGTGCGGGTGAGCGATCCCAAGGGCGTGTTCCTCACCATCCCCGAAGTCGCGCTCGAATGGCGGCCATTGAACTGGCTGTGGAGCGGGCTCGATATCCGCGAGCTGACGGCGCGGCGCGGGCGGCTGACGCGGCTGCCCGAACTGCTCCCCGGCGATCCCGATGCGCCGCTGTTGCCCGATTTCGATATCCGCGTGGATCGCTTGGCGATTGAGAACCTCGTCATCGCGGAAGGCGTGGCGACGGCCCGTGCCGAGCGGGTGAACGCCTTGGCGCAGATCGACATCCGCGAAGGCCGCGCGCTGGTGGATGCCAAGGCCGAGTTGGGCCAGCGTGACCGGATCGCGCTGCTGCTCGATGCCGAGCCTGATGGCGATCGCTTCGATCTCGAAGGCGAATATCGCGCGCCTGCGGGCGGCGTGCTGGCGGGGCTGGCGGGGTTTGCGCAAGGGTATGATGCGCGGATTGCGGGCGACGGGACATGGCAGCGCTGGCGCGGCTGGGCGGTGGCGCGGCAGCTGGAGCAGGGCAGCGGCAAGCCGGTGAGCGGCCCTGCGGTGGCGGCGTTTCAGGTCACCAATACCGCCGGAAAGATCGGCGTGCTGGGCCGGGTGCGTCCGGGTCTGGCGGGGGAGAGCCTGCTGGCCCGCGCGGTGGGCGAGAAGCTCGCGCTGGCGGCCAGTTTCACGCTGGAGGACAGCGTGCTGGAAGGCCGCGCAGCTTTGGTGAGCCGCGCGCTCGATCTGCGCGGCGCAGGCGTGGTCGATCTGGCGGACAACCGGGTGGAAGGCGCGCGCACCAGCGCTGCCTTGCGCGATCCCGATCTGCTGGGTGCGGGCTGGCGGTTCGAGAATACGCGCATCGCCGCCGATATCGAAGGCGATTTCCGCGACCTTGCGATTGATCACCGCCTTGCGGTCGGGCGGCTGCTGGCGAACGGGGTCGAGGCCACAGGGCTGGTGCAGGAGGGCCTCGCGCAGTTCGACGGCAAGATGATCGCGGTGCCGCTGGCGGTGACGGCGGAGCGGATCACCACCGGCAATGATTATGCCGATCCGCGCCTCGTCAAAGGCAAGCTGGCGGGCGCGCTGACCTATGATTTTGCGCGCCAGAAGCTGGCGATCGATGCCGGGCGGGTGAGCTTCCCGGGCCTCGAAGGCACGCTCGCGCTGCGCGGCGATATCCGCGCCGGGGCCTATGCTATCGCCGGGCCGGTGGCAGCGCGCGGTCTCAAGGTCGACGGCGCGGGCGAGGTCACCGCCAATGCCAAGATCCTCGTCAAGTTCGGCCCTTCCGTGCCGTGGAGCCTGCGCGCCAATCTCGCCGGTTCGCTGGCGAAGATCGGCAATGACACCATCGCCGGTCTCGCGGGCGATTCGCTGCGCTTCAAGGGGATGCTCGGCATCGGCGCAGACCAGCCGCTGGTGCTGCGCGAGGTGGTGGTGGAGAGCGCGCGGCTGAATGCCAGGCTCGACAGCAAGATCGTGACCGGCCCCGGCGGCACGCGCACTGTGCTCGCCGGCAGCGGCAAGCAGGCGCAATATGGTCCCTTCACCTTCGATGCCGAGATCGCCGCCGATGGCCCGCGCGGGGTGCTGGTGCTGGCCGATCCCTATCCCGCCGCGGGGCTTGAGAATGTCCGCATTGCCGTTGCGCCCTCGGAACAGGGCTTTGCGCTCGATGTCGAGGGCGGATCGCTGCTCGGGCGGTTTGACGGGCGGCTGGGGCTGACCTTGCCCGAGACCGGCCCTGCGCGGATCGGGATCGAGCGGCTCGATGTCTATCGCACTAAGGTGACGGGTGCTGTGGTGCTGGGTGACGAAGGTATCTCGGGCGATCTCGCGCTGGCAGGCGGCGGGCTTGATGGCACGCTGTCTTTCCGCCCGCAGAGCGGCGATGCGCTGGGCTTCGCGGTCGATCTCACGGCGCGCAAGGCGAGCTTTGGCGGAGCGGTGCCGATCAGCATTGATCGCGCGCGCATTGTCGCCACGGGCCGCTACGCGAAGGACGACACCCGCATCGATGCCGATATCAGCGCCAGCGGGTTTGAATATGGTGCGCTTTACCTCGCCACGCTGGAGGCCAAGGCCGATATCGACAATGGCAGAGGCAAGGTCACCGGCGGGGTGGCGGGCAGGCGGCGCGAGCGGTTTGCGCTCAATTTCGATGCGGACGTCGCGGCCGACCGGATCGCGGCGGTCGCGCGCGGGCAGTTTGCGGGCGAGGCGATCACCATGCCGCGCCGCGCCGTGCTGAGCCGGCAGGAGGATGGCGGCTGGCAACTGGCGCAATCGCAGATCGGCTTTGCGGGCGGCTATGCGCTGATCGAGGGCGAGCTTGGCGGCGGGGAGACCGCGCTCCAGCTCAAGTTTGCGCGCATGCCGCTGCGCCTGCTCGATCTGGCGGGCGCGGAACTGGGCTTTGGCGGGCGCCTGTCGGGCGTGGTCGATTACCGCCAGACGGGCGAGGCCGCGCCGACTGCAACGGCGAAAGTGAAGATCGACCGCTTCAGCCGCGCCGGACTGGTGCTGTCGTCGAAGCCCGTCGGCGTGCTGGGGGTGATCGATCTCAATGCCGAGCGCCTCACAGCTGCCGGGCGCCTGACCGAGGGCGGGGCGCGGCTCGGTGATATTGCCCTGCGCATCACCGATTTTCCGGACGAGCGCGCGCTGGCGGACCGGCTGCTCAAGGGGCGGCTGCAAGGGCGACTGATGTTTGAAGGCGCGGCCGAGACGCTGTGGCGGCTGGCGGCGATCGAGGCGCTCGATCTCACCGGCCCGGTCACCATCTCCGCGCGCGCCACCGGCACGCTGGCCGATCCGCGCATCACCGGCGCGCTGGCGAGCGATGCGCTCAAGGTGTCGAGCGCGCTCTCCGGCACGCGGATCGAGAAGGTCGCCGCGCGCGGGCGTTTTGCCGGCTCGCGGCTGGAGCTGACCCGCTTTGCCGGCACCACGCCGGGCGGCGGGAGCGTGAACGGCAGCGGCACCATCGATCTCGCCGGAATCAGCGCCACGCGCGGGCCTAGCCTCGATCTGCGCGCGGCGGCGAAGAATGCGCGGATACTCGATGCGAACGGGCTGGAGGCGACCATCACCGGCCCCTTGCGGATCGTCTCCAACGGGCGCGGCGGAACCATCGCGGGCCGGGTGACCATCGACCGCGCGCGCTGGGCGCTGGGCATGGCGGCCGAGGATGTCGCCCTGCCGCAGATCGGCACCCGCGAGATCAACGGCGAGGACGGCCGCGAGCGCGAACGGGTTTCAGGGCGCGATGTGGCGTGGCGCTATCTCGTCAACGCCTCGGCGCCCGCGCGGGTGCAGGTCGACGGGCTGGGGCTGGAGAGCGAATGGGGCATCGACATCGCGCTGCGCGGCACGGTGAACGAACCGCGTATCGGCGGCACGGCGCGGCTGGTGCGCGGCGACTATACCTTCGCGGGCAACCGTTTCGAGCTGACCCGTGGGCGCATCCTGTTCGACGAGAACGGGCCGATCGATCCGCGCCTCGACATCCTTGCCGAAACGTCGCGCAACGGCACCAATGTCGACATCGCGATCAGTGGCAACGCCCAGTCACCCGCCATCGGCTTCTCCTCCGATCCGGCCCTGCCCGAGGAAGAGATCCTTGCGCGGCTGCTGTTCGGCGGCTCGGTCACCTCGCTCTCGGCAACCGACGCCTTGCAGCTGGCGGCGGCGCTGGCGGCCTTGCAGGGCGGGGGCGCGGGGCTCGATCCGATCGGCGATCTGCGCCGCTCGATCGGGCTCGACCAGCTGCGCATCATCAGCGCCGATCCGCTGATCGGGCGCGAGGTCGGCGTGGCGGTGGGCAAGAACATCACCCGCCGCATCTATGTCGAACTGGTGACCGACGGGCAGGGCTACAGCGCCACGCAGGTCGAATATCGCATCACCAGCTGGCTTTCCCTGCTGGGCACGGTGTCGACCATCGGCCGCGATTCGGTGCTGGTGGAAATCAGCCGGGATTATTGAGGGTCGCTAAGGTAAAGCTCCGCTTCGGCGGCGCGGCGGCGGACCAGGCCTTTCATCACCTTGCCTCCGGCGCGGTTCCAGCGCGCGAATTCGCGCGCGGCGCCGGCCCGGTCGCCCTCGCGGTGCTTCCTTGTCAGGGTGGCGCGGGCGATGGCGCCGGTGTTGTAGTGGAAGGCGACCAGCGCGTCGAATTGCGTCTGAGTAGTGGGCGCATCGCCTACGGTGGCGGCGACATCGGCGGCGTAGCGCGCCAGATCATCGGCCAGCCGCGCATCGCACTGGGCCTGTGTCCAGACCGTCGCAGGGCCGATCCTGCCGCCGTTGAACAGATCCTTGCCGGTCGCGCCCCAGCCGATGGTCCAGGGCTCGCCCCCGGTGCCGGGATCGGGATAGGCTGTAACCATCCCGTCCAGCCGCAGCCGCGCGCAGCCTTCGAACCGTTTGATCAGCGCATTCCCGGCCGGGCCGACCGCCGTGGGATTGGCGGGCGCTGCGGGCGGGCTATCGAGGCTTGCCGCAGCGGGCAGGGCGGCCAGCTTGCGCAGCAGCGAGGCCAGCGAAGCAGAGGGTTGATAGGGCATGGCAGAGCCTCCTCATCGGGGTGAACAGCGGTGAGGCGCGGCAATTAGGCACAAGGCGGGCGAGTAGGAAAATGCCTTTTCGCCCGCGCGGCAAACGGGGGGGTGACAAGAGTTCTTGACTGACAAGAGTTCTTGACTGTAAAGAGCTCTTGTCAGGGCGCGGATTGATTCGGTTCACCGGCAAACCGCGCTCTGGAGGCAGTCCATCACCAGCCACCGGATCAGACGACTTGGAAAACCGCGTGAAGCACTATCGGGAGGCGCAGGGCTGGAGCCAGGGCGAGCTTGCCCGGCGGCTCGGCGTGTCGCGCCAGACGATCAATGCGGTGGAAACCGACAAGTATGATCCCTCCCTGCCGCTGGCACTGCGCATGGCGCGGCTGTTCGGCGTGGGAGTGCCCGAGCTGTTCATCGATCAATGGGAAACCGAAGTATGACGAGCGAGAATCAGACCTCCCAATCCAGCCGCGTGATGCGCAAGCTGGTGATCCCGGCGCTGATCGGCGGCGTGGCCGGCGGTAGCGCGAGTTTCGCGATGATGCGTTTCATCGATAGCGACGCGGTGGGCGGGCTGAACCTGTCGGCCAGCATCGCGGCGCTGGTGGCGGTGCTCTATGCGTGATTGCAATCGGCATGCTGCTGGGCACGGCGAGCCCGGGGCTGGGCGCGCGCTTCCTCAATGTCGAAGATGCCGACGAGCTGCGCGAACAGAAGCGGGTGTTGATGTGGTCGGGCGCGGCAATGCTGCTGTGGGGCGTCGCCCTGCTGGCGCTGGCATTGGCGGCGCCCGATGGCCCGCTGCCGCAGACCGCCGCGCTGGTGATCGGCGCTGGCGGCCTGCTGGCGGGAACAGCGCTGTCGGTGATCGTCTACCGCGCCAGTGACGAGCTGATGCTGGCGGTCAATCTCGAAGGCAGCACCATCAGCTACACCATGGCGTTGGTGGTGATCGGGATGTGGGCGATCCTCGCGCATCTCGGCTTTGTGGCCGCGCCCGCACCGCTTGATCTGCTGACCATCTTCTATGTGCTGGCACTCGCGGCGAGCTTTATCGCGGTGGGCCGGCGCGGAATGCTGACGATCCGCTAAAGCCACCTTGCACCCGACAAAAAAGGGGCGCCCGCTTCTCGCGGACGCCCCCTTTTTTGTGCCTGTGGCCGTCGCTCAGAAGCGATAGGTTGCAGTGGCGCGGAACACGCGGGCTTCGGCGGTGTCGCGGCCGACGGTGGTGTCGATCCCGAAGCTCGCCACCAGCGGGCCATCGCCCACGGTCGCCGAAATCCCGAGTTCGCCCCAGGTGTGATCGGCCTCTTCGAGCACGAAGTTCGCATTCGGGCCGATGCCCTGCGCGAAGTTGGCGCCGACCAGCTGCGGGCCTTCCTCGAACTCCCACACCAGCTGCGCGGTGGCGTTGATCTGCACCATGCTCGATTCCTTCTCGAAATCGAAGCCGAAGCGCGCCTGGGTGCTCTTGAAGCTCTCGCGATCAAAGCGCAGCGCGGCGATGCCGCCGGTCTCGCGCGCGGCGCTCAGATCGACGCTGGCATAACGGCCCTCGACGCCCGGCGAGATCGTGCCGATGCCGGTGTCGATGTCATAGGACAGGCCCAGCGCCCCCGAGACCAGCAGATCGTCGGTCGAGGAGGTGAGGCTCTGGAAGCCAGCCAGGAAGGGCACGTTGCGCTGGGTGTCGAAGCCCATGTTCGCCATCGAGAACTGGCCGTCGACCACCGGACCATCGGTGAACTTGTGGCGCATGTAGAGCGAGACGGCATAGTTTTCGCTGTCGACCTGCTGGCCGAGCGGCGCATCGGCTTCGAGCGTGCTGAAGTAGCCCGACAGGCCGACCATGGTCTTGTCGCCCGGATAGAACTCCAGACCACCTGCGACGTAGAGGCCGTTCACTTCGCTCTTCTGGGTGAAGCCCGGCAGCGAATTGACGTTGCCGGCCACGATCCCGGCCGAGATGAACGCCGCGACGTTCTCGGGCAGGTTCACGTCCTTGAGTTCGGTCTCTTCTCCGGCGCTCTGGAGCGCCATGACTTCCAGACCGACCGGCTGGCCCTGCGGAGCAAGACCGGCCTGCGCCACGCCCATCGGCGCGCCGCTCACCGCGATCTTGCCGCCGGCGCGGGCACGATCAGCTTCGCGCATGCGCTGGTCGTTGAAGTTCTGCAGCAGGTTCACGTTCTGCGCCGCGAGCGAACGCACCGCCTGCTCGCTCACCGGAGCAAGGTTGCGGAAGGTCGAGCGGATCGTGTCGGTGGTGGCAAAGTCCAGACCATAGAGGCCGGCCAGCGCCGCGTTGGGGCGGTTCTGGTCGAACAGCTGCGCATAGGCAGTCTGGATCTTGTCGTTCTGGTTGATCACCGTGTTGTAGCTTGCCGCAGTGATCTCCATCAGCACCGCGTTGGGCTGGTAGACGAAGACCTGCTTGAGGATCGGCGAGATGGTGGTGTTGATGAAGGTGCCGGTCACCCCGCCGGTGGCGGTGAGGATGGTGTAGCGGCGACCCTGGCCGTTGACCTGCTGGGTCAGCCCGCCGCCGAGCGCCACGAGGCCGCCGACATTGGCGGCACCCGTCACCGCGATCCTGTCGGACGCGCCCGCGCCGGTGAAGTCGGCGAGGTAGGTCGTGCCCGAAGCCATCACGAGGTTGCCGGTGACGTTGAGCGTGCCGGTGGTGCCCATGGTGGCGGGCGAGAAGGTGCCGCCGATGCTGGTGAGGAACGGCGCCGTGATCGTGCCGGTGCCTTCCATCATGCCTGCGAACAGCGTGTAGTCACCCACCGAGGTCACCGCGCCCGCCACGTTCACGCGGCCGCCGAACTGGTTGATGTCGATCAGCGAGGTGAGGTTGCCCGCCGCCGCGACATTGAGGCCCGCATTGTTGCGGATCGTCAGACGGTCGATGGTGACAGTGCTGCTGAGCGTGGTGGTGCCGATCTGGCTGAGGGTCACGTCGAAGTAGCGCGGCAGCACGTTGGCGGCCGGGTTGGTCGAACTGACCACCGGGTTGACGTTGTTGGCGATGAAGCCGGTCGCGCCGGGCAGACCATTGGCCAGCGTCGGGGCGGGCAGGGTCGCGGTGGTGTTCTGCGGGGTCTCTTCCGAGGTGTCCAGCATCGCGCTCGCCGAGGCATCGGTCGGAACCACGGCGGTGGCGGTGATCGCAGCGTCTTCAGGCGCGCCCGGAACAGTGGCGAAGCCGGGCAGCGCCATGTCGAGCACGGTCAGCTCGGTGCCGGTGCGGCCGGTGTTGGCCGGAGCAACCGCACGTGCGCCGGCGACCTGCGCCGGGGCGGTGCCTGCGTCCTGCTGCTCGCCGCCGTTCATGAAGGGCGAGAAGTCGACTTCGGTCGCGGCATTGGTCGGATTGGCCGGCGGAGCGGTGCTGGTCGTCACGCCGGTGCGGGTGTCGGTGCAGAAATCGTTCGGGTTCTCGAATTCGATGCAGACCGAGCCGAAATCGCCGCCGGTGCCGCCAAGGCCGAGTTCCGGCGTGGTCGGCAGGCCGTTCACGACCTGACCATTGGCGTTGATCACGCGGTACATCGGGTCGAGCAGCGTGACCCAGCGGTTCGGATCTTCCCAGTTGCCGTCACCGGCCACCGTGCCGACGTAGCGGTAGGGGTTGTTGGCGACGATATACTGCCAGAACAGCGAGAGCGGCTGGTAGAAGCTGGTGGTGCCGATCGAGCTGAACGGCTGGTTGCCGAAGAAGCGCGAACCGCCCGACAGCACGCCGATCACGAGGTCTTCGTTCGACAGGGTGTTGGTCGAGGAATCGAGGATCAGCGGACCGCCCGAATCGCCCCCGGCGGTGGTGCCTTCGTTCGGCAGGGCCGCATCGCGGTGGACGTTGATGTCGGTCGCGAAGTTGCGGTTCCGCGAGTCGAAATCGAGGTGGTAGAGGTTCTGCGTCAGCGTGCTGGTGCTGCCGAAGATCACGGCGTTGCGATCCGCCAGCGACATGAAGCCGCCGAGCATGTTCTCGGCCGCACGGCGGCGGAAGTCGATGCCCGAAACCGCGCCCTGGGTCGCGTTGCCGGTGCCGCCGTAGCCGACGATCTCGACCTGGTAGCCGGTGCCGCGCACCGGATCGATCGAAGCCGGAGCGGGCAGGGTGCTGAACAGCATCGCCCAGGTCGGCAGGCCGACCGCCGGAGTATCAAGGCTGGCGAGTGCGATGTCGGCTTCGATGAAGCCGCTGGCAGCCGGATTCTGGCGCGAGCGCGCGTCCCAGAAGATGCGGTTGATGTTGTAGACGCGCTGGGCGGTGTTGGTGCGGGTGTTGGCAAACCAGCTCTGGATGCCCGGCAGCGCATTGACGTTGAACGACACCGCGGCGCGCACGGTGGTCTGGTCATAGCCGGTTTCCGGGCGGGTGTTCACGCAGTGCGCGGCAAACAGCACGGTGCGCGGGTTGATCAGCGTAGCGGTGCAGATGCCGATGCCGCCCTGACCCACGACGTTGGTGACGATCATGCCGACGCCGCGGAATTCGTCCGGGTTGTCGACGATGTTGCCCGAGGTGGTGTTCTCGTTGGGCACAACGGCCAGCGCCGGGGTGGCCGTGGCAGCCATGGCGAGCGCAAGGGTGGCGGAGCCGGCCAGCAGGCTGCGGCGACAGGTATCTGTGAACGTCATTGGGACCCCTTTTGACGAAAAAATTTACGACGGCAGCGAAAAGTGGATGAGACGCTGTAACGTCCCGTTGTGCGAAGACAATTCGAAAATTGGCAACATTCAACAGCTGCGAATTGTTCCCGTTTCCCAGCCGGTTCCACGCGCATCTCCGGGGCGGGAACTTGCAGGAAGATGCGTGGATTGGTAGTCTTGCAGGCACAGAGATAACCGGGTCGCGCATTTGCTTTTGGGGAGAGCCAAATGAGCGGACATGACTGGGATCGGCGTTCGGTTCTGCATGGCGGCATGGGCGTGATGGGAGCGCTGGCGGCAGGCGGTTTTTCGGCCAGCCCGGCGCAGGCGGCCGGTGGCATGGTGCCGCTCACTTCCATGAGCCTCAAGAACTACCATCAGGTGATGGCCAAGGTGCTGGCGCGGACCGAGCGCATTGCCGTGCCGTCCTACCGGTTCGGTCTGGTGATGCGCAACGGCATGGGTGCAAGCGGCGGGTCCGGCACGACCACGGTCGATCTCACCGCCGATCTCGTCGGGGTGGATGCAGGCCTGATGCGCCAGCTGGCGCACCTTGCCTTCAGCGACTTCATCGAGCGGCTGCGCGCCACGGGCCGCACCGTGCTCGGCTGGGACGAGATCAGCGCAAGCGAGGGCTTCAAGAAGCTCGATCCGACGCCTGATCCCTTCATCAAGAAGCCGTTTGCGGATTCGCGCACGGTTGCGGTGGTCAGCCCGGAATATCTGCCGCTGCTTACCGTCGGGCCTGAAGCGCCGCTGTCCGATCGCTCGCCGTTCAACCTCGGCAATGCCCGGGCGCTCAATTCCATGTCGGCCGCGCTCAAGTGTCTGGTGATGATCCCCAGTCTGGTGATGGACTTCGCCGCGCTCACCGGCAGCGGGCACCGGGTTTATGGCGGGGGCGCGAATGTCGGCATCCAGCCGGGGCTGTTCATGGTGCCGCTGTTCACCCACTTCAATTTCTACCACGCCAAGATCGCGCTGGCAGGCGAAGGCGGGCGGCTGATCCTCGAAGACCGGGTCGCGGTCGGGCAGGCGGGGGAGCTGGTGCAGACCAGAAACCTCAACAACAATGCCCAGATCGAGGAGTGGAACGCCTATATCCGCTCCAACGCGTGGTGGACCGAGCCGAACATGGCCGCCCCCAGCCGCCCGACGCTGGGCTATAACTATTCGAACTACCAATACCGCGTCGATCCGGCGCTGCTGCAGAATGCTGTGCTCGATGCCGCGCGCGCCACGCACGGGCTTTACATGGGGGTGATCAATGCCAATCGTCCGGCCTAGCCTTGGGGTTGCCCCGCTCGCCGCAGCGCTGATCGCGCTCGCCGTGCCCGCAGGGGCGCAGAACGCCAATCCGCTTGCCGGTGCCACCCGCGCACCGCAGGCAGCCGCCACGACCGATAGCTTCGGCGGGCTCATCATCCCCGCACCCGAGCGCGGCCAGCTGCGGCCCGATCCCGACAATGCTGCGACCGGCGGCGTGGTGTTCGCTGACGAGCTTGGCTGGTATCGCTTCATGATGCCCGATGGCGGCACCACCGCGCTTGAAGGGGAGATGCGACAGTTCTCCTTCCCGGCCGGGACGATCCCGACCACCTGCTTTGCGATCAAGGTGAAGGAGGCCAGCCTCGCCAAGTTCCCGATCACGCAGATCCAGGCCGAGCTCGACACGCTCTATCCCAAGTTCGACAGCGCGATCACCGGTGCGGGCTTCGCGATCGAGCACCGCGAGAGCCTCGTGCTCGATTCGGCCGGACAGCGTAGCGCCGTCCCGCTCAAGCTGCTGGCGTGGGATTCACGCTCGGACAACGGCATCCGCGCGACCTGGACGCTGATGCCCTCGCAGATCGGCTATCTGCTGTTCGCCTGCATGGGGGCCGATCCCGGCCACCAGCGCGAGGTGATCCAGCGCTACCTCAGGATCGGCTCGGTGATGACCTCGGGCAAATAGGGTCGGGGGCAAACGAAAAGGCCCGGAAGGACGAACCTTCCGGGCCTTTCTTGTGACTGGATGAAATCCGGGCCGGATTACATCGAGTAATACATGTCGAATTCGACCGGGCACGGGGTGGTTTCGGTGCGGATCACCTCTTCCCACTTCAGTTCCATGTAGGCTTCGATCTGGTCCTTGGTGAACACGTCGCCCTTGAGCAGGAAGTCGTGATCAGCAGCCAGCGAGTCCAGCGCCTCGCGGAGCGAACCGCACACGGTCGGCACTTCGGCGAGTTCGGCCGGCGGCAGATCGTAGAGGTTCTTGTCCATCGCCTCGCCCGGGTGGATCTTGTTCTCGATCCCGTCGAGACCCGCCATCAGCAGCGCCGAATAGGCGAGGTAGGGGTTGGCGAGAGCATCGGGGAAGCGGAACTCGACGCGCTTGGCCTTTTCGCCCGCACCATAGGGGATGCGGCACGAGGCCGAACGGTTGCGAGCCGAATAGGCCAGCAGCACCGGTGCTTCAAAGCCCGGCACCAGACGCTTGTAGCTGTTGGTGGTCGGGTTGGTGAAGGCGTTCAGGGCCTTGGCGTGCTTGATGACGCCGCCGATGTAGTAGAGGCACATTTCCGACAGGCCGGCATATTCATTGCCCGCGAACAGCGGCTTGCCTTCCTTCCAGATCGACATGTGGGTGTGCATGCCCGAGCCGTTATCAGCCTTGATCGGCTTGGGCATGAAGGTCGCGGTCTTGCCATAGGCATGGGCGACCTGGTGCACGACATACTTGTAGATCTGCATGCGGTCGGCGGTCTGCACGAGGGTGCCGAAGGTCAGGCCCAGCTCGTGCTGGGCGGCGGCGACTTCGTGGTGGTGCTTGTCGCAGGGCAGGCCCATTTCGAGCATGGTGGTGACCATCTCGCCGCGGATGTCGACCGCGCTGTCAACCGGCGCGACGGGGAAGTAGCCGCCCTTGGCGCGCGGGCGGTGGCCCATGTTGCCGGCGTCATATTCCTTGGCGGTGTTGGTCGGCAGTTCGATGTCGTCGATCGAGAAGCCCGAGCCGGCATAGCCGTCCTCGAAGCGCACGTCGTCGAACATGAAGAACTCGGCTTCCGGGCCGACATAGACGGTGTCGCCAAGGCCCGTCGACTTGAGGTAGGCTTCGGCGCGCTTGGCGGTGGTGCGCGGGTCGCGGCTGTACCAGTCGCCGGTCGACGGCTCGACGATGTCGCAGTTGATGATCAGCATCGGGGTGGCGCTGAACGGATCGATCCAGGTCTCGGTGAGATCGGGCTTGAGGATCATGTCGCTCTCGTTGATCGCCTTCCAGCCGGCGATCGACGAACCGTCGAACATCAACCCGTCTTCGAGCTCGTCTTCGCCCATAACGCCTGCGACCATGGTGAGGTGCTGCCACTTGCCCTTGGGGTCAGTGAAGCGCAGGTCCACCCACTCGATTTCCTCGTCCTTGATCAGCTTCAGGACGTCTTTTGCTTTCGACATTTGTTTGGTGCCTCCGAATTGTGGTTGCGTGTGTGGTGGACCTGCCCGCCACCGCGGCGGGCCGGAGAGGGTGGAAAATCAGATGGCGTCTTCGTCGGTCTCGCCGGTGCGGATGCGCAGCGCGCTTTCGATCGCGCTGACGAAGATCTTGCCGTCACCGATGCGACCGGTTTGCGCGGCGGCGGCAATCGCCTCGACCACGCGGGCGGCCTGATCATCGGCAACGACGACTTCAAGCTTCACCTTGGGCAGGAAGTCGACGACATATTCGGCGCCGCGATAGAGTTCGGTATGGCCCTTCTGGCGGCCGAAACCCTTGGCTTCGGTGACGGTGATGCCCGACACGCCGATTTCGTGGAGGGCTTCCTTCACCTCGTCGAGCTTGAAGGGCTTGATGATCGCTTCGATCTTTTTCACGTCGTTCCTATCCGCGGCTGACCGGATTCCTGACCAAATCCTTACAAGAATCGTGCCAAGGCCATCCGGCGGTGTCCTGAACAATCCTTGCTGTCAGGGGATTCCCGACAGGGGATGTCTTTCGCCGCGCCAGCGCCGGTAGCAAGATTATGGTGCACCGCGCAATGGTGCACAGTGCATGGACGGACCTTGCCTAAATTTTAAGCAACTGCGCCGCGATTATAGGCGAAGGCCCGTAGTCTCGCTGAGGCCGCACATGATGTTGAGGTTCTGGATCGCAGCCCCCGAAGCGCCCTTGCCGAGGTTGTCGAGCACCGCGAGCAGACGGGCTTGCGCGCCATCGGCCGATCCGGTGACGAACAGTTCCATCCCGTCGCTGGCGGGCGCGCCCTGACGCAGCAGCAATTCGTCCGGCACGCCCTCGGCGCAGGTGACGACGCTGCTGCCCGCATAGAAGGCGGCGAGACATTCGCGCAGGGCGGCGATGGTGGCGGTGCTCCCCATCGCGGCGAGCGGCAGCGGCACGTCGACCACCATGCCGCGATGCGCAGGCACCACCGCGGGCGAGAACACCGGCGCATGGGCAAGGCCCGCATAGGCCTGCATTTCGGGCAGATGCTTGTGACCAAGGCCGAGGCCATAGGCGCGAAAGGCGATGTCGCTCTCGCGCGCAAAGCGGTCGATCAGGGCATTGCCCCCGCCCGAATAGCCGCTCACCGCATTGACGGTGTAGGGCCAGTCGGCCGGCAGCAGGCCCTCTGCAACCAGCGGGGCGACAAGACCGAGAAAGCCGGTGGGGTAGCATCCCGGATTGCTTACCATTTGGGCATTGGCGATTGTGCGGTGTCCGATCAGTTCGGGAAAGCCATAGGCCCAGCCGCCTGCCACACGGTGGGCGGAGGAGGCGTCGATGAAGCGGGTGCCGGAGCCTTCCGCGAGCTTCACCGCTTCCTTCGCGGCGTCATCTGGCAGGCACAGGATCGCGATGTCGGCCGCGTGGAGCGCGTCGCGGCGCGCGGCCTCGCTCTTGCGCTGGGCATCATCGAGGATGATCAGATCAAACTCGCTGCGGCCTTCCAGCCGTTCGCGGATTTCCAGACCCGTGGTGCCCGCAGCCCCGTCGATGAACAGGCGGGTCGGCACCGCGTCAGGCCTCGGGTGCGGCGAGTTCGCTCGCCTTGCACCAGCCGCTCGGCCCCTGCGGCCCGGGGCAGCCCCACACCCATTCGCCTGCCACATCGAGCAGTTCGAACCGGCTTCCGGCGGCAAGGGTGACAAATACTTCGGCATCGCCGCGGGGGTTGAGCCTGAGGCCAGCGCCCGCATCGCCCACCGCGTGGACATGGGGGATCACATAATGGGCCGCGAGATGGCTACCGGCGAGCGCAATATGCGCCAGATCGCCGCGCAGGGGCAGAGTGCCGGGCGCAGGCTTTTCCACCGGGCCCTTGAGACCCAGCACGCCCTCGGGCACCTGATACATCACTTGGTCGGGCGCCATGCCGCTCATCTGCGTTCCGTCAGCTTTCTCGTCTGCGCCCGCGCTCTCCCCTGCGCCAGCGTGGCAGGCCCGTTAGCGCCAAGCGGCGCGCGGGGCAAGGTCAGGCGCCATATCGGGCGCGGATCGCGTGCCATGACGCGCGCAGGCCCAGCCCCCGGCCGCCGCGGGCACGGCCCGGACGGGGCGAGGGGTTCCACGCGAAGGTATCGAAATGCACCCAGTCGATCCCCTCGCCCACGAAGCGATCGAGGAACAGTCCCGCAACACTCGCGCCGGCAAAGGGATTGGCCGAGGCATTGGCCATGTCAGCGACGTCCGAGGCGAGATATTCGCGGTACCCCTCGGGCAGGGGCAGGCGCCACGCCGGATCGTCCTGCGCGCGGCCGGCAGCGAGGAAGGCCTCGGCGGTGGCGTCGGAGCGCGCCATCAGCGCCGGCAGATCCGGCCCCAGCGCCACCCGCGCCGCGCCCGTCAGCGTGGCGAAATCGACGATCAGATCGGGGTTCTCCTCCGAAGCGCGGGTCAGCGCATCGCCGAGGATCAGCCGCCCTTCGGCATCGGTATTGTGGATCTCGATCGTCAGCCCCTTGCGGCTCGAAAGCACGTCGCCCGGCCGGAAAGCCCCGCCCGAAATCGCGTTCTCCACCGCGGGCACCAGCACATGGAGCCGCACCTTCAGCCGCGCCCCCATGATGAGGCCCGCAAGCGCAATCGCATGGGCTGCGCCGCCCATGTCCTTCTTCATCAGCCGCATGCCGGAGGAAGGCTTGATATCGAGCCCGCCGCTATCGAAGCACACCCCCTTGCCGACCACCGCCAGCACCGGGTGCGACGGATCGCCCCAGACGAGGTGCATCAGCCGCGGGGCATGGTGCCGCGCCGCCGCGCGCCCGACCGCATGGACCATCGGATAGCCCTGTTCCAGCGCATCGCCGCGCACCACGGTGAGATCGGCCTTGTGCGCCTTGGCGAGCTTCTCGAACTCGGCTTCGAGCGCGGCGGGGCCCAAGTCCTCGGCGGGCATGTTGACGAGATCGCGCAAGAGCCATTCGGCCTGCGCCTCGGCGGTGATCGCGTCGATCTGGCCGACCTGCGCGGTCAGCAGCACGCGGGGGCCTTGGGCCTTGTCCTCGCTCTTGTAGCGGGTGAAACGATATTGACCGGTGATCCAGCCGAACATTGCGGGGCCGGCTTCCCCTTTGGCGAGGCGATAGGTGCCCTCGGGCAGGTCCTCGGCGAGCTTGGCCAGACACCAGCTCGTCAGGCTTTCCGGGTTCGCCACGCCGCCGACAGCGAACCAGCTGTCACCATCGGGCACGATGCCGGTCTGGAAGGTGCCGCCCTCGAATTTCTGCGCGGCAAGCGCGGCGCGTTGGCCTGCCGAGAGGCCCTTGGCGCAGGCCTCGAAGCCTTCCTTGTTGACGAGGTGGATGGCAATCGCGTCGGTTCCGCGATCGGGCTGGATCAGTGCTTTGGCTTCGCTCATGCCTGTTCCATAATCACGGGCACGGGGTTGTCGCCAGCAGATTCGGACGCAAGGGAAAAGGGAAATGGGTGTTCTGGAAATGTTTCACGTGAAACATTCGCCGCGTAATGCCAACCGGCCATCAAAGCGGGGCTACGGGGGGTCTGGCAGGGGTCTGGCGGCGATCATGGCCGCCGTTCTGGCCTGCGTCGCTCCGGGCGCGGCGCTCGCCCAGTCAGTGCCAACTGCGGGTCAAGCCGCACCCAAACCCTATCTGAGATCGCAGCTTGTCGAACACGAAGGCACGGGCAATGCCACCCGCGACTTCGTCTATCGCTGGCCGGCTGCGGTCTCGGCCATCCCCGCGCTTGCCGCGCAACTCGCCGCCGAGCGCGAGCGGCTGCTGGCCGAGCAGAAAGGCGAATGGCAGACCTCGCTCAAGGAATTCGCGGGCGAGGATTGCGGCGGCTGCACGATCCGCGATTTCCAGAAGACCTGGAAGGTGGTGACCAACCTGCCGCGCTTCCTCTCGCTCTCGGTCGAAGTCTACGAATACACGGGCGGCGCCCACGGCAATTACTACACCGATGCGCTGCTGTGGGACCGGCAGGCCAAGGCCGCGATCATGCCCGAAGACCTGTTCCGCTCCCCCGCCGCCTTGCAGGATGCGCTGGGGGCGGAATGGTGCAAGGGGCTGAAGGCCGAACGGATCAAGCGCATGGACGCCGAGACCAGCCAGGTGATCGAGGATGACGGGATTTTCCCTTGCCCGCCGATTGCCGATCTCGCGGTTCTGCTCGGCTCGTCGAACAGGCGGCGCTTCAACCGCATCGGCCTGATCGCCGCGCCCTACGTGGCGGGCTCCTATGCCGAGGGGCAATATGAGGTGACGCTGCCGGTGACCGCGAAGGTGCTCGCCGCCGTCAAACCCGAATATGCCGCCGCCTTCGCCCAAGCGAAGTAGCATTTTGCGCGGCGCATCGCTATGTGAGCCCCATGCACGAATACCAACTCGTTGACGGCGATCAGACCGTCTACCGCGACGGCACCATCAAGCTCCACACGGCTGAGGGCTTTGAAGGCATGCGCAAGGCAGGCCGCCTTGCCGCCGAGATCCTCGATGCCTGCGTGGAGCTGGTGAAGCCCGGCGTCACCACCGGGGCCATCGACGATGCGGTGCGCGGCATGATGCTGGATGCGGGCGCGATCCCCGCAACGCTCGGTTATCGCGGCTATGCGCATTCCTGCTGCATCTCGATCAACCATGTGATCTGCCACGGGATTCCGGGCGACAAGGTGCTGAAGGATGGCGACATCCTCAACATCGACGTGACGCCCTTGGTGGATGGCTGGCACGGCGATACCAGCCGCATGTTCTACGCGGGCGAGCCCTCGCTGAAGGCGCGCAAGCTGGTCGAGGTGACCTATGAATGCCTGATGCTCGGCATCGCCGCCGCGCAGCCCGGCGCGCGGCTGGGCGATATCGGCGCGGCGATCGAGGCCCATGCCAACCAGTTCCGTTACGGCGTGGTGCGCGAGTTCTGCGGGCATGGCCTCGGCCGCCTGTTCCACGACGCCCCCGAAGTGGTCCACGCCGCCAAGGCCGGGACGGGGCCGGAGCTGAAGCCGGGGATGTTCTTCACCATCGAGCCGATGATCAACCTCGGCAAGCCCTGGGCCAAAGTGCTCGGCGACGGCTGGACCGCCGTGACGCGCGACAAGAGCCTTTCGGCCCAGTTCGAGCATTCGATCGCGATTACGGAAACCGGCAACGAGATCTTCACGAAAAGCCCGACGGGTCGGGACTGCCCGCCTTACGTGTGATGGCCGGGCCGCAGGCTCAATTGACCACGCGGCTGGCCGAGCAATTCAGCTTGTCGGTTATCCGTTTCCGGCATTTCGACAGCTTGGTTCTCGGCGAGGGTGCGATCCTGAAACTTTTCGTGCCGAGGTCGCGGCGAATTCTGGGTGGCCAAGCCCGGGACCGTGTGCTCGACGGGGAACTGCTGTTCACGCCGCGTGATGCTTTAGTGCCCCTGCGCGCAGGTTCGGCAAGGTTCGAAGCACCCGAAAGCGTGTGCGGCTGCCCCATCGCCAATTTCCCTTGGCTGCTTCGCAATGCGGTCTTCGATGATGAGCGTGCTGACCCGAGGCTGCTTGAAGGCTTGTTCCAACTCGCTGCGCAAATGCCGGACGATGAACATGGCTGGAGGACAGTATTCGGTGACAAAGTTTTCGATAGCCCTAGGTTGGACATGACCGTGCGGCTGGTGAATTACTTGCGGAATGCAACCCCGTCCCGGGCTTGACCCGGGACCCAGCTATCTTTCCGGCGATCAGCAAAGCGGGGCCCCGGATCTAGTCCGGGGCGGGGAAGCGGAATCAGATGAGCTTGTCGAACAAGTCGTCCCAATCGGGGTTGGTCTTTTCGATCAGAGCTATCTTCCAGTCTCGCCGCCAGCGTTTGATGCGCTGTTCGTGATGCTTGGTATCGACGATGCTCGGAAGAAACTCGGCCCAGACCAATCTGACAAGGCCATGTTCGGCGCAAAACTCTGAGCCGCGCCCTTCGCGGTGCTGCATGATCCTTGTGGGAAGATCGGTGGTCGAGCCGACGTAAAGCGTGCCGCGATAGCGATTGGTCATGATGTAGACCCAGCCGCCTCGGGTTTCTCTTTCCATAGAGGCGGTTATGGAGAAGCTGGGTCCTGGGTCAAGCCCGGGGCGGGGGAGCCTACCCCTCCCGCGCAGCCCGGATCGCGGCCCCTGCGGCGAAGGGTGCGATTGCCACCAGCGCCAGACTGATTGCGCCGACGAAGCCGAGGCTCGCGACGTCCTGCCGCGCCAGCGCGCCTGCGCCGAAGATCAGGATCGGGAGCGCGAGCGGGATCAGCAGCAGGCCCGAAAGCGCCGCGCCTGCGCGCAAGCTTGCGGTGAGCGCGGCGATCATCAGCCCGATGGCCGCAAGCCCCGGCGTGCCTGCGACAAGGCCGAGCAGCAGGATCTGGAAGGTCTCGCCCTCGATCTTGAGCAGCGCCGCGGCGGGGAAGGTCGCCAGCAGCAGCGGCGGGCCGAAGCTCAGCCAGTGGGCGATAAGGCGCACCGCCATCATCGCCTCTTCCGTCATCCCGCGCAGGCGCAGTTGGTCGAAGAAGCCGAGTTCGATGTCGCGCGCCACCAGCTTTTCCAAGGGCAGGATCGCCGCCAGCAGCGCCGCGATCCACACCACCCCGCCGCCGGTCTTGAGCATCAGGTTCGCATCCGGCCCGACCGCGAAGGGGAACAGCATGGCGACCGCGACGAAGAACACCACGGGCAGGGCCGCGCCGCTGCCGGTGAAGGGGAAGAACTGCGCGAGGTCACGGCGGAGCAGGGCGGCGATCATGCGTCCTCTCCCGCAGGGGCAAAGTCCTCGATCGCAAAGCTCGTCATGCCCGGCACCTCGAGCGGCTGGTGCGAGACGATCAGCGCGATCCCGCCGCCCGCGCAATGTTCGCGCACCAGCGTGCTGACGAGGCTTTGCGAGGCGGCATCGAGGCCGGAGAGCGGCTCGTCGAGCAGCCAGACGGGGGCGGCCTGCCCGATCACGCGGGCGAGGGCTGCGCGCTTTTTCTGTCCCGTCGAAAGATAGCGCACCGGCACTTCGGCCAGCGCATCGAGGCGCAGGCGCTCCATGATCGCGGTGCTTGTCTCCGCCCCGTCGAGCGCGAACCAGAAGGCGAGCGCCTTGGCCAGCGGCAGGGCCGGATCAAGCCCGGTGCGCTCGTCCAGCAGCGCCAGCGCGCCCTCGCGGTTGACGCTGCCGGCATAGGGCGTGGTGAGGCCCGCCAGCGCGCGGATCAGCGTCGTCTTGCCCGCGCCATTCGCGCCCGTCACATGGCACGCCGCGCCCGCCTCCAGCCGGAACGACAGCCGCCGGAACAGCAGCCGCTCGCCGCGGCGGCAGGCGAGGTTGTCAGCAACAAGGGACGGCGGCGAGGCTTGCATCGGCGGCCAGCGTTAGGGAAAAGGCGGCGCGCAAACAAGCGACCCGCACAAGGAACCCGTCAATGTCCGTCCCCGAATTCACCTCTGACGAAATCACCGCATTGCTGGCGGCGCACCCCGCATGGGCGCTGGCGCGCGAGGGCAAGGCGATTGCGCGGACCTTCCGGTTCAAGGATTTCTCCGAAGCCTGGGGCTTCATGAACCGCGTCGCCCTGCTGGCCGAGGCGCAGGACCACCACCCCGAATGGTTCAACGTCTACAACCGCGTCGAGGTGACGCTCACCACCCATGACGCGGGCGAAAGCGGCGGATTGTCGGCCCGCGATGCACGGCTGGCTGCCGATATCGATGGGCTTTTGTGATTTCGCACGCCCTCCGGCGTGCGGTATCCTCGCTCACGCGGCCTGACGGCCCCGTCGCTGCGGGCGGCCGTTCGGCCTTGCGGTCGCTAGCGCGACCGTCCCAGCGCTGACCAACACCGCCTGCACTAACATCATTTCCCCAATAACCCCTGCCGCCCCGCAGCGCGCTGCTGCTTGCGCACCTTGCCGGGCATCCAGCGCTTGGAAAAGGCGAGGCTGCGCGCCGTCTTGCCGACGAGGTAATGCAGATCGTCTCCGTGGACCGCGTTCCACACCGCCTGCGCAACCTCTTCCACCGGCGTGATCTCCAGCCCGGCAGCGGTGACGCGGGTGCGGATGTTCTCGTTGGTCTTGCGGTTGCCGGTGCCATCGAGCAGCGGGGTCTCAATGAAGCTCGGGCAGATCGAGGAGACCTTGATCCCGTCGGGCGCCCATTCGGCATCGAGGCTCTCCGCGATCCCGCGCACGCCGAACTTGGTGGCGGAATAGACGCTCATCCCGCTGCCGCCGGTGAGGCCCGCAGCGCTGGCGATATTGACCAGCGCGCTGCCCGGGGCGCTTGCCTTCAAGTAGGGATAGGCCGCCTGCGCCCCGTAGAGCACCCCGCGCAGGTTGATGTCGAGGCAGCGGTCGATCTCTTCGACCTCGAGCTCGGCCAGCGGTCCGCCGGTGCCGATCCCGGCATTGTTGACCACCACGTCGATCCGCGATCCGGCGGCGGTGTTGAAGGCCGCGAGCGCCTCGTCCCACGCCGCGCGGTCACGCACATCGAGGCGGTGCATATATTTGAACCCGCCCTCGATCAGGCCGAGCGTGTCCTCCATCCCCTCGACATTGACGTCGGCAATCCCGACGAACCACCCGCGCTCGCCGAAATGGCGGGCGACAGCGCGGCCGATGCCCGATGCCCCGCCGGTGATGAAGATGCTGCGCCGTTCTGCCCCTGAGACTACCATGGTGATCCCTCTCCGATTGCTGTTTGCAACCCATCTAGAGCGGACTGACACGCTTGTCAGCAGGGCAAATCAGGTGACGAGCGCGGCTTCCAGACCTTTCACATGACCCGCGCCCTCGATGATCTGCGCACTCGCCGGTGCCAGCGCATCGCCCAGCGGCTCGGCGCGCCCGCCGAGACATTCGGCAAGGAAGTTCTCGGCAATGGCATAGAAGGCGATGCTGTTTTCGGGCCGCGCAAAGCCGTGGCCCTCATCGGGGTAGAGCACATAGGTGACCGGAATCCCCGCCGCCTGCATCGCGCCGACGATCTGGTCGCTTTCGGACTGCTTGACGCGCGGATCATTGGCCCCTTGCGCGATCAGCAGCGGCTTGGTGATCTGGTCCGCCTTGTAGAGCGGGCTCGCCGCGCGCAGCAGGGCGAGGCCCTCCGGTGTCGAGGGATCACCCATGCGTTCGTGGAAGATCTTCACCATCGGCGCCCAGTAGGGCGGGATGGTCGAGAGCAGGGTCTCAAGGTTCGACGGCCCGACGATATCCACCCCGCAGGCGAAGACTTCAGGCGTGAAGGTGAGGCCCGCAAGGGTGGCATAGCCGCCATAGGAGCCGCCCATGATCGCGACCTTGTCCTTTTGCGCAATGCCCTGCGCCACGGCCCAGTCGACCGCGTCGATCAGGTCGTCATGCATCGCGAGGCCCCACTGCTTGTTGCCGGCATTTATGAAGCCCTTGCCGAATCCGGTCGAGCCGCGGAAATTGACGCTGAGGACGCCGTAGCCGCGATTGGCGAGCAGCTGGTGCGCTGAATTGAAGCCATAGGCATCGCGCGCCCACGGCCCGCCATGGACCAGCAGCACCATCGGCACAGGAGCGTCGGGCCGCCCGTTGCCTTGCGGGTCGCTGCCCGGCGGCAAGGTGAGGTAGCAGGGCAGGGTGAGGCCGTCGCGGCTGGTGATTTCGAGGGGGTGCATCGGCTGGAGCGGCGCGCCTTCAAGATCGGGACGGGAGACGTAGAAGGGGATCAGCGTCTGCGTTACCCGGTCATAGATGAAGGTGCGCACCGGCCTGGTCAGCGGGTCGTTCCAGACGATCCACACCATGTCGTCATCGGTGCGGCTGTTGACGCCGAAATCGCCTTCGAGCCGCTCGCCCAGCCATGCCAGCGCGGCGGCGATGCCGGGGTCGGTCGCGACCCACTGCCTGGTCAGGTAATTGACCGCATAGGCCTCGACCTCGCCGGTGACCGGATGGCGCAGGGTGCTGGTGATATCGGCGCGCTCGTCCTCGGCGATCAGGCGCTTTGCGCCGGTCGCGGTGTCCTGTGCGAACAGGGCGGCGGTGTCGCGCCCGCGGCTGTCGATCCAGTAGAGCGTCGCGCCGTCCGCCGTGTAGCCTGCGGGCGCAGTGGTGAGCGTATCTTCCATCGCCGAGGTTTCGAACGGCTCGGCTTCCACCACATTGTCCGTCACCCGGAAATAGTCCGTCCCGCCCGCCTCGTTCTGGCGCATCGCCATGCGCAGCACCAGATTGTCGTCCGCCATGAAGCCGGCATAGGCATTGTTCTCGATCACCAGCTCCAGCGCGCCGGTGGCCAGATCGAGCATATGGACATCGTGCCACTGCGGATCGCGGTTGTTGAGGCCGAGCAGCAGCCGGTCCTTGATCGTGCTCGACGCGCCGACCAGATCGACGCGGGTGTTTTCAAACGGGGTGAGCGTGGTCTCGGCCCCGCTGGCGATGTCGACGCGGTAGAGCAGGAAGTTCTCGTCCCCGCCCTTGTCCTGAATATACATCACAGCGCTGGCATCTGGCGCCCAGAAGTGCTGGCGGATCGGGCGTGTCGTGGCACTGGTCACGGCGCGGGCGGCCTCGGGATCGGCGGCGGGCGCGATCCAGATGTTGAGCACGCCGTCCTTGGGCGCGATCCAACTGAGCCACTGCCCATCGGGGCTGATCAGCCCCTGCGCGCGGACAGGATTGCCGAAAAGCGCAGCGCGCGCGATCAACGGGGCGGTGTCGGATTGTGCGGTCATGGTCTCTCCTGTGTTGGACAGGTAAGACACCACCTGCGCTTGTGCAAGCCGCGCTAAAGCGCCGGATTGGCGTAGTAGTGCCAGGTGAAGATCGCCATCGCCCCGCGCTGGGGGGACCAGTCTTCCGCCAGAGCGCGGGTGGCTTTTTCCGCCGGGCGTTCGGGCAGATCGAGCAGGCGCTTCACCCCTTCCTGCACGGCGAGATCGCCCGCGGGCCAGATGTCGGCGCGGCCTTCGGCGAAGAGGAGGTAGATTTCGGCCGACCAGCGCCCGATCCCCTTGATGCGGGTGAGAAGCGCGATGGCCTCCTCGTCGTCCGCAGGCAGGTTGTCGAAATCGACCTCTCCGGCCTCGACCAACTCGCACAAGGACCGCGCATAGGACTGTTTCTGGCGCGAGAGGCCGCAGGCGCGCAGGGTCTCGAAATCGCGGGCCAGCAGACAGGCGGGCGTGAAGTCGGGGCCGAGTTCGGCCTCCAGCTTGCCCCACATCGAAGCCGCCGCCGCGACCGATACCTGCTGGCCGACGATGGTGCGCAGCAAGGTGGTGGTGCCGCGCTGCCGGATGCGCGGTTCGGGATAGCCGATGCGCGCGATCTTCTGCGCCAGGCGCGGCTCGCGCGCGCCGAGTGCATCAAGGTCTGCCCGCAATTTTTCGCCTGTCAGCCCCACTCGCACTTTCCTTAACTTGCACTGGTCGCCAGACTGTCTTAGCAGCGCGAGCGAACCTCTCACAGCGCCTGTTCTTGCGCGCAATAGCCGAAAAGGAAGCCCTATCCATGCCCAGACTGGTCGTCACCAACCGCGAAGGCGCCACCAGCGAGATCGAGGTCAGCGAAGGCCTCACCGTGATGGAAGCGATCCGGGACAACGGCTTTGACGAACTGCTGGCGCTGTGCGGCGGCTGCTGTTCGTGCGCGACCTGCCACATCCATGTCGATCCGGCCTTCGCCGACAAGCTGCCCAAGATCAGCGAAGACGAGGACGATCTGCTCGAATCCTCCGATCACCGTGGCGCCACCAGCC
Organism: uncultured Alphaproteobacteria bacterium; assembly: GCA_903934325.1. Lineage (GTDB taxonomy): Bacteria > Pseudomonadota > Alphaproteobacteria > Sphingomonadales > Sphingomonadaceae > Erythrobacter. The sequence continues at coordinate 71,798 of CAIZNH010000037.1, read as the reverse complement.
GCCTTTCGTGCCAGATCCCCTTCACCGCCGAGCTTGACGGCCTGCACGTCACCATCGCTCCGGAAGATTGATTTCAGGCGGGCGGGGCAGCCGATGGATGCTGACCTCGCCCGTTTCCTGCGCGACGAGCTGGGCCATGCGCCCGAAGGCAGCGCGGCTGGCCCTTGGACAGTGCGCGGCCCCGTATGGCTGTGGCAGGGCAGCGACGGCGCGCCCGCCAAGGGAAGCTGGTATTTCCTCACCATCGATGGCGAGACTGCGCAGGCGATCCGCGGCGCGGCGGTGAACGCGGCGGCCTGGGGCTCGGTCTATGTCGCGGTGACGATCGGCTCCACCACATGGCGCACCTCGCTGTTCCCCTCCAAACAGGCGGGCGGCTGGCTGCTCCCCCTCAAGGCCGCGGTGCGCAAGGCCGAGAAAATCGCGGAAGGGACAGTGGTCGAGGCGGAGCTGGGCCTAGCATCGTCAGTCTGAAAGAGGCTTTTGATGCTGTTTTACATGGCAAATAATCGTAAAAGACGACTCAGGTCACTTGCGGAGGAACTCTTGTGCGTTTTTTTAATCCTTGTCCTCGCGCTGTTTGTGGTGGGCAACAGAGCTAATGCTCAAGATGTCAATGGAGGCAAATGCCCTGACGCGCGAACCCTAGAAGGGCGAATGTGCCATGCGGAACAAGATGATGCGGCCGAGTCTCGTGATCGGGACTCCATCCCTCACCGGCCCATTTCAGTTGCCGAGCAGAGGCGAATTATCGCTTATTTTGATACCATCCTCGTCGACGGCCCGTCAGCTAGGTGGCGGTGGGGTAAGGTGGTTCGCGGCTCAATCGCTTGCTTTTGGGTGAATTCGAAAAACAGGATGGGAGGATATTCGGGGTGGTCGCAGTACACCTTTGACCTAAAAACTGGGCAGGAACAGAGTTTCGACGAATTACGAGCCTTGCTGGCGAGACTAAATATGCCAGACACGGTGAATGACATTTGCGCATGATGCGCTCATAGGTCATCTAACATGAACATCACCCAGCCCTTTGGCGACACGCTCGCACTTATCGGCAACACCCCGCTGGTCCGTCTGGCTGGCCCCAGCGAAGAGGCGGGCTGCGACATCTGGGGGAAGTGCGAATTCGCCAACCCCGGCTCCTCGGTGAAGGACCGCGCGGCCTTGTGGATCATCCGCGATGCCGAGGCGCGCGGCGAATTGCAGCCCGGCGGCACGGTGGTCGAAGGCACGGCGGGCAACACCGGCATCGGCATTGCGCTGGTGGCCAATGCGCGCGGCTACAAGACGATCATCGTCATGCCGGACAACCAGTCCAAGGAGAAGATGGACACCCTGCGCGCATTGGGCGCGGAGCTGGTGCTGGTGCCGCCGACCAAGTTTGCCGACGCGGGCCACTTCGTCCACACCTCGCGCCGCCTTGCGGAAGAAACGCCGGGCGCGGTGTGGGCCAACCAGTTCGACAACATCGCCAACCGCCGCGCGCATATCGAAGGCACGGCGCCCGAAATCTGGGAGCAGCTGGGCGGGCGGGTCGATGGCTTCACCTGCGCGGCAGGCACCGGCGGGACGATTGCGGGCGTCGGCCTCGGGCTCAAGGCCTTCGATGAGAACATCCGCATCGCGCTCACCGATCCGCATGGCGCGGCGCTCTATAACTACTATGCCCACGGCGAGCTGAAGGCCGAAGGCTCATCGGTGGCCGAAGGGATCGGGCAGGGGCGCATCACCGCCAATCTCGAAGGCGCAGCGATCGACACCCAATACCGGGTCTCGGACGAGGAGGGGCTCGTCTGGGTCGAGCGGCTCTTGAAGCAGGAAGGCCTGTGCCTCGGCCTCTCGTCCGGCATCAATGTCGCGGGCGCGGTGCGGCTGGGCAAGGAACTGGTGGCCGAGGGGCGCGCAAAGCCGCAGGTCGTCACGATCCTGTGCGATACGGGCTTCCGCTATCTCTCGACGCTCTACAATGCCGACTGGCTGGCCGCGAAGGGCCTGCCGGTGTTCGGCTGGCTGGCGCGTTCAGAGGCAGGCGCGGCATGACGCGGCCCTCGCTGCTCTCACGGCTGAAGGGCATGACCCAGCGCAGCCTCTTCGATGCGCCCCGCGCTTCGCCGGCGCCGACGATCGATCCCGATCCCGATCCCGATTTCGCCACCCCGCCCGCGATTGCGCGGCAGGAGGCGATCCAGCGGCTCCAGATCGGGGTGACCGGCATTGCCGCGATGGTGCTGCTGGTGGGGCTGGCGAGCATCATCGGCTCGCAGGCCGACTTTACGGAGGAAGCCGCCGTCCCCGAAGCTGCGCCCACCACCGAGCCTGCGCCTGCCCCCTCGCAGGCCAATCCGCTCGCCGATGCGGGCGTGGTGCCCGATATCGCGGCAGAGCCTGCCGCCGCACCCTCCGGCGCGCCGGAGCCGGCTGCGGGCAATGGCAATGCGCCTGTGGGTCAATAGGCAGAGCGCGGCGCCCGCGCTCGCGCTGCTGCTGGCGGCGTGCGGTGCGGCACCGGCCCAGGAGCCGCCGCAAGCGACCCCCGCGCTGGGGTTGATGACGAGCCTGCCGCTCTACTGGGCCGAAGGCGCTTCGCTCGCCGATATTGCCGCAGGCACCGCCGCCCTGCCGTGGCAGCGCCGCGCAATCGAGACGCGCTACCGCATCGTTCCGCTCGATACGCTATCGCCGATCCCCGCGCTTTCCCCGGGCGGGCCGGAGACCGATCTCTTGAAAGGGCTGGTGCGGCTCGCGGTGATCCAGCCGCGCGGGCTTTCGCCTGCCGATAATGTCGCGCTCGATAGCTGGGTGCGCGGCGGCGGGCGGCTGCTCATGGTGCTCGATCCGGTGCTGACGGGCGAATACGCAGCGCCGCTGGGCGATCCGCGCCGTCCGGTCGATGCTGCCCTGATCCCGCCGGTGGTGGAGCGCTGGGGGCTGAGCATCTCCTTGCCTGCCGACGAAACGGCACAAGGCCATGTCGGCAAGGTCGACCTGCTCCCCGCTGGCGCCAAGGCCTGCACGCAGCCCGGCAGCGCCATCGCACAGTGCCGCATCGGCAAGGGCGAGGTCACGCTGATCGCGGACGCCGCGCTGTTCGAGCATGCCGAACTGGCGGGCGAGGGCGGGGAAGAGATCGCCCGGGTACTGACCGCCGCCTTCGATCAGTGACCCTCCGGGGATTTTGCGGGAGAGCAGGGACTCGGAGCGGGACTCGGGTGCCTTGCGGCCGGGAAAATCACGGGAAAGGGGCATTTTCAGGCGGGATTCGGGGGTTCCAAGGGGTGCTGAACTCAGGGAAACTGCGGGTTCGGGTCAGAATAATGACAAGAATCCATAGTTTTGCCGAGTTTTCCCGCGATTTCCCGTAAAAATCCCTTTCATCCCGCGACCTTCCCCGATATTAATGTGGTCCATCAAACATGTCTGTTTGCGATGCGCGCGGCTGGTGGAGCCGGCGTGCTGCCCCGCCATGCGCGCGGGCGGCGGCGGAGAAGGCATGTCTGGTGATCGTGCCGGTCTCGTGGGGAGGCCGGTCCGTATCGGGGCAAGAGGGGATCGGCATCAGTGTCGGGTTTCGGAGGATATAGTGGACAGGCCTTTTCGCCCGCGGGCGACAAGGGTCGCTTTGTCCTGCCCTCCGCCTTCCGCAAGGCCGTGAAGGAAAGCTCGGACGGCCGCATCCTGTGCCTCGCCGCCCACGACCGCTTCGCCTGCCTCGTCGGCTTCGGCCTCTCGCGCACCGCAAAGCTCGACGCCCAGCTTGAGCGCGAGGAAGAGCGCGCGATCCGCCTCGGCCTTGCCGATTTCGACCGCGATGTGCGCGCCCAGCAGCTCTTCGGCTTTGAACAGCTCCCCTTCGACGAAAGCGGCCGCTTCGTCATGCCCGAGCATCTGCGCGATCTCGGCAATGTCGGCGAGGGCCTCTATTTCCAGGGCGCGGGCGATTTCTTCTTCGTCTGGAACCCGGACGAGCTCGACCGCATGGGCCCCGAATGGAAGGGCGCGCAGGCGGCCTGTGCCAAGCTGGTCGCCGCCGCGAAGAAGGGGGCTGCGTGATGAGTGATGCGCCCCACATCCCCGTGCTGCTCGATGAAGTGGTCGAGGCCATCCGTCCGGCTGCCGGCATGACCATCGTCGATGCCACTTTCGGCGCGGGCGGATATTCGACTGCCCTGCTCGAAGCGGGTGCGGTGGTCCACGCCTTTGACCGCGATCCCGATGCGATTGCCGCAGGGGCCGCGCTGGTGGCGCGCTACGAAGGCCGGCTGGTGCTGCACCCCGCGCGCTTCTCGCAGATGCGGGCAGAGCTTGCCGCTATCGGCATTACTGAGGTTGATGCCGTGGTGATGGATATCGGCGTCTCCTCGATGCAGCTCGATCAGGGTGACCGCGGTTTTGCCTTCATGCATGACGGCCCGCTCGACATGCGCATGAGCCAGTCGGGCGAGAGTGCTGCCGATTTCCTCAACACCGCTGACGAGGAAGCCATTGCCAACGTGCTCTACCGCTTCGGCGAGGAGCGCCAGTCGCGCCGTGTTGCGCGCGCGATCGTTGCTGCGCGTCCGCTGGCGACCACGGGCGAACTCGCCCGCGTGGTGCGCCGCGCTCTCGGCCACAAGCCACACGACAAGAAGGATCCCGCCACCCGCACCTTCCAGGCCGTGCGCATCCATGTGAACGACGAGCTGGGCGAACTCGAAGCAGGGCTCGCCGCAGCCGAAGCGCTGCTGCGCGAAGGCGGCGTGCTCGCCGTGGTGAGCTTCCACAGCCTTGAAGACCGCATTGCCAAGCACTTCCTGCGCGAAGCCAGCGGGGCGGGCCGTGCCGTCTCGCGCCACCTGCCCGGCGAAGTCGCCGGCCCTGCGCCCACCTTCACCCGCGTTTCCAAGGGCATCCGCCCCACCGAAGCCGAAACCCTGCGCAACCCGCGTGCGCGTTCGTCCACCCTGCGCCATGCGATCCGCACCATGGCACCGGCAAGGAGCATGGCAGCATGATCAACGGACTTCAGGCTCGTTCGCTCGGCTGGATGGCGGTGCTTGTCACCTGCCTTGCCCTGATGGTGGTGCTCAGCTTCAAGGTGCACGCGGTGAAGAGCGAAGTGCTGCTCGCCGAGCGCCAGATCCTCGGGTTGAAGCGCGAGGCGATGCTGCTCGAAACCGAGTTCGAGACCCGCGCGAGCCAGCGCCAGCTGGCGGCGTGGAACGCGGTCGAATTCGGCTATGAAGCACCGCGCGCCGATCAGTTCCTCGATGGCGAGCGCCAGCTCGCAAGCCTCGGCCAGCGCCGTGCACCCGGCAGCCCGGCGCCGATCATGCTGGCCCGCGCCGAAGCGCCGGAGGGCAGCCCCGAGGCCGCAGCCGCCATCGCCAAGGCCGAAGCGCCGATACGCTCGCCGCTGTCGGGCGCGAAGGTGACGCTGGCTTCGGCCTCCAAGGAAAAGGACGCAGGCGAGGTCTTTGCCCAGGCTTTTGGTGATTTCCTCGGCGATGCCTCGCCGATCCGCCCCGCGCAGGCCCAGTCGATGGTTGCCAAGGGCATGAGCGCGAAGGGGTTGGCCGAATGAGCGCGATGGCTGCCGCTGCAGCCGTCCCCTCGATCCCCGCCGGGCGGGTCCAGCGCGTCAACCTGCGGGCGCAATTGCTGTGGACCGCGCGCTTCCGCATCCTGTGGGTGATGGCCGTGTTCGCGCTGGTGACCCTGCTCGCGCTGACGCGGATCGTGGCGCTGGCCTTTGACGGGCAGGCGCCCGAGCGCACCAGCCTTGCCGAAGCCCTGCTGCCCCCGCGCGGCGAGATCAGCGATCGCAACGGCGTGCCGCTGGCGCGCGCATTCCCCGCCTATGCCCTGTGGTTCGATCCGGCCGCGATGGGCGATACCGGCGCGCCGCTGGTGCGCTCGCCGCAGGAAGTCGCGCGCGAGTTGAAGACGATCTTCCCCGATATCGACGAGGCGCGCATGGCCGCGCGTCTCGCCTCGGGCCGCGCGGGCTATCTGCGCCGCCGCCTGCTGCCCGAGGAAGCCAACAAGGTCTTCGCGCTGGGCGAAGTCGCGCTGGAAATCCCGCGCGAGACCGATCGTCACTATCCGCAAGGCACGCTCGCGGCCCATGTGCTGGGCTATGTGGTCGAGGACGAGGGCGGCAAGCTGGGCATGGAAGAGGTGCTGGAAAAGCGCCTCGCCGATCCGGCGCAGCGCGGCGAGGCGGTGGCGCTGTCGCTCGATGTGCGGGTGCAGGGCGCGCTCGAGGACGAGCTGCGGCGCGGAATGCTGGCGACCAATGCGCTGGGCGCGGCCGGCATCGTGCTCGATGTCGACACCGGCGAAGTCATGGCGATGGCGAGCTTGCCGGAGTTCGATCCCAATGTGGCCGGTGCCAACGGGGCGAAGAATGTTTTCAACCGCGCCACCAACGGGGTTTACGAACTCGGCTCGACCTTCAAGCCGCTGACTGTGGCCGCCGCGATGGACGCGGGCGTAGTGAGCGATCTGTCGCGCCAGTGGAATGCCGCGCCGGTGCCGGTGGGCAGCCGCACGATCAAGGATTCGCACCCGCTCGGCGCCAGCCTCAACGCGCCCCAGGCGCTGGTCCACTCCTCCAACACCGTCACCGCCCGCATCGCCGATGCGCTGGGGCCGGAACGGTTGCGCAGCGCGATGATTGATCTGGGCATGGACCGCCGCCCGTTCATCGAACTGCCCGCCAAGGGCCGGCCGATCTGGCCGCAGGGCAATTGGAGCCGGGTGACCAACATGACGGTCGGCTTCGGGCATGGCCTCGCGGTCACCCCGCTGCACCTCGCCAGCGCCTATGCGGCGATGGTGAACGGCGGGATCTGGCGTCCGGCCACCCTGATGAAGCTCGATCCGGCCGATGTGCCGCGCGGGCGGCGGGTGTTCAAGGAATCGACCTCCTCGCGCATGCGCCAGATGCTGCGCATGATCTCGCTCTACGGCACCGGGCGCAGCGCCGATGCCAAGGGCTACCGCGTGGGCGGCAAGACCGGCTCGGCCGAAAAGGCGGGCGTGGGCGGCTATAACAAGACCGCGCTGGTGTCCTCCTTCGCCGCAGCCTTCCCGATGGATGCGCCGCGCTATGTCGTCGTGGTCGTGGTGGACGAGCCCAAGGGCACGGTCGCCAGCAGCTTCCAGCGCACGGCGGCCTTCACCTCGGCGCCGGTGGTGGGCCGTCTGGTGCCGCGCATCGGCCCGATGCTGGGCGTCCAGCCGGACGAGCAGCGCGATGTCGATATCTCGGACCTGCGCTATCTGGTGGACAGCCACTGATGCGCCTCGATGAATTGCTGGCCAAGGCGGGACTGACGGCTGCGGGCGGGGATGCAGGCGATGCCGCGATCACCGGCTTTGCCATTGATCACCGCAAGGTCGCCCCCGGCACCGTGTTCGGCGCCTTTGCCGGCGCGCGTTTCAATGGCGAGGACTTCATCCCCGCCGCGATCGAAGCGGGCGCGGTGGCGATTGTCGCGCGGCCCGAGGCCCGTGTTGAAGGCGCGCTCCACATCGCCGATGCCGAGCCGCGCCGCGCCTTTGCGCGCCTGGCGGCGGGCTTCTTCGCCCCCTATCCCGCCACCATCGTCGCGGTGACGGGCACCAACGGCAAGACCTCGACTGTCGAGATGACCCGCCAGATCTGGCGCATGGCGGGCGAGCGCGCGGCGAGCATCGGCACGCTCGGCGTCACCACGCCCGACGGCTCGGTTTCGACCGGGCTCACCACCCCCGACATCGTCACCTTCCTGGCCAATATGGCGGGCCTTGCGCGCGAGGGCGTGAGCCATGTCGCCTATGAGGCATCGAGCCACGGGCTGGACCAGTATCGCAATGAGGGCCTGACGGTCTCGGCCTCGGCCTTCACCAATTTCACCCGCGATCACCTTGATTACCACGGCACGATGGAGGCCTATTTCGCGGCCAAGATGCGGCTGTTCACCGAAGTGGTCGCGCCTGGCAGTCCGGCTATCATCCATGACGCGGGCGAGGCTTGCGAATGGACCGCACGGGCGATTGCGCAAGCCGAAGCGCGCGGATTGCAGGTGCTGAGCGTGGGCGAGGGCGGAAACTTCCTGCGGCTGACAGCTCGCGAACCCGGCCAGTTGGGGCAGGTTCTTCACATCGAGCATGAAGGCGGCACGCGGAAGGTCAATTTGCCGCTGATCGGAGCCTATCAGGCCGCCAATGCGCTGGTGGCCGCTGGCCTTGCGCTCGCGACCGGTGTTCCGGCCTCTACCGTGTTCGATGCGCTCGGCCGCTTGCAACCGGTGCGCGGACGGCTGGAGCGGGCAGCGATCAACGCTGCGGGCGCGCCGGCCTATGTCGATTATGCCCACACCCCCGATGCGCTCGAAGCCGCGATTGCCGCGCTGCGTCCGCATGTGGCAAGCGGTGGCCGGCTGATCGTGGTGTTCGGCGCAGGGGGTGACCGCGACGTTGGCAAGCGGCCCGAAATGGGCGCCATCGCCGCGCGCGATGCCGACGTGGCGATTGTCACCGACGACAACCCCCGCAGCGAGGACCCGGCTGCCATCCGCGCCGCGATCATGGCGGGAGGCGGCGGGGCCTTGCGCGAAATCGGTGACCGCCGCGCAGCCATCGCCGCCGCGATTGCCGAAGCCGGTGCCAGCGACATCGTGCTGATTGCGGGCAAGGGCCACGAACAGGGACAGATCTTCGGGTCAGGAGAAAGCATGCGGATCGAGAAGTTCGATGATGTCGAAGTCGCGCGCGAATGTGCCGGTGCCGGGAGCGTGGGCGCATGAACCTCGCCAGCCCTGTGATGCACCCCGCCTTGCGCGTCTGGCCGGTCACGCCTGCCGACACGCTGCCGCTCGCCCTGTGGACCGCAGGCGAAATTGCCGAGGCTTGCGGAGGCATCGCCAGCCATGATTTCCAGGCCTCGGGCGTGGAAATGGACTCGCGCGATGTGAAGTCGGGCGACATCTTCGTCGCGCTCAAGGGCGAGGCGATGGATGGTCACAAGTTTCTGCCCCAAGCCTTTGAAAAAGGCGCGGTCGCAGCGATTGTTGATCGCCCCGTCGATTATCCGCATGTGCTGGTGGAAGACACCACGGCGGCGCTCCATGCGCTGGCGGAATTTGCACGTGAGCGCTCACAAGCAGTGCGCATCGGCATCACCGGATCGGTCGGCAAGACGGGCATGAAGGAAGCGATCTTCACCTGCCTCGATCGCGCCAGCCGGGGCGCGGCGCATCGCTCGGTGCGCTCCTATAACAACCATGTCGGCGTGCCGCTCAGCCTTGCGCGGCTGCCAGCCCGCGCGAAGTTCGGCGTGTTCGAGATGGGGATGAACCACCGCCACGAAATCGCACCGCTCTCGGCCCGCGTGCGCCCGCACGTCGCGCTGATCACCACGATTGCCCCGGCCCATATCGAGAACCTCGGCAGCCTTGAGGCGATCGCGGACGAGAAGGCGGAAATCTTCACCGGCCTCGTGGAAGGTGGCACCGCAATCATTCCGGCGGACAGCGAATGGGCCGAGCGCCTGATCGCCCATGCCCGTAATTGCGGCGCGACCATCATCACCTTCGGGCGCAGCAAGAGCGCCGATGTGCGCCTGCTCGATGCCATTCCGGCAGCGGGCGGCGGGGCGCTGGTGACGGCGGACCTCGGCGACCGGCGCATCTGCTACACCGTGGCCGAACCCGGCGAGCACTGGATCGTCAATTCGCTTGGCGTCATGGCCGCCGTGCGCGCGGCGGGCGGCGATCTGGGCGCGGCGGGCCTTGCTCTGGCGGAAATGGGCGGCCTCAAAGGGCGCGGCGCGCGTCACGAGATTGCGCTGGACGGCGGCACCGCGCTGCTGATCGATGAAAGCTACAACGCCAACCCCGCTTCGATGCGCGCAACGCTGAAGGCACTTGCCGCCACGCCTGCCACCCGCCGTCTTGCGGTGCTGGGCAGCATGAAGGAACTGGGCGACTTTGCCGATGCCTTCCACCGCCAGCTGGCCGAGCCGCTGGGCGAGGCGGGCGTCACCCATGCGATCCTCGTGGGCGAGGAGATGCGCGCCCTCGCGGAGGAACTGGGGAAACTGTCCGGCGCTGCGCTTGGCAAGGCCATCACCTTCGCCCATTGCGGATCACCTGCCGAAGCCATCGCGGCACTGGGACAATATGGTCTTGCTCCCGGGGACGCGGTGCTGGTCAAGGGCTCCAATTCGGTGGGTCTGGGCAGGCTGGTGTCACATTTTACCGATAAGGCCCGCGCGGGAGGCTGACGCCCAAGCTACCGGGCACCGAGGAATAGCTGAATGCTCTATCTGCTTGCCGAATGGCTGGGCTTCGAAGGCATCTTCAATCTGGTGCGCTACCAGAGCTTTCGCGCGGGTGCGACGCTGATGACCGCGCTGCTGATCGGCCTCGTCATCGGTCCGCGTTTCATCAATCTTCTGCGCGTGCGGCAGGGCAAGGGCCAGCCGATCCGCGAGGACGGGCCGCAGTCGCACCTCGCCAAGCGCGGCACGCCGACGATGGGCGGGTTGATGATCCTGACCGCGCTGACGCTGTCGCTGCTCTTGTGGATGAACCTTGCCAACCCCTTCGTCTGGGCCTGCCTTGCCGTGACGATCGGCTTTGGCATCATCGGTTTCCTCGACGATTACGACAAGGTCGCCAAGAACAGCCATGCGGGCGTTCCCGGACGGGTGCGGCTGGCGGCGGAATTCGTGGTGGCTGGCGTGGCGGCATGGCTGATCGTCAGCCAGATCAACACCAATCTCTACCTGCCCTTCCTCTCGGGTGTCAGCATCCCGCTGGGGCCGGCCTATTACGTGTTTGCCGCCTTCGTCATTGTGGGCGCGGGCAATGCGGTGAACCTCACCGACGGGCTGGACGGGCTGGCGATCATGCCGGTGATCATCGCCAGCGGCACCTTCGCGATCATCTGCTATCTGGCGGGCCGCGCGGATTTCAGCGCCTATCTCGGCATCCCCCATGTGCCGGGCGCGGGCGAACTGGCGATCTTCTGCGGAGCGATCATGGGCGCAGGGCTTGCCTTCCTGTGGTTCAACGCGCCGCCGGCTGCGGTGTTCATGGGTGACACCGGCAGCCTTGCCCTTGGCGGAGCGCTGGGCGCGATTGCGGTCGCTTCGCATCACGAGGTGGTGCTGGCGATTGTCGGCGGGCTGTTCGTGCTCGAAGCGGTCAGCGTGATCGTGCAGGTGTTCTGGTTCAAGCGCACCGGCAAGCGGGTGTTCCGCATGGCGCCGATCCACCACCATTTCGAACAGCTGGGCTGGAGCGAGAGCAAGGTCGTGATCCGCTTCTGGATCATCGCGATCGTGCTGGCGCTGATCGGTCTTTCCACGCTGAAGCTCAGGTAGGCCGCGCGCGGATGATCACCTCGCCCGCCTTCAAGTCCAAGCGCTTTTCGGTGCTGGGGCTCGCCCGTTCGGGCGCAGCCGCAGCCGAGGCGCTGCTGGCGAGCGGGGCGGAGGTGATCGGGTGGGACCGGCAGGATATCGCACGCGAACCCTTCGAGGGGCGCTGCCGGCTGATTGACCCGCTGGAGCTTGATCTGACCGGTTTTGCGGGCGTTGTGGTCTCGCCCGGCGTGCCGCTCAACAACCACCCCATCGGGCCGCATACCTGGCAATATGGCCTGCCGGTGATCGGCGATATCGAGCTGTTCGCGCAGGCCCGCGCCGCGCTGCCGCCGCACAAGGTGGTGGGCATCACCGGCACCAACGGCAAATCGACCACCACCGCGCTCACCCACCACATCCTGCAATCGGCAGGCGTGCCGAGCGTGATGGGCGGCAATATCGGCGATCCGATCCTCGCGCAGGAGCCGCTGTCTGAAGGCGGGGTCTATGTGCTGGAGTTGTCGAGCTTCCAGATCGATCTCACCTTCACGCTCGATTGCGACGTGGCCGCGCTCACCAACATCACCCCCGATCATCTCGATCGCTATGCCGATTTCGCGGCCTATGCCGCCGCGAAGGAGCGCCTGTTCGCCATGCAGGCGCACGGCACGGCGCTGGTGTGCGACGAGGACGAGCCTACGCAAGCGATTGCGGCGCGGCTGGAGGCGGCGGGCAAGCCACTGGTGCGGGTGAAGACCGGCGATCTTGCCGCAGCCGGTCTTGCCGAGGGCCGCGCGCCCTCGCTCGCCGGGCCGCACAATGCCCAGAACGCCGCGGTCGCCGCCGAAATCTGCCGCCAACTGGGCCTCAGCGAGGCGCAGATCGCCCACGGCCTTGCGACCTATCCCGGCCTGCCGCACCGGATGGAGCCGGTGTGCGATGCGGGCGGGGTGATCTACATCAACGATAGTAAGGCGACCAACACCGCCTCTGCCGCCCCTGCGCTGGCCGCTTTCCCGCCCGATCCGGCAATCAATGGCGGAGCGCCCCGGATCCACTGGATCGTCGGCGGGCTGCCCAAGGAAGAGGGGCTGGGCGCCTGCGCGGCCCATATCGGCAATGTCGCGGCGGCCTATACCATCGGCGAGGCCGGGCCGATGTTTGCCGAACATCTCGACGGGCTGGTGCAAGTGGAGCGCTGCGAACTGATCAGCGAGGCGGTGCGCCGCGCCTCCGAAGCCGCACGTCCGGGTGAGGTGGTGCTGCTCTCGCCCGCTTGCGCCTCCTATGACCAGTTCCGCGATTACGAGAAGCGCGGGCACCACTTCCGCCAGATGGTGGTGGCGATCACCGGCTGCGGCGATGCAGGCGATAGCGGGGGCGCCGGCGCATGAGCACGGCCTGGACCCCGTCACGCAGCACCGCGGCCCCGGCGGGCCCGGGTGCCTATCTCCCGCCCGCCTCGGTGCAGCGCCGCTGGCGCGACAATCTGCGCATCTGGTGGCGCGAGATCGACAAGGTGCTGCTCGGCCTGATCGTGTTGCTGATGGCGATCGGCGTGCTGGCGGTGGCCGCCGCCTCGCCCGCCAGCGCCGACCAGCTTTCGACCGCCAAGGTCACGCTCGATGAATTCATGTTCTTCAAGCGCCACATCGTCTTCCAGCTGATGGGCCTGTCGCTGATGATCGGCCTCAGCTTCCTCAGCCGCGACAAGGCGCGCCAGCTGGGGATCGTGGTGGGCGCGATCATGCTGGCGCTCTTGTTCGTGGTGCCGGTCATCGGCGAGGAGAAGAACGGCGCGCGGCGCTGGATCAATGTCGGTATGAGCTTGCAGCCGTCGGAATTCCTGAAGCCCGGCTTTGCGATCATCTGCGCCTGGGTGCTGAGCTGGAAGCTGCGCGATGCCTCGATGCCGGTGATTGCCTTTGTCACCGGATTGATGGGCCTGATCGCCGCGCTGCTGATGGCGCAGCCCAATCTGGGCGATGCGATCCTGTTCGGCGGGATCTGGCTGGTGATGGTGGTGCTGGCGGGCGTGGCCTGGCAGCGCATCGCGATGCTGATCGGCGGGGGCGCGGCCGCGCTCAGCCTTGCCTATGTGTTCTACGACAATGCCCGCCACCGCATCGACAGCTTTCTTGGCGGCGGCACGGCCTTCGATCAGGTCGATCTGGCGCAGCGCACGCTGCTTGCCGGCGGATGGACCGGCAGCGGGCTGTGGCTGGGCGTGCGCAAGATGAACCTGCCCGAGGCCCATACCGACTACATCTTCTCGGTGATCGGCGAGGAATTCGGGCTGCTGATCTGCGGGATGATCGTCGCGCTCTATGCCGCTCTGGTGGTCCGGGCGCTGTATCGCATGACGGGCGAGGACAATCTCTTCGCGCTGCTGGCAGGCGTCGGCCTCATCACCCAGTTCGGCGGGCAGGCCTTCATCAACATCCTCGTCAACCTGAAGCTGTTCCCGTCCAAGGGGATGACGCTGCCGCTGATTTCCTATGGCGGTTCATCGACACTGGCGGTGTGCTTCACGCTTGGGCTATTGCTCGCGATCACCCGGCGCAATCCCTTCCTCGTCAACGAGAGCGGGGGCCTGCGCGAGCTGATCGAACGCAAGGATTCGCCCGCATGACAAGCGAGACTCCGAAAGGCGCCACCCGCCATTACGTGCTGGCCGCAGGCGGCACCGGCGGCCATCTGATCCCGGCCTTTGCGCTGGCGGCAGAGCTGCACGCGCGCGGGCATCACGTGGCCCTCATCACCGACGAGCGCGGGGCATCGATCCCCGGCAAGCCCGATTTCCTCACCGCGCATGTCCTGCCCGCAGGCCGGTTCGGCAAGAACCCGCTGGGCTGGCCCGCAGGCATCCGTGCCGTGCTGGAAGGGCGGCGCATGGCGCTGCGCCTGTTCGAGGCGTTTGAACCCAGCGCGATTGTCGGCTTCGGCGGCTATCCGGCGCTGCCCGCGCTGCTCGCAGCCGTTTCGGCCAAGCTGCCGAGCGTGATCCATGAACAGAACGCGGTGCTGGGCCGGGTCAACCGCCTGCTGGCGGGCCGGGTCGATGCGATTGCGACCTCCTATGACAAGGTCGACCGGCTGAAGCCGCAATATGCCGGCAAGGTGCATCTCACCGGCAATCCGGTGCGCGCCGAGGTGCTGGCCCTGCGCGAACAGGATTTCCCCGCCTTCACCGAAGAGAGCCTGCTGCGCATTCTCGTCACTGGCGGTTCGCAGGGCGCGCGGGTGCTGTCCGAAGTGGTGCCCGATGGCCTTGCCATGCTGCCGCCCGCGCTGCGCCAGCGCTTGCAGGTGACCCAGCAGTGCCGCCCGGAAGATCTTGAGGCGGTGCGCGCGCGCTATGCCAATCACGACATTCCCGCCGAACTCGGCACCTATTTCGAGGACATGCACGAGCGGCTGGCCGACGCGCACCTGTTCATCGGCCGCGCGGGCGCATCGACCATTGCCGAGCTGACCGCGGTGGGCCGCCCCGCGATCCTTGTGCCGCTGCCGATTGCGACCGACGATCATCAGGCGGTCAACACCCGCGAGATGGTGAAGGCGGGCGGGGCGCGGATGATCCGGCAGGAGGCGTTCCAGCCCAAGGAACTCGCCAAGCAGATACAGGCCATGGCGATGAACCCCTCCAGCCTCGCCAATGCCGCGCATTGCGCCTTCAATTGCGGCCGCCCCGATGCAGCCAAGGCGCTGGCGGATCTGGTGGAAGGCATGAGCGGGATCGATCTGATGGACGTGATCCGCGTCGGCGAGGCCGCTCCGCGCGCGGCGCAGGCAGCCGCACGCCCGCAAGCCGCCTCGCGCGAGGCCGCCAAGGATAGGGCAGACGCATGAAGGGCGTTGGCACTGATATCGGCACGATCCATTTCGTCGGCATCGGCGGGATCGGCATGTCCGGCATTGCCGAGGTGATGCACAATCTCGGCTACAAGGTGCAGGGCTCGGACATTGCCGAGGGGCCGAGTGTCGAGCGACTGCGCGCGCGCGGCATCACGGTCCATGTCGGGCACCGCGCCGAGAACGTCGAAGGCGTGGCGGTGGTCGTCACCTCGACGGCCGTGCGCCGCTCCAACCCCGAAGTCGCCTCAGCCTTGGAAGCCCGCGTCCCCGTGGTGCGCCGGGCGGAAATGCTGGCAGAGCTGATGCGCCTCAAATCCACCGTCGCGGTGGCAGGCACCCACGGCAAGACCACCACCACCTCCATGATCGCCACCCTGCTCGATGCGGGCGGGATCGACCCGACGGTGATCAATGGCGGGATCATCGAGCAATATGGCTCCAACGCGCGCCTTGGCGACAGCGACTGGATGGTGGTGGAGGCCGACGAGAGCGACGGCAGCTTCCTGCGCTTGGACGGCACCATCGCGGTCGTCACCAATATCGATCCCGAGCACCTGGATCACTACGGCGATTTCGACGGCGTGAAGCGCGCCTTTGTGGAGTTCATCCACAACGTGCCCTTCTACGGCGCGGCGGTGCTGTGCGTCGATCATCCGGTGGTGCAGGCGGTGATCGGGCAGGTGCGCGATCGCAAGGTCGTCACCTACGGCTTCTCGCTTCAGGCCGATATCTGCGGGGTCAACATCCGCAGCGAAGACGGGGGCAACACCTTCGATGTGATCGTGCGCCAGCGCGGGCTGGAGGATCGCCGGATCGAGGGTGTGCACCTGCCCATGCCGGGCCGCCACAATGTCCAGAACGCTCTTGCCGCAATTGCCGTGGCGATCGAGATGGGCTGTTCGGACGATGTGATCCGCACCGGCTTTGCCCGTTTCGGAGGGGTGCGGCGGCGCTTCACCCGGGTCGGCACGGTCGATCTGCCCGGCGGCAAGGCCACGGTGATTGACGATTACGCCCACCACCCGGTCGAAATCCGCGCTGTGCTCGCCGCCGCGCGCGAGGCTGTGGCGGGCTCCGGAGGGCGTGTGATCGCGGTCGCCCAGCCGCACCGCTATTCGCGCCTCGGCGATCTGATGGACGACTTCCAGTCCTGCTTCGACGATGCCGACATCGCCTATGTCGCGCCGGTCTATGCGGCGGGCGAGGAGCCGATTCCCGGCGTCGACCACGCCGCGCTGGTCGCGGGCATGAAGGCGCGCGGGCATCGTGCCGCGCGCGAGATTGCCGGTGCCGATGCGCTCGCCGCGACGCTGGCAGACGAGATTGCTGCGGGCGATATCGTCGTGTGCCTTGGCGCAGGCGATATCACGCGCTGGGCCGCGGGCCTCGCCACGGCCATCGCCGATCAGCGGGGCGCGGCATGAACCAGCCCGGCGACACCTTCGATTACGATGACGGCTCGGCCCCGACCTGCGCGGTCGAAGGGGCGGTGTCCTCGCCCGTGCCGCTCGAAGGCATTCGCGGCAAGCTGACCTGCAAGGCCCCGCTTGCGCCCTATACGTGGTTCAAGACCGGCGGCCCGGCCGACTGGCTGTTCGAACCGGCTGACATGGACGATCTCAAGACCTTCCTCGAACGGCTCGGCGGCGAGATTCCGGTGATGGCGCTGGGGCTCGGCTCGAACATGATCGTGCGCGATGGCGGGGTTCCGGGCGTGGTGGTGCGGCTCGGCAAGGCCTTTGCGGGGGTCAAGCACACCGGAGAGATGGAACTGACCTGCGGCGGTGGGGCGAGCGGTATTCTGGTCGCATCGACCGCGCGCGATCTCGGGATTGCGGGATTGGAATTCCTGCGCGGCATCCCCGGCACGGTCGGCGGCTTTGTGCGCATGAACGGCGGGGCCTACGGACGCGAGGTGGCCGATGTGCTGTTGGACTGCGCGGTGATCCTGCACGATGGCAGCTTCATCACGCTAAACGCGGCCGAGCTTGAATATTCCTATCGCCACTCGGCCTTGCCTGACGGGGCGATTGTCGTTTCGGCGCGGTTTCGCGGACGGCCCGGCGAGCCTGCCGCCATCGGCGCGGAGATGGACCGCATCGCCGCCGCGCGCGAGGCCAGCCAGCCGCTGCGCACCAAGACGGGCGGCTCCACCTTCAAGAACCCGGAAGGCCACAAGGCATGGCAGCTGGTCGATCAGGCTGGTTGCCGCGGCCTGACGCTGGGCGGCGCGCAGGTTTCGGAAAAGCACACCAACTTCCTCATCAACACCGGCACCGCCACCAGCGCCGACATCGAAGGGCTGGGCGAGTTGGTGCGCGACAAGGTCTACGCCGCGACTGGCGTGAGCCTCGAATGGGAAATCCAGCGGGTAGGACGGCCGTGAACTTCGATAAACCTCTCCATGTCGCAGTCCTGATGGGCGGCTGGGCGAATGAACGCCCGGTCTCGCTGTCGAGCGGCGCGGGTGTCGCCGATGCGCTGGAGGAGCGCGGCCACCGCGTGACGCGGATCGACATGGGCCGCGATGTGGCCCTGCGCCTTGCCGAGGCCAAGCCCGACGTCGTCTTCAACGCACTCCACGGCGTTCCCGGCGAAGACGGGACGGTGCAGGGGATGCTCGATCTGATGGGCCTCGCCTACACCCATTCGGGCCTCGCCACGTCCGTGATCGCGATCGACAAGCAGCTGACCAAGCAGGCGCTGGTGCCCCACGGCATCCCCATGCCCGGCGGGCGGATCGTGACGCGCGAGGAACTCTACGCGCGCGATCCCCTGCCGCGTCCCTATGTGCTGAAGCCGGTGAACGAAGGCTCTTCGGTCGGCGTCGCCATCGTCACCGCCGACAGCAACGTCGGCAATCCGATTTCGCCGGATGCACGCGGGCCGTGGCAGGAATTTGCCGAACTCCTCGCCGAACCCTTCATCAAGGGCCGCGAATTGACCGCCGCCGTGCTCGACGGCCCCGATGGCCCGCGCGCGCTCGGCGTCACCGAGCTCGTCGTCGCCAACGGCTTCTACGATTACGAGAACAAGTACACCGCCGGGCGGACCGAGCACATCTTCCCCGCCAAGCTGCCGCCCGAAATCACCGCCTTGTGCGAGGCCTATGCGGTCAAGGCGCATCAGGTGCTGGGCTGCCACGGCACCAGCCGCACCGATTTCCGCTGGGATGACGAGGCGGGCGAGGACGGGCTGTTCGTGCTCGAAACCAACACCCAGCCGGGCATGACACCGCTCAGCCTCGTGCCCGAGCAGGCGGCGCATTGCGGCATCAGCTATGGCGATCTGGTCGAGATGCTGTGCGCCGAGGCCTTGCGGGTTCACGCATTGAAGTCAGCCAAGGGAGGCACGCATGGCGCAGCAGATCCGGCGTAACGGCTCCACCGGCGTGCGCCGCGCCGCCAAGGCGCAGAGCCGCGCGGTCACCGCGCGCAAGGCCAAGGGCTCGGCAAGCGGCTTCATCGACTGGCTGATGGGCCTTCTGCCCTTCACCGAGGAACAGTGGAGCCGCATCTGGCTCGCCGTGATTATCGGCGGGACGGTGGGCATCGCGCTGGTGATCGCCAGCCTTGCGGGCGTTCCTGCGCTGGCGCAGGCGCAGGTGGCCAAGATCGCCGCCGACGCGGGTTTCGAGGTCCGCCACGTGCGCGTCACCGGCACCAGCCGCATGGACGAACGGCTGGTCTATGCCCGCGTCCTCTCGCAGCGCACCCGCGCCATGCCGGACGTCGATGTCGCCGCCTTGCGCACCGAATTGAAGACCCTGCCGTGGGTCAAGGACGCGCGCGTCTCGCTCCAGCTGCCGCACACGCTGGCGATCGACATTGTCGAGCGCACGCCGCACGCCGTGCTGCAAAAGCCTGATCGGCTGATGCTGATCGATGCCACCGGAGAGGAACTGGAGCCGGTGAGCGCAGCCAAGGCCAAGGGGCTGCTGCTGCTGGCAGGCCCGGGCGCAGGCAAGCAGGCCCCAGCGCTCGAAGCCCTGCTCGCTTCCGCCCCTGCGCTTGGCCCCCAGGTGGAAAGCGCCGAATGGGTTGGCAACCGCCGCTGGAACATCACCTTCAAGACCGGCCAGCTGCTCGCCCTGCCCGAAGGCGAGATCGAGGCGGCGACCGCGCTGGTGAAGTTCGCCCGGCTGGATGGCCAGAACCGCCTGCTTGGCGGCAAGGTGCTGGCCTTCGACATGCGCTCGCCCCCGCGGCTCTACATGCGCCTGCCCGATGACGCCGGCCCCGCGCCGCAGGTGGTCGCCGCCGCAACGGGAGGATCGCTCTGATGGCCAGCAAACCTGCCGCCCGCCGCCTTGCCCGCACCTTCGGCGCGGTCAATATCGGTAGCTTCCGCATCTCCGCGATGATCATGGGCGAGACCGAGACCGGCGAATTGCAGGTGCTCGGCTCCGGCCACCGTGCCAGCGCGGGGGTGAAGCGCGGCTATGTCACCGACATGGAAGCCGCCGCCCACGCCATCCGTGACGCCGTCGAGCGCGCGGAAAAGAGCGCGGGCACTACGGTGCGCTCGGTGTGGATCGCCTGCGCAGGTGCAGGCCTTGCGAGCAATGTCGTGGCGGTCGATATCGAGATCGGCGGACGCCGGATCGAGGACGAGGATATCGAGACGTTGCTGATCCAGGCGCAGGACATGATCCAGCCCGATGGCCGCACCGTGCTCCACGCCCAGCCGGCGCATTACACGCTGGATGGCGCGCATGGCGTGGCCAATCCGCGCGGGCTTCATGCCGAGCGCTTGGGCGTCGATATCCATGTCATGCTGGCCGATGGCGCGCCGGTGCGCAATCTCACCGAGGCGGTGCAGAACGCGCACCTTTCGGTCGAAGGCGTGGTCGCCGCGCCGCTGGCTGCGGGCCATGCCTGCCTCACCATGGAAGAGCGCGAGTTGGGCGTGGCGCTGGTCGAGATCGGCGCGGACGTCACCAATGTCGCGGTGTTTGCGGGCGGGATGCTGCTCGGGCTGAAGGCGGTGCCGATGGGCTCGGCCGATATCACCGATGCCATCGCCAGCGGCTTCGGCATCCGCCGCTCGCAGGCCGAAAGGCTGAAATGCGTGGCGGGTTCGGCGATTGCCAGCCCGACCGATAACCGCGAGCTGATCCCGGTGAACGGCCCCAATGACGGGCCCGAAGGCGTGGCCGCCGGGCCGCTGGCGCGCGGCGCGGATGACAAGAACCGGATCGTGCGGGCAGAGCTGGTCTCGGTGGTCACCCAGCAGCTTGCCACGCTCACCGGAGAGGTGGGCAAGGCGCTGAAGGAAATGGGCTTTTCGGGCGCGCGCGCAGGTCAGGTGGTGCTCACCGGCGGCGGCGCGGAACTGGCCGGGATGGCCGACTTCATGCAGGGCGCGCTGGGACAACCCGTCAGGCTTGGGCGTCCGCCGCAGCTTCCCGGCATGCCCGAGGCGCATCATGCGCCCGGCTTTGCGACGCTGGCCGGCCTGTGCCTCTATGCCGCCGAAGACCCGGTCGATATCCGCGCAGTAGGCAGCGGGCGCGGCGGCATCTATCGCGGCGCGGTGCGCAGCGGCGAGTTGATGGAAACCGCAATGCGGCTGGTGCGGGCACTGCGCGAGAACTTCTGAAGCCCGTTTGCCGCAGGGGCAGCCGCTGTGGATAAGGGGTTTGCCGCTATAAAATGTCACCGACGATTATGCCACAGAGGTGCTAAGACGGCGGGAATAGGGTGAAAAGGCCGTATATCCCGCTCTGGAGGACAGACAGATGAGCATCAATATCGGACCCGCAGCCATCGATGACCTGCGTCCGCGCATCACCGTGATCGGGATCGGCGGAGCGGGCGGCAACGCGATTGCCAACATGATCGCGGCCGAGATCGAGGGTGTCGAGTTCATCGTCGCCAACACCGATGCGCAGGCGCTGGCCTCCAGTCCGGCGGAAAAGCGCATCCAGCTCGGCCCCGATATCACCGGCGGTCTGGGCGCAGGCGCACGCCCTGAAGTGGGCAAGGCCGCGGCCGAGGAGACCGTGCTCGATGTCGAGCAGGCGCTGGCGGGCGTCAACATGTGCTTCATCGCGGCCGGCATGGGCGGCGGCACCGGAACGGGCGCCGCGCCCGTCATCGCCGAGGCTGCGCGCCGCATGGGCGTGCTCACCGTGGGCGTCGTCACCAAGCCGTTCCTGTTCGAAGGCACCCGCCGGATGCGGGCTGCCGAAGCCGGGATCGAGGAGCTCCAGAAGCACGTCGATACCCTGATCGTCATTCCCAACCAGAACCTGTTCCTGGTCGCCAAAGCGGAAACCACCTTCAAGGAAGCCTTCCAGCTGGCTGACGAAGTGCTCCAGCAGGGCGTGCGCTCGATCACCGATCTGATGGTGATGCCGGGCCTCATCAACCTCGACTTTGCCGACGTGCGTTCGGTGATGAGCGAGATGGGCAAGGCGATGATGGGCACCGGCGAGGGCGAGGGCGAGAACCGCGCGCTTCAGGCTGCCGAACAGGCGATTGCCAACCCGCTGCTCGACGGGGTCAGCATGGCGGGCGCCAAGGGCGTGATCATCTCGATCATCGGCGGCGAGGATATGCGCCTGCTCGAAGTCGATGAAGCCGCGAACCACATCCGCGAACTGGTGGACGAGGACGCGAACATCATCTGGGGCAGCGCCTTCAACCCCGATCTCAAGGGCAAGATCCGCGTCTCGGTGGTCGCCACCGGGATCGAGCAAAGCGCGATCGGCCATATCGAGCGGCCGCAGCCGGTCTCGCTCGGCCTGTCGCGCGCGCCCAAGCGTCCGGTGCTCGAACTGTCCGAGGACGAAGGTCTGGTCGAACTGCCGGCCGAGGAACCGCCCGCCCCCGCGCCTGCGCCTGCGGCCTTCGCAGCCGATCCCTATGAGGCGGCCGAGGAAGAGATCGCCGAGGAAGCCGGCTATATCGCCCCTGCCTATGACGCGGTTGAAGAGGCCGAGGAAGAGGACGAGGGTGAAGGCGATTTCAACATCGCGGCGCCGTTCGATCTCACCGGCATGCAGGCCGGCGATGACATGGGCGAGGAATACGAGGACGATGTCGACGAGATCGTCGATCCGCTCGCGGGCCTGCGCAATGTCGGGCAGGATGAATACGGCGCTGACGAGGAAGACGGCGAGACGCTCGATCTGACCGGTGGCTACGCCCCCTATGACGAAGTCGAGCAGGCTCCGGCTCCGGCTCCCTATCCTGCGCAGGACGATCTGCTCGCGAGTGCCGATCGCCTTGCTGCCGATGATCAGCCCGTGACCGCGCGTCTTGGCGGGGCGCGTCGGCGTCCGCTGCTGGGCGGGGATGGCGGCGGTGCGGCGGGCGGCAGCACGCTGTTCGAGCGCATGGCCAACCTGTCGCGCAGCACCGGCCGCGCCGACGACGAGGACGAGGATGAGGACGAGGGCGACGGCAGCTCCGGCGGCTTCAGCATTCCGCGCTTCATCGATCGCAACCGCAACCAGTAAGCCGCCACTCACGCGCCGGGCGGCAGGTCCGTCCGGCGCGCATCCGGCGCTGTTCGCCGCGTGGCGGGACGCCCGCTCTGGCAAACCCGCCGTTTCGCGTTAGGTCAGCCCGCGTGACATCCCGTCTGTTCTCCCCATCGCTCATTGCGCTCGCCCCGGTGCTGGCCGCAGCCCTGCCGTCCCTGCCGCTTGCCGCGCAGGAGGTGGTCTCGCGCGAGGTGGTGCAGCCGCTCCCCAGCGAGGAAGTGCAGCGCCTCAACCGCTCGCTGGTCGCGCTCGCCAAGGCGCCCAAGGATATCGACGCGCTGGTCGAGGCCGGCAATGCCGCGATGGGGGTGGACGATCTCGAAGCGGCGGTCGGCTTTTTCGGGCGGGCTGCGGACATTGATGCCAACAACCCGCGGGTCGCGCTGGGGCTGGGCACGGTCTATCTGCGCTCGGGCCGACCGGGCGATGCCATCCCGCAATTCGACCGCGCCCGCGCCGCCGGTGTGCCCGAGCGCGATGTGCTGACCGATCAGGCGCTGGCCTTCGATCTGGTGGGCGAGCAGGCCCCGGCGCAATCGGCCTATACTCGCGCGATCGAGCTTGATCCCGGCAATGACGAGGCGCGCCGGAGGCTCGCCGTGAGCCACGCGATCCTCGGCAACCGCGCGCGCTTTGAAGAGGTGCTGCGCCCGCTGCTCGACAAGCGCGACATGGCCGCCTTTCGCGCGCGGGCCTTCGGCCTTGCGATCCTCGGCGATCAGGAGCGCGCCACGGCGATTGTCGAACAGGTGATGCCGCGCGATCTGTCGCAGCGGATCGTGCCTTACCTTGCCTATATGCCGCGCCTCACCGCGGCCCAGCAGGCGGCGGCGGCCAACCTCGGGATTTTCCCGCGCGCGGCGGATATCGGGCGTGACGATCCGCGGTTGGCGCGCATGGCGAGCGAGGCGAAGGTCGACAGCCGGCTTGAGCCCGCAGGTGCGCCGCTGGGCAGGAGCGAGCCTGCGCCTGCGCCTGCACCAAAGCCCGCGCCGGCTCCCGCGCCCGTCCGCGTCGCGGCGGCTCCTGCGCCGGCTCCCAAACCCGCTCCGGTCCCGACACCCGCGCCCGCAACCGCACCGGTGCCGCGACCGGCGGTATCGACCTACACGCCGCCACTGCCGCCTGCTCCGACCCCGGCCCGTGTTGCGGCTCCCGTTCCCGCGCCCGCTCCGGCTCCGGCTCCGGCGCGAACCGAGCGGGTGGCCGATGTCTTTGCCGATTTCGGCGATGATCCGCTGCCCGATGCCAGGGTCAGCGGCGATGCGGTCGACCTGTCGCGAATCACGGTTCGGCGCGAGGCCCCGCCGCAGCCGGCAGCCGCAGCCAAGCCGGCCGAGAAGCCCAAGCCCAAGGAGCCGCCCAAGCCCGTCCACCCCAGCCGCGTCTGGGTGCAGGTGGCGACCGGCAGGAAGATCGACGCGCTCGCCTTCGACTGGAAGCGCATCGGCCGCGAGGCCGGGGCAACCGCCAGCGCCTACAAGCCGCACACGGCGCGCTGGGGGCAGACCAACCGGCTCGTGATCGGCCCTGTCGCCAGCCGCGACAAGGCCGAGGCGGTGGTGCGCGAGCTCAAGAAGAAGGGGCTCGACGCCTTCATGTGGTTGAGCGAAGAAGGTGAGGCAGTTCAACCTCTTAAGTAGCTTCCACGGGTTTCTTTGCACAGGCTTTGCACAGCCTTGCGCGGTTCTCCCCAACTCGCCCGCGCCGCCGCATTGCCAAGCGCCCCCTTGCCCGTCCATTCGTGCCGCCGATGACAGCACGACGCGCCTTCCGCCTCACTTGCAGGCTTGCCCTTCGGACCAACGCCCGATGAGGCCGCGTACCATGGACTATTCCGCCGAGGATGATGCCGCGCCGGTCGAAATGCTCGCTGCGCTGTTCGAGGCGCGCGGGTGGCCGTGCGAGATGGTCTCCGACGAGGAGATGAGCGGCGAGGTGCAGGGCAGCTGGGCCAATTACCAGCTGCGCGCGATCTGGCGGCCGGAAGACCGGGTGCTGCAATTCCTCTGCCTGCCCGATATCCGCGTCACCGATGACAAGCGCGGTTCGGCCAATGAACTGCTCTGCCTCGTCAACGAACAGATGTGGCTGGGGCATTTCGACATCTGGTCGAACGGCGATGTCCTGCTCTACCGCCACGGCGCATTGCTGGGCGAGGAAGGGCGCTTGACACTCGACATGGCGCAATCGCTGGTCGAGATCGCGATCGACGAGTGCGACCGCTTCTACCCCGCCTTCCAGTTCGTGCTGTGGGGCGACAAGAGCCCGCGCGCGGCGCTCGAAGCGGCGATGGTTGACGCGGCGGGCGAGGCCTGAGAGCCTCCCGCGCAGGATGACGAACCAGCTTCTTATCATCGGTTGCGGCAATATGGGCGGGGCGATGCTGGCCGGCTGGCTGGCAGCGGGCGTCGATCCGGCACGGCTTTCTGTGCTCGATCCGGCCCTCTCCGAAGCGCCCGCAGGCGTTGCGCTCTACCGCGATGCTGCCGCGGTGCCGGGCACCCATGATGCGGTGCTGCTCGGGTTCAAGCCGCAGCAGTTGGGCCAATTGGGGCCGAGCCTGCAAGAGCTGACAACGGGCAGGACGGTCTATTCGCTGCTTGCCGGAATAAGGCTGGATCAGCTCCAGGCCGCCTTTCCCGGGGCCGCCGCCCATGTGCGGGTGATGCCCAATCTGGCTGCGCGTATCAACAAATCGCCCGTGATCCTCGCCGAGGCAGGACTGGACGCAGCGGGGCGCGACGCTGCCTTTGCGCTGTTCGGGCAGCTGGGGACGGCGCTGTGGCTCGATGGCGAGGCGCAGTTCGATCTCGTCACCGCGCTGGCCGGATCGGGGCCGGGCTTTGTCTACCGCTTCATCGATGCGCTGGCGGGGGCGGCTGCCGATCTCGGGCTGGATCAGGCGAGCGCCGATGCGCTGGCGCTGGCCACGGTCGAGGGCGCAGCGGCGCTGGCGGCGACGTCCGATGTCGGCCCGGCGACCCTCGCAGACCGTGTGGCGAGCCCGGGCGGGATGACGCGCGAGGGACTGAACGTGCTCGACGAAGAGGCAGCGCTGCGCCGCCTGCTGACCGAGACTTTGCGCGCCACCGCTGCCAAGGGCGCGGCGCTCTCCAAGGGCAGTTAAGATTAACCGGTGTTAATCTGAACGGATTGCACGCTTTGCAATCCGGTTTCGCTTGAAATGCCGCTACGAAACCCCGATATTCGCAGCACTGGAGAGCGCGGCGTTTCGCGCTCCGATGGAAGGATCAAAGGGTTTCACAATGGCTGACTGGAATGACACTTCGCGCAATGCGCAGCGCCTCGGCTCGGTGCCGCGCGCCGGTGGCGATGTCGCTGGCCGTTTTGACGAGGGCCTGCGCAAGCACATGCTCTCGATCTACAACTACATGACCTCGGGCATTCTGCTGACGGGGATCGTGGCTCTGATGGCGTTCACTAGCGGCGTCGCCGAAACGATCTTCACCGGCGGCATCCTGCGCTGGATCGTCGCACTCTCGCCGATGATCGTTGTCTTCGCGATGAGCTTTGGCGCCAACCGCTTCAGCACCGCCACTCTGCAGGCGATGTTCTGGGGCTTTGCGGTGCTGATGGGCCTGTCGCTGTCCTCGGTGTTCCTCGTTTACACCGGCGGCTCGATCGCCACGACGTTCTTTGCCACCGCGGCGGCCTTTGCCGGCCTGTCGCTGTGGGGTTATTCCACCAAGAAGGACCTGTCCGGCATGGGCAGCTTCCTGATCATGGGCGTGATTGGCCTGCTGGTGGCGATGATCATCAACATGTTCCTCAAGTCGCCCGCGTTCCACTACGCGATCAGCTTCATCGGCGTGCTGATCTTCGCAGGCCTCACCGCCTATGACACGCAGCGCCTGAAGACCGAGTATCAGTATCTGCGCGGTACCGAGTTCGCGGGCAAGGCCGTGATCCTGGGCGCGCTGAACCTCTATCTCGACTTCATCAACATGTTCACCTTCCTGCTGCAGTTCCTCGGCAATCGTGAGTAACTGGCGCGCGTAATTGCAGACTGCCGGACCGCCGGTCCGACGCAGGTGTTGAAATGTCGAATGCCCGGGGCCTTTCCATAGGCTCCGGGCATTTGCTTTGTTATCTTACGCAGCTATCGCCGGACGGCTTAAGGCTGGAGCAAGGCGCGCTTCATCAATATCTTCGCGCGCACCGGCAGCAAAAGAGGGTGAGAGACATGTCCGTGGTACCGCAGCAATTGTCCCCGAACGTGCGGCGCACGCCCTTCGGCCTGACGATCACGGCCGTGGCGGTCGGTTCGGCGCTGCTGGCAGCTTGCGCCACGCCTGCACCCCCGCCGCCGCCTCCGCCCCCTCCGCCGCCGCCTGTGCGCGTGGTCGAGGCTGTGCCCTATCGCCCGCTTCCGCCGGGCGGGGCGCACTACGTGATGGACATTCCAGCGCGCGGGCCGGACGGGCGGCGCATCACCGTCAATTCCGGGCTCGGCGATGATCAGCTGGTGTGGCACCTGCGTTCGGCGTGGAACGTGGCCGCACTGAATTGCCTTGCGCCCGAATACGAGCCGATCCTGGCCGGCTATCGCACCTTCCTGACGAAGAACGCCCGCCCGCTGAAGGCGGTGAACGACCGGCTGGAGAAGGATTTTGCCCGCCGCCACAAGACCAGGCGCGATGCGATCGTCGCGCGCGACGGTTCGGTGACGCAGGTCTACAACTTCTTCGCCCTGCCGGCCGCGCGCTCGGGCTTCTGCCGCGCCGCGCTCGACATGGCGAACCGCGCAGTGGCGCTCCCGCCCGCTGATCCGCTGGCCTTTGCCAAGGCCAATTTCGACGGGCTGCTCGCGCCGTTCGAGACCTTCTTCGACGAATACGAGACCTACCAGCGCGCCTCGGCCGAATGGGACGCCAAGTGGGGCGTGCAATATGGTGCGTCGCAGCCCGGCTGGGTGGCGGTGCAGGAAGCCCGCGCAAGCGGGGCACGGGTGCCAGGCGTGGCTGATCTGACCGCTCAAGGGCTGCCGGTGACCACGGTGACCGACCCTGAGACCGGGGTTGCCGTGCCGGTGGTTCCGGTCAACGAGAACGTCACCTCGCAGCCGGTGGTGCAGCCGATCCAGAGCGGCACGCCGCGTCCCCCGCAGAAGTAGCCAAAATCGGGCGTTGCGCGGGGGAAATCTTCTCGCTAATGCCCGCCCTCGCTTGCAGGCCAGCCTCGGCTGGCGCGGGCTGAAAATCTGGAACGGGGCCGTAGCTCAGATGGGAGAGCGCGTCGTTCGCAATGACGAGGTCAGGGGTTCGATCCCCCTCGGCTCCACCAGTTTTTCTCTATCACCCGTCCGCTGGACGGGCGCTTCCTGAAAACTGGAGTCATTTGTTTTTGCCCTCAGGCGCCGGGCGGCGGACGTCCGTCCGCCTTGGCTTTCGCGCCATAAGGCGCGGCGCGCGGGCAGTTGTGCTTCGCACGTCTGCGCCTTCGGCTTCGACTCCGCGCTTGCGGCCCGTCCGTTGGCGGGCCGAAATAGTGCTCTAGAGCACGGTTTGCGTGTGACGCTGGTTCGGCGGGCGAAGCCTCGCCGCAAGGCCGAACGGCCGCCCGCAGCGACGTGGCCTTCAGGCCACGAGAGCGAGGATATTGCGCTCGCGGAGGCGAGCGCTTAACAACAAGAAGCGCCAAGGTAACGGGAATGCGGTGCAAATCCGCAGCTGTCCCTGCAACTGTAAGCGGTGAGTATGGAGTGCGCCCCCTCTTCCAAGAGGGCAGCCACTGGAGCTTTCGGGCATCCGGGAAGGCGAGCATCCCATGCGCTGATCCGTGAGCCAGGAGACCGACCGGGGCGTGTCGCTCTTTGCTTGGTTCAGGGGTTGGCCAGGCGCGGAAACTGACTTTCGTTGTGAGCGACATCACCGGGCTGTGAGGGATGGGATCCCCTCGCGGCCCCCATGTTGCTGATGACGGGAGGAATCCGTGAGAAATTTTGCATTTTTGTGCAGCGTCGCTGGGGCGGCGCTGGTGTGGGGCGTGCCTGCAAGCGCGCAGGATACGAACGCGCAGGACGATGGCGAAAAGATTGTCATCGCCGATTTTCGCCTGCCACCGGAAATCCTCGTTTCCGCCAGCCGTGACGGATCGCTCGAACGCGATAGCTTTACCGGTTCGGTAACGGTCATCACGACCAGCCAGCTCGAAGCGCGCCAGACCCGCGACATTGCCGATGTGCTGCGCGATGTGCCGGGCGTGGCTGTGGCGGGCGTTGCGGGCCAGACCCAGATCCGCCTGCGCGGTTCGGAGGCAAACCACGTCCTCGTGCTGGTTGACGGGATCGAGGTGTCCGATCCCTTCGCCGGCGAGTTCGATATCGGCACGCTGGCCGCCGAGGTCGGCGCGCGCGTCGAAGTGCTGCGGGGTGCGCAATCCGCGCTCTATGGCCCCGATGCGATCGGCGGGGTCGTGGCCTATGAAAGTGCCAGCGGGCGCGCTGTGCCGGGCTTCGCTGCAAGGCTCGAAGGCGGCACGCAAGGGACTGTGAACGGCGCGGCGCGCTACGGCGCTTACGGCAATGGCTGGGATGCAGGCATTTCCGCCGTGGTCCTCAGCACCGATGGTCAGCCCAACGCCCGCAATGGCGTGCGCGATATCGGGCGCGACAGCTACACCCTCTCGGGCAAGGCCAGCGTGGATGTGGCCGAAGGCTTCGCCCTGCGCGCCGCGGCCCGTTTCATCCGTACCGAGGGGCTGTTCAACGACAGCGACTTCAACGCGGCCAACCCGACCTTCGGCTTCGTCATCGACAGCCCCGGCACCCGCTTCACCAACGAGGCGATCTATGCCCTCGTCGGCGCACGGGCCGAGGCGCTGGAGGGGCGCTGGACCCATGATATCTCGGCACAGGTGGCCGATATCACCCGCGACACCTTCGGCCCCTTCGGGCGCTCCAATTCGAGCAAGGGCGATCGCTTCAAGGCCTCCTATGTCAGCGCCTTCAAGATCGCGGAGGCGCATAACGTCACCTTCGCCGCCGACTACGAGGTCGAAGGCTTCCGCAACACCACGCCGGGCGGCTTTGCCTTCAATGGTCGCCGCGAAATCGAGACGGTCGGCTTCGTTGGCGAATATCGCTATACGGGGGAGGCGTTCGATTTCAGCGCGGCGCTGCGCCATGACATCAACGATCTGTTCCGCGATGCCACGACCTTCCGCGTGGGCGCGGGCTATCGTCTGACCGACACCACCCGCATCCGCGCCGCCGCGGGCAGCGGGGTCAAGAACCCCGGCTTCTTCGAGCTTTACGGCTTCGTCGACGGGCGCTTCATCGGCAATGCCGCGCTGCGCCCCGAAAAGTCCACGGGTTGGGAAGCGGGCCTCGACCAGCAGCTTGGCGACAATGCCAGCGTGGCGGTCACTTACTTCGACAGCGAGCTGGAAGGCGAGATCTTCACCACCTTCCCGCCGCCGACCTTCATCGCCACCCCGGCCAACCGCACCACCACCAGCCAGCAGCGCGGGGTGGAAGTGTCGCTCAATGCCCGGATTGCCGATCAGTGGAGCCTCGATGCGGCTTACAGCTATCTCGATGCCGAGGAGAACGGCGTGCGCGAGGTGCGCCGCCCGCGCCATATCGCCAGCGCGGCGCTGACATGGACCGCGCCGGATGATGCCGCCTCGGCCACGCTGGTGGTGCGGCACAACGGGCAGGCAAGCGACGTGGCCTTCACCGATCCGAGCTTCGTGCCGGTGCGGGTGAGCCTCGATGACTACACGCTGGTGAACCTCAATGCGCGGGCGAAGCTCAATGACAGCCTCGATGTCTTTGCCCGCGTCGATAACCTGCTGGGCGAGACCTACGAGCAGGTGTTCAGCTTCGTCTCGCCGGGGCGTTCGGCGGTCTTGGGGGTTGAGGCGAGGTTCTGAAAACACCGCTTCCGCGTGCGAGGGGAAAGGCTGCTGTGCCATTCCCCTCGCATTTGCAGCAGAAAATGCATAAGGGGCGCCCATGCATTTCCTCGATCAAGCCAAGATTTATGTGAAGTCCGGCGGCGGCGGCCCCGGGGCCGTCTCGTTCCGGCGCGAGATGTACGTCGAATATGGCGGCCCTGACGGCGGCAACGGCGGCAATGGCGGCGACATCGTGTTCGAAGCCGTCGCCGGCCTCAACACGCTGATCGACTTCCGCTATTCGCAGCACTTCAAGGCCGCGCGCGGCGGCCACGGGATGGGCAAGGACCGCACTGGCGCCAGTGCCAAGCCGCTCGTCATCAAGGTGCCGGTCGGCACGCAGATCCTCTCCGAGGACAAGGAAGAGGTGCTCGCCGACTTCACGCAGGTCGGCCAGCGGATCACCTTCCTCGAAGGCGGGATGGGCGGACGCGGCAACGCGTCGTACAAAACCTCCACCAACCGCGCCCCGCGCCAGCACCAGCCGGGCATCCCCGGGCAGGAGGCGTGGGTGTGGCTGCGGCTGAAGCTGCTCGCCGATGTCGGTTTGGTGGGGCTCCCGAACGCCGGCAAATCGACCTTCATCAACGCGGTCTCCAACGCGCAGGCCAAGGTCGGCGATTATGCCTTCACCACGCTCGTGCCGAAGCTGGGCGTGGTGCGCCACAAGGGCCGCGAATTCGTGCTGGCCGACATTCCGGGCCTGATCGAAGGGGCGGCGGAAGGCGTGGGTATCGGTGACCGGTTCCTCGGCCATATCGAGCGCTGCCGGGTGCTGATCCACCTGATCGACATCACCGGCACCGATGATGCCGACCCTGCCGAAGCCA
Organism: uncultured Alphaproteobacteria bacterium; assembly: GCA_903934325.1. Lineage (GTDB taxonomy): Bacteria > Pseudomonadota > Alphaproteobacteria > Sphingomonadales > Sphingomonadaceae > Erythrobacter. The sequence continues at coordinate 40,360 of CAIZNH010000037.1, read as the reverse complement.
TGCGCATCGTCGAGGACGAGCTGGCGGCCTACGGTGCGGGCCTTGACGACAAGGCGCGGCTGGTGGTGCTCAACAAGCTCGATCTGGCCGATGCCGAACTGGTCGAGGCCTATCGCGAAGAGCTGCTGGAAGCGGGCGCGGACAAGGTCTTTGCCGTCTCCGGCGCGACGGGTGCGGGCATTCCTGAATTGCTGGACGCCGTGCTCAGCTTCCTGCCGGATCGCACCGCGACCGAGACCAAGGCCGTCGAGATCGAAGACGATGACGACGCGCCCGAGTGGTCGCCGCTCTGACCTGACGCAATGCTGAGCCAGCTGTCCGATATCACCACCGCACGGCGGATCGTGGTCAAGATCGGCTCGGCCCTGCTGGTCGGCGGCGGGCGCCCGCGCACCGAATGGCTGGCGCGCATGGCGGGAGATCTCGCCGCTCTCCGCAATGCGGGCGCGCAGGTGATCGTGGTTAGTTCGGGCGCGATTGCGCTGGGTGCGGCGCGCCTCAGCCTGCCCAAGGGCGGGCGCGGGAGCCTCGCCGATGCGCAGGCGGCCGCTGCCGTGGGCCAGATTGCGCTGGCCGATCTGTGGAGCCGCGCGCTTGGCGGGGAGGGCATTGCCGCCGCGCAGATGCTGCTGACGCTGGGCGATCTTGAAGACCGCCGCCGCTACCTCAACGCCGCCGCGACGCTTGACCGGCTGCTGGAAGCGGGCGTGATCCCCGTGATCAACGAGAACGATTCGGTTGCCACCGAGGAAATCCGTTTCGGTGACAATGATCGCCTCGCCGCGCGGGTGGCGCAGGCGGCGAATGCCGATCTGGTGCTGCTGCTCTCGGATATCGACGGGCTCTACACCTGCGATCCGCGCGAAGACGGTGCGGCGCTGGTGCCGGTGGTCGATGCGGTGACGCCTGAAGTCATGGCGATGGCGAGCGGGGCCTCGTCCTCGGGCCTCGGCTCGGGCGGGATGGTGTCGAAGCTTCAGGCCGCCCAGATTGCGACGCGGGCCGGCATTGCGCTCGCCATCCTCAACGGCACCCACGAAGCCCCGATTGCCCGCGCGCTGGCGAGCGATACGGGCACGCTGTTCCTGCCGGTCAGCGCAGCCTCGGCGCGCAAGGCATGGCTCGGCGGGCGGCTGGCGCCTTCGGGCGAGCTGCGTGTCGACAAGGGCTGCGCCGAAGCCTTGAAGAGCGGTGCGAGCTTGCTGGCGGCGGGCGTGGTCGGCGTGTCGGGCACCTTCCGGCGCGGCGATCTCGTCAGCGTGCTCAGCCTCAAGGGCGAGCGGCTGGCGCAGGGCCTCGCCGAATATGACGCCGCCGAAGTGCAGACGATCGCCGGCCGGCGGGCCGAGGATCAGGAGGCGCGATTGGGCTATGCCCCGCGCTCCTGCGTGATCCACCGCGATCACATGGTGCTGCTATGAGCACACTCGCCATAACCGGCGCTACCGGATTCGTCGGCTCTGCGGTGTTGGCGGCCGCCTTGGCCGAGGGCCACGAGGTGCGCGCGCTCACCCGCAAGCCGCAAGCTGCGCAGGACGGCGTTACATGGATCGCGGGCGACCTTGCAAAGCCCGAAGCGCTCGAAGCCCTGTGCGAGGGTGCCGACGCGATGATCCATGTCGCAGGCCTCACCAACACGCCCGATATTGCCGAATTCGAGACCGCCAATGTCACCGGCACCATCGCGGTGATCGCGGCGATGCGCGCGCAGGGCGTGAAGCGGCTGGTGTTTGTCTCCTCGCTCTCGGCGCGCGAACCCCAGCTTTCGGCCTATGGCGCGTCCAAGGCGCGGGCCGAGCAGGTGGTGGAGGCGAGCGGGCTCGACTGGACCACGGTGCGCCCGCCCGGCGTCTATGGGCCGCGCGATATCGACTATCTCGACATGTTCCGCACCGCGAAGTGGGGCTTTGTCCCCCTGCCGCCGGGCGGGGCGAGTTCGATCATCCACGCCGATGATCTGGCGCGGTTGCTGGTGACGCTGGCGGCCAGCAATGCCGCGCCGACGCGCAAGAAGACCTACGAGCCTGACGATGGCCGCGAGGGCGGGTGGAGCCACAAGGAACTCGCCCAGGCCATCGGCCGCGCGGTCGGCAAGGGCGCAGTCTTTGCGCCGCATCTCCCCGCCGGGTTGCTGATCGCGGCGGCCGCAGGAGACCGCTTTGTGCGCGGCGACCGGGCCAAGCTTACCGCCGACCGCGTGGGCTACATGTGCCACCCCAACTGGGTGTCCCGCTCGCACCACCGCCCGCCGCCGGGCATCTGGTGCCCACGCATTGCGGGCGACGAAGGCCTCAAAGCGACCGCCGAATGGTACCGCCGCGAGGGGTGGCTTTGACGGGTTAGAGGAAGGGTTCCTCGCCCGGCTTGTGGATGCCGCATTCGGTCTTGTCCCAACCCTTCCAGCGGCCCGAGCGCGGGTCTTCGCCAGGCAGCACTTGGCTCGTGCAGGGCGAGCAGCCGATCGAGGGGTAGCCCTGCGCGATCAGCGGATGGCGCGGCAGATCGTGCTGGATGAAGTATCCTTCGATCTGGCTCGCATCCCAATCGATCAGCGGATTGATCTTGAGCCGCCCCTGCGCGTCCGAGGTGTCCACTTCAAAGCGCGGCAGATTGGCGCGGGTCGCGGCCTGGAAAGACTTCCTGCCGGTGAAGCTCGCATCATAGGCGGCGAGCGCCTTTTCCAGCGGGCGAACCTTGCGGATCTCGCAACAGCCATCGGGATCGTAGGACCAGCGAAGGCCGGTCTCGTCCTTCTTGGCAAGGTCTACCGGATCGGGGGTCAGCACCACCAGATCGAGGCCCAGCCGCGCCACCAGTTCGTCGCGATAGGCCAACGTTTCGGCAAAATGCTTGCCCGTGTCGAGAAACAGCACCGGCACCGCCGGATCGACGCTGGGGACGAGGTGCAGCAGCACCGCGCTCTCGGCGCCGAAGCTGGAGACGACCGCGAGATCCCCCGCGAGATTGTCGCGGATCACCGCCTCCAGCATCTCCTGCGTCGAGGAGCCGCGGAACATGCGGTTGAGGCGCACCGCATCATGCTCGGTAAAGCGCGGGGCGAGGTCGAGCGCGTCGCGGGTGCGATCGCTGCCGGAGAGCGAGAGCTCAGGCTTCATGGCGCTTGTCCGCGATGGTGGCCCTGCGATCGGCGGCGTGCTGGTAGACATTCTCCCAGGTCGCAAAGGCGCGGGCCGCGTCTGCCTCGTCGAGCCGCTTGTCGGGGGCGAAGCTGTCAAACCCGCAGCGGCGCATGTGCGAGAGCTGGTCGATGAGCACATCGCCGACCGCGCGCAGCTCGCCGGTGTAGCCTGCCTCGCGCAGGATCCGGGCGGCGGAATAGCCGCGTCCGTCGCCGAACACGGGAAAGTTCACCTCCACCAGCGCGAGCCGGTCAAGGAAGGGCAGCAGCAGGCGCGCATCATCGCCCGGTTCGATCCGGACGGCGGTGGCGTTGGTCTGGTCGCAGCAGGAATCGACCGTGACGGCGGCATGATCGACCGGCTCGTCATCGCGGAAGCGGAACTGTACCTCATCGGGGCTGGTGCCCAGATCACTGCCCATAAAGCGCCTCCTTGAACGGCTCCATGCCGATGCGGCGATAGGTATCGAGGAAGCGCTCGCCGTCGGCGCGCTGGGCGAGATAGACGTCGGTGACTGTCTCGACTGCGGCGATCACGCCGTCCTCGTCGAAGCCGGGGCCGGTGATCTTGGCGAGGCTGACGTCCTCGGCCTCCGATCCGCCGAGCGAGAGCTGGTAGTTCTCCACCCCCTTCTTGTCGACGCCAAGGATGCCGATGTGGCCCGCATGGTGGTGACCGCAGGCATTGATGCAGCCGGAGATCTTAAGCTTCAACTCGCCGACCACTTCGGTGCGGCCGGCCTGCGCGAAACGCTCCGAAATGCGCTGGGCGAGCGGGATCGAACGGGCATTGGCGAGGCTGCAGTAATCAAGGCCCGGGCAGGCGATGATGTCCTCGATCGTGTCCATGTTGGGCGCGCCAAGCCCTGCCGCATCGAGCGCGCTCCAAACTGCGTGCAGATCGGCGATGCGGACGTGGGGCAGCAGCAGGTTCTGCGTGTGCATCACGCGCAGTTCGTCGAAGGAGTATTCCTTCGCGAGCCGCGCCACGACGCGCATCTGTTCGGCGGTGGCATCGCCGGGAATGCCGCCAGCGGGCTTCAGGCTGATGACCGCCGAGACGTAGGCATCATGCTTGTGGCGATGGGTGTTGCGGCGGACCCATTGGCCAAACGCGCTGCCATGACCGCCGTTCGCCTCGAGCGTAGTCGAGAGGCGCTGCTCGAAGGGTGTCTCGACTTCGCTCGACACGAACGGTGGGTCGGAGAAGAATTCCGCAATCCGCGCCAGTTCCTCGCGCGGCGGTTCGACGCCGACGCCCAGCAGGTGGGCGAACTCCTCTTCGACCTGACGGGTGTATTCCGCCGCGCCCAGCTCGTGGACGAGGATCTTGATGCGCGCCTTGTACTTGTTGTCGCGCCGTCCGTAGCGGTTGTAGACCCTAAGGCACGCCTCGGCATAGGTGATGAAGTGATCGAGCGGCACGAAGTCGCGGATCAGCGGCGCGATCATGGGCGTGCGGCCCATCCCGCCACCGGCATAGAACTGCGCGCCCAATTCGCCGTCACGCTTGATAAAGCGCACGCCGATATCGTGCAGCCGCATCGCCGCGCGGTCCTTCTCGCTGGCGATCACCGCGATCTTGAACTTGCGCGGCAGGTAGGTGAACTCCGGATGGAAGCTCGACCACTGGCGCATCAGCTCGGCATAGGGGCGGGGATCGACCACCTCGTCGGCGGAAGCGCCCGCGAAGTGATCGGACGAGATATTGCGGATGCAGTTTCCGCTGGTCTGGATCGCGTGCATCTCGACCGTCGCCAGATCGGCGAGGATGTCGGCAGCATCCTCCAGCTTGATCCAGTTGTACTGGAGGTTCTGGCGGGTGGTGAAGTGGCCATAGCCGCGGTCATACTTCTCCGCGATGTCGGCGAGCATCGCCATCTGGCGGCTGTCGAGCGTGCCATAGGGGATCGCGACGCGCAGCATATAGGCGTGCAATTGCAGGTAGAGCCCGTTCATCAGCCGCAGCGGCTTGAACTGGTCCTCGCTCAGCGAGCCATCGAGACGGCGGCGGGCCTGATCGCGGAATTCTGCGACGCGGGCATCGACCATCGCCTGATCGTAGGAATCGTAACGGTACATATCAGATCACCCAGTCCCAGCCGGTCTTGTCGGCAATGCCCACGGCAAGATCGCGGCGCACGGTCGGCCCCAATGCCCGCACGCGGTCCTTGATGTGTGCGGGGCGGACATGCCCGGCGGCGTCAATGCTCGCCTCGATCGCATAGGGCACATTGACCCGGCGCGCGGCCTGTTCGCGGGCGAGGATCACCTCGGCCTCGTCGCCCACATCCACCGCATCGTCGACGAACAGCGACCAGCCCTTGCCGGTCCACCACGTCACCGCGCCGCTGCGCAGATCATTGCCGGTGAGGATTTTCATTCTGCACTCTCCTGCGCGAGCGCGGCTACGGTGATGTCGTCCCGCGCGGTCACTTCGCCGATGACGATGAGCGCGGGGCTCTGCACGGCTTCCGCCTCGACCAGATCGGGGAGCCCCGCGAGCAACCCGCGCAGCACCCGCATTTCGGGGCGCGCGGCGTTCTCGATCACGGCGATGGCCATGTCGGGGGCAAGGCCATCGGCCATCAGCTTCTCGGCAATCGCGCCCGCGGTGGAGACGCCCATGTAGATCACCAGCGTGCGGCCCTTGCCGGCAAGGCCCGACCAGTCCTGTTCGGACAGGCCCTTGCACTGGCCCGCCACGAAGCTGACGATGCTGGAGGCGTCGCGGTGGGTGAGCGCGATCTGCGCCGCCGCCGCTGCGCCATTGGCGGCCGAGATGCCGGGGACGACTTCCACCGGCACACCAGCCGCGCGTGCAGCCTCGGCTTCCTCGCCGCCGCGCCCGAAGATGAAGGGATCGCCGCCCTTCAATCTCACCACATCGCGCCCCGCCAGCGCCTCGCGCACCAGCAGCGCGTTGATGCCGTCTTGCGGCAGAGTGTGGCGGGCGCGCTGTTTGGCGACCGAGATCAGCCGCGCATCAGGGCGCGCAAGGCCGAGGATATCGGGGCCGATCAGCCCGTCATGGACGATCACTTCGGCCCGCTCGATCAGGCGGGCAGCGCGCAGGGTGAGGAGGTCCACCGGACCCGGCCCTGCGCCGACGAGATAGATGGTGCCGGTCTTTCGCATGGCAGGCAGATGGGCGAGCGCGCGGCAAGCTGCCAGCGAGAATGGTTTGGCAGGGCAGAAGCGTAGCTTTCGCCTTTGTTTGCGGGGCCGCATCCGCGGCCCCGTCCTCGGCGCTGTTTCAAGTCCTGCGGCCTTGAGCGCCTGCGGCTCGCGCGCGTGCGCTCGCGGCCCGTCCGCTGGCGGGCCGATGCTGGAACTTAAATCTGCTTTAGTCCCTGTCCCAGATCCGCGATCAGATCCTGCGCATCCTCCAGCCCGATCGACAGGCGGATCGCGGGCTTGCCGCCGGTGCCGGCCATGCAGCTGCGATAATCCTCCGGCGTGATGGCGAGCGCGAGGCTTTCATAGCCGCCCCAGCTGTAACCGATCCCGAACAGCTCCAGCGCGTCCACCACTCGGGCCGAGGCGGCGGGATCATCGCTCGCCAGCACAAAGGCGAACAATCCGCAGCCGCCGGTGAAATCGCGCGCCCAAAGCGCATGGCCGGGATCGGAGGGCAGCATGGGGCACGCCACGCGCGCGACCTGCGGCTGGGTTTCCAGCCATTCGGCAATGGCCAGCGCAGCTTTGGTTTGCGCTTCGAGCCGGATGCTCATCGTGCGCAGGCCCCTTGCGGCCAGCGCAGCATCATCGGGCGAGACCACCTGTCCCAGTTCCTGCGCGGTGCGGCGCAGCGCGGTGTACCAGCGCTTGCCCGCGCTCGCGCTGCCCATCATCAGGTCCGAATGGCCGCCGACATGCTTCGACAGGCTCATCATCACGATGTCGCAGCCATGCGCGAGGCCGGCAAAGCCGAGCGGGCTGGCCCAGGTGTTGTCGAGGATGCTCACTGCGCCCGCCGCGCGCGCGGCAGCAGCGAGGGCAGGCACATCGCACATCTCGAAGGTGAGGCTGCCGGGCGCCTCCAGCCACACGGCCTTGGCGCCCTCCACCAGAGTTGCAAAACCTGTGAGATCGCGCGGATCGAAGAAGGCCGTCTCCACCCCCAGCCGCGCGAGCAGGCCGGTCGCCATGCTGCGGGTGGGATCATAGGCATTGTCGGCCATCAGCAGCCGGTCGCCCGGCTTGAGCACCGCAAGCATCGCGCCCGCAATCGCCGCCACGCCGCTGGGATAGAGCACCGTGCCATGTGCACCCTGTTCCAGCGCGGTCAGGGCATCGGCCAGCGCCCACTGGGTCGGCGCGCCGCGGCGGCCATAGAAGAACTGGCCATCATTATTGTGCTTGCCCGCCTCGCGCCGTTCGGCGTCGTTGGCATAGAGGTGGGTCGAGGCGCGCCACACCGGCGGATTGACCACCGGGCCGGTCCATTCCGGACGCCGTCCGCCGCGCACCACGCGGGTGGCGGGCTTGCGGGTGCTGTCGTCCCCGCCGCCGCTCATGCGTCTGGCCCTTGCGCCTTGGGCGTGGCGGGGTCTGCACCCCATTCGCTCCAGCTGCCATCATAGAGCGCGGTATCGTCCTTGCCGACGAGGTGCAGGGCAAACAGCACCACGCTCGCCGTAACCCCGCTGCCGCAGGTGGTGGTGACGGGGCGCGTCAGGTCGATCCCCGCCGCTGCGAAAGCGGCCCGCAAGGCATCGGGCGATTTGTAGGTGCCGTCGGCGTTGAAGAGATCGGTATAGGGCAGATTGCCGCTGCCCGGGATGCGGCCCATCGGCAGGCCATTGACCGGATCGGTGCCGGTGCCGAACACTCGCTCGGCTGCGCGCGCGTCGATCACCTGTTCGGCGCCGCTCGCGAGATTGGCGAGCATGGCGGCCTTGCTGCGCACCCGTGCGGGCGCTGTGAAGCGGGCAGGGGTGGCAGGCGCGATATCGGCGGCGGAGCTGTCCACCGGATGGCCGTCGGCAAGCCATTTCGCCAATCCGCCATCGAGGATCGCGACATTCCCGCGCCCGCTCGCCGTCAGCACGAACCACGCCCGCGCCGAGGTGCGGATCGCGCTGTCGTCATAGATGATGATCGCATCATCCGGCCCGACCCCGAGGCCCGCAAGCCGCTCGGCAATCTGATCGGGCGTCGGGAAGGCATAGGGCACGGAGGAACCTGCATCGAACAGGCTCGCTACGGCCAGAAACCGCGCGCCGGGAATATGTCCGGCGGCAAATTCGGCAGCGGCGTCGCGGTTGGCGGCGGGCAGGTGGTAGGAGGCATCAAGCACGACCAGACCGGGCGCGCCCAGCCGGGCTGCCAGCCAGTCGCTCGAAACGAGGCTCGGGACAGGTGTCGTCATGGCGCAAGGCCTAGCGCGACTGGGGCCGCGCGCCAAGCACTGCGACCAGTTCCCGGCTTGCGCCCGGACACGGATCGGGGCAATTGCGCGGCCATGACCAGCACCACTCCGCCCCCCGCCGGCACCCCGCAGTTTCTCGGCCGCGACACGCCGCTTCCCGCATCGCCTGAAGAGGCGGTGCTCGACTACGTGCCCAATCCGCGTCCGGGCCTCACCTATATGGTGCGCTTCGTCAGTCCGGAGTTCACCTCGCTGTGTCCGGTGACCAACCAGCCCGATTTTGCCCATCTGGTGATCGATTACGTGCCGGGCGAGACGATTGTGGAGAGCAAGAGCCTCAAGCTGTTTCTCGGTTCCTTCCGCAATCACAACGGCTTCCACGAGGATGTGACCGTGGGTATCGGGGTGCGCCTGTTTACGGAAATGCGCCCGCAATGGCTGCGGATCGGCGGCTACTGGTATCCGCGCGGCGGCATCCCGATCGATGTGTTCTGGCAGTCCGGTCCGCCTCCGGCCGATCTGTGGCTGCCCGACCAGGGCGTGCCCGGATATCGCGGCAGGGGCTGATTCCAGACCCGGTTTGGGTGGCAGTTGACCCCCAGTTAACCCCGGGATGACCCGGTTCGGCGCGCTGTTTCACGATGTTTCACGTGAAACATCGGGCGCTTGGGGCGCCTTTTTCGGGGTTCAGACGCTCAGATCAAGCTGGACGAAGGCAGGCGAGGTCTTGTGCGCCTCGCGCCACTTGGCAAGCGGGAAGGCCCCTGCGCCCAGCGCCGCCAGCGGGATCCCCGCCTCAGCCAACGAATAGGGCGAGATGCGGTGGCGGGTCATGAAGCCGCCGCTGCCGTCGCTGATCAATGGGGTCTCGAACTGCAGGCCCTGGCTGCTTTCCGAAGCATTGGCGACCTTGCTCACGACCAGCTGGCCATGGCCCAGATCGAGCACCACATCGGTCCCCACCGGCACCCCGGCAAGGCCATTGATGCGCGCCCCTGTCTTGGAGAGGTTGCGCAGGATCACGTCGTAGTAGTGGTCTTCGTGGATCAGGCCGACCTTGCGGAAGATCGAGATGCGTTCGGCGCGGTGGCGCGGCGGGCCGTTGGCCTTCACCTGCATGCTGCCCTCGGCAAACTGGCGCACCACATCCTCGTGGCTGACCGCGGCGGAATAGACATAGCCCTGCACCAGATCCGCGCCGCGCTGGCGCACCAGTTCGAGCTCGTCCATCGCCTCGACGCCCTCGGCGACGGTCTCCATCCCCAGCGCCTTGGCCAGCGCGACGATGGCGGTGATGATCGCCGGGTTGATATCGCCGTTCTCGGTGCAGCCGCGCACAAAGCTCTGGTCGATCTTTAGCTTGTCGAAATGGCCGTGCTTCAGATAGGCGAGCGAGGAATAGCCGGTGCCGAAATCGTCGAGCGCAAGGCGCACGCCGAGCTTCTTGAGATCGCGGAAAATCGCGTCCACCGCTTCAAGATCGCCGACGAAAACGCTCTCGGTGATCTCCAGTTCGAGCCGTGCGGGGCTGAGGCCTGAGACTTCGAGCGCGGTGGCAACCGTCTTGCGGAAACCGGGGCGCACGAACTGCTTGGCTGACACGTTGACCGCAACGCGGATCGTTTTAGGCCATTGCATCGCATCGGCGCAGGCCTGCCGCAGCGCCATCTCGCCGATCTTGAGGATCAGGTCGTCATTCTCCGCCACGGGAATGAAATCGCCGGGCGAAATCGCGCCTTCATCGCCATCGGTCCAGCGCAGCAGCGCCTCGAAGCATTTGACCTGGTTGGAGACCGGATCGACCAGCGGCTGATAGGCCAGCGTCAGCTCGCCGCGATCGACCGCATCGCGCAGGCGTTCGCCCAGCTTGGCGGTCTTCGATGCGGCATCGCGCAGTTCGGAGGTGAAGAAGCAGAAGGTGCCGCCGCGCGAATCCTTGGCAGCGTAGAGCGCCATGTCGGCCGCGCGGGTCAATTCGTCGGCGCTGACCCCGTCATAGGGCGCAATCGCGATCCCGACCGAGGTGCCGATGATCGCCCGCCGGCCGTTGATTTGGTAGGGCTGCGAGAGCGACTGGACGATGCGGTTGGCCAGTTCGCCCAGCGTGCCGCGATCGTCCATGTCGGGCAGCAGCACCTGGAATTCGTCCCCGCCGAGCCGGCCGACTTCGCCGCTATCCTTGACGATGCTCTTGAGCCGCTCGGCGACCTGCTTGAGCAATTCGTCACCCGCGGGGTGGCCCATGGTGTCGTTGACATGCTTGAAGCGGTCGAGATCGAGCATCATCAGCGCGCAGCTGCGCTGGCTGGCGCGGAAGGCCGCGAGCATGGCGGTGAGGCGCTCGCCCAGCTTGCGGCGGTTGGCGAGGCCGGTCAGTTCGTCGACCTGCGATTGCCGCGCGACCTGGATTTCGTGGCTGTACTGGCTGGTGATATCCACCGCGCTGCCGCGATAGCCCAGGAAATTGCCTGCGGCATCGGCGAGCGGACGGCCATTGAGGCGCCACCAGCGGATGGTCGGTTCGCTGCCGCGCTTGTTGGTCGCGCCGACCCCGACGACGTGCTCCTCGATCTTCGAGCGGGCCTTGAGCTTGAAGCCGATCGCCCGCTGGACGGGCGCGCCGGGTTCGGGCTCGACATCGCTGAACACCTGCGACAGCGGACGGCCGATCAGCTCCCCGCCATCGCTGCCCAGATCATCAAGTGCCCGCTGCGAGAGGAAGGTGAGGTGGCCTTCGGCGTCAGTGGCCCAGAACATCCCGATCCCGAGCTCTTCGACATCGCTGAGGATGTCGGTCCGGACCGGCGCGCCGTGGGACTGGTCACGCCCCTTGCCACCCGCGTGCCGCGCGGATCTGGCGGCTTTGCCCGCGTGCTCCTTACTCGATTTCAGAAAGCCCAACGGCATCGACTGTCCTCATCCGCAAACCGGTGCGCGACCCATTGCTCCGGCTCGGGCCAAGCGGCGTTTGCCGGGTTGGCCCATGGTTAATCGGATGACGCCTAACCCAAGGCGATTGAGAAAGGGTTACGCTGGGTCTCGCGCGGTGCAATTTCTGCACCATGTGTGCGATTGGCTGGAACATTGCGGATAGAGGCGCGTTATCGGCTCGCAAGGTCTGGCGGAACATTATTGCCCGGGGGCTAATCGCAGCGTAATAATTTTGCATTGCCGCTTCGTGCCCAGGGATCAGCTCTGGCGGCCTGCAGATCATCTGAGGGAAGCGGAAATGCCTGAGGGCGGTGCAGGCGCGCTGGCGCGCGGGGTCGAGGTTAATCGCGTGCGCACCCGCGCCGATTGGGATGCGATGCGCAGCAGTGCGCTGGCCGATCCCGGCGCTTTCCATGGCGAGATCGCGGGCCGCAACATGCACTGGTTCGTGGCCGATTGCGGTGCAAATGGCGCTTGGCTTGCACGCGCGGATGACGAGCAATGGCACGGCTGGGACGCGGCCAGCGGCGCGCCGGTCAGCCCGGCTTTGTCGGCCGGTTTCACCCCTTGGCACACCGGTTTCGACGGCTCGGCCGCGCCGCACTGGCGCTGGTTCGTGGGCGGGCGCACCAATGCCGCCTTCTCAGAACTCGATCGCCATGTGCTCGCGGGCCACGGCGATGAAGCCGCGCTGATCTTCGAGGGCGATCGATGGGACATGAGTGCGAACGGCGGCAAGGGCGCGCCGATCGACTGCTTCACCGTCAGCCGCAAGCAATTGCTGCTGGAAGTGGCGAAATGCGCCGTCGCGCTGGAGGGGCTGGGGCTGAAGCCGGGCGACCGGATGGCATTGAACATGCCCAGCATCGTGCCCCAGATCTACTGGACCGAAGCTGCCAAGCGCATGGGCGTGGTCTATACGGCGGTGTTCGGCGGCTTTTCGGACAAGACCCTGTCAGACCGCATCGCCGATACCGGTGCGCGGGTGATCGTCACTTCCGACGGCTCCTATCGCAACGCGCAGGTCGCCGCCTTCAAGAACGCCTATACCGATCCTGCGCTCGACAATTTCGTGCCGGTGACGACGGCGCTGGAAATCCTCGGCGGGCTCGATCTCAGCTTGCCCGAGGGCGGGCACGAAACGATCCTCGATACGGTACGCGAGGCGCTGGCGGGCGAGATCACGGTCGACCGTTCGGATGTCATGCGCGGTGTGGGCCGGGCGCTGATCAACCTTGGGGCGGAAGGGCGCATCACCAGCGCGGACGCCGCCCGGGTGCGGATCGCGATTGCCTCCAGCCTCGTCACCCTGCCGCCGCGCGTGGAGGCGGTGATTGTCTGCCGCCACACGCATCAGCCCGACATCATCTGGCGCGAAGAACGCGACCGCTGGAGCCACGAGCTCACCGACGCGGCGCTTGCCGTGGTGCTAGAGAAGGCGCGCGGGGCGGGTTTCGCGGTAGAGGCGGAAGCCGATCTGCTGGCGCTCTCGGACACGGATTTCGTCCGCGCGATCTGGGCTTCCTCCAAGCCCATGCCGGTCGATGCCGACTATCCGATGTTCTTCATCTACACCTCGGGTTCGACCGGAAAGCCCAAGGGGATCGTCCATTCGCACGGCTATGCCGCGGGCGTGGCCGAGACCATGTCAGCAAGCTTCGACGCGCGCCCCGGGGACACGCTGTTCGTGGTTGCCGATCCGGGCTGGATCACCGGCCAGAGCTACCTGATCTGCGCGCCCTTGATGACGCGGGTGACTTCGCTCGTCTCCGAAGGCTCGCCGGTGTTCCCGCATGCGGGCCGCTTTGCCTCGATGATCGAGCGGCACAATGTGCGCATCTTCAAGGCGGGCGTGACATTCCTCAAGGCGATCATGTCGGACCCGGCGAACCTCGCCGAAGTCGAACGCTACGACATGAGCGGGCTGCGCGTCGCGACCTTCTGCGCCGAGCCGGTCTCGCCATCCGTGCAGGCCTTCGGGATGGAGCACGTGACGCCGCGCTACATCAACTCCTACTGGGCGACCGAGCACGGCGGGATCGCCTGGACGCATATGTTCGGCAATGACGACTTCCCGCTGCGCCCCGATGCCCATGCCTATCCGCTGCCGTGGATCGTCGGCGATGTGTGGGTCGAGGATGAGGCAGGCGCAGGCGCAGCAGTGCCCTTCGCCCGCGCCGATGCCGGCGGGGTGCCCTGGCGCAAGGCCGATATCGGTGAAAAGGGCGAAATCGTGATCGCCGCGCCGTACCCCTATCTCGCGCGCACCATCTGGGGCGATATCGAAGGCTTCAAGGTCGAGGACGGCCGGGTCGATCCCGCTTGGCGCGGGGACGCGGCGCGTTGGGAAGAGGGATACTGGCGGCGCTGGAAGGGTGCCTGGGCCTATACCCAGGGCGATTTCGCGATCCAGCATGCCGATGGTTCCTTCTCGCTCCACGGGCGCTCAGATGACGTCATCAACGTCTCGGGTCACCGCATGGGCACCGAGGAGATCGAAGGCGCTGTGCTGCGCGACAAGGCGCTCGCGCCGGACAGTCCGGTCGGCAATGTGCTGGTGGTCGGCGCGCCGCACCGCGAGAAGGGGCTGACCCCGCTTGCCTTCGTGGTGCCGGTCGCAGGCCGCAAGCTGACCCACGAGGACAAGCGCCGCCTGTTCGATCTCGTGCGGACGGAAAAGGGCGCGGTCGCGGTTCCGGCGGACTTCATCGAGGTTAGCCAATTCCCCGAAACCCGCTCGGGCAAGTATATGCGCCGCATGGTCCGCGCGCTGGTGGTGGGGGAGGACGTCGGCGACGTCACGACGCTGCGCAATCCCGAAGCGCTGGACGAACTGCGCACTGTCATCACCGATTGGCAGCGCAAGCAGCGCATGAGCGACGAACAGGCCCTGTTCGATCGCCACCGCTATTTCCTCGTGCAGTACAATACCGTCGCGCCGGGGAAGCAGGTGGCGACGGTCACTGTCACCAACGCGCCGGTCAACGCATTGAACGAACGCGCGATCGACGAGCTGGTGCTGGTCACCGCGACCCTTGCCCGCGACGACTCCGTGGTGGCGGTGGTGTTCACGGGCGAGGGCACAAGCTCCTTCGTCGCGGGCGCGGATATCCGCCAGATGCTGGAGGAGATCCACACCGTCGATGAAGCCATGGTGCTGCCCAACAACGCGCACCTCGCCTTCCGCACCATCGAGAGCATGGGCAAGCCCTGCGTTGCGGCGGTGCAGGGCGTGGCGCTGGGCGGAGGCATGGAGTTCGCGCTCGCCTGTCATTACCGCGTGGCAGAGCCCGTGGCGCGCTTCGGCCAGCCTGAAATCCGGCTGCGGCTGCTGCCCGGCTATGGCGGCACACAGCGCCTGCCGCGCCTGCTGGCCGACCGCCGCGGGGCCGACGGTGTGCGCGATGCGCTCGACCTGATCCTTGGCGGGCGCAGCATCACGGCGGAACAAGCGGCCGAGATCGGGGTGGTCGATGCGCTGGTCGAGGGTGCGGAAGATGCGCTCTCGGCGGCCCATGCGGCGGTACGCGATTATGTGAAGAACGGCGCGGAGAGTGCGCTCGGCCAAGCCTTTGCCGAGCGGCAGGCGGCCGTCACGCGCTGGGAGAGCGCAGCGGATGTGTCGCTGGACGAAGTGCTCGAGGACGATTTCCTCCAGCGCATCTTGCGCCAGCTCGACTGGGCCGGGCGCGGGGCAGCAGGTGCGCGGGCGCTGGACGCGGTGCGCACCGGCCTCGAACAGGGCATCACCGCAGGCACGGCGCGCGAGGCAAAGCTGTTTGCCGAAGCCATCGTCGATCCCGAAGGCGGCAAGACCGGCATCCGGCAGTTCATGGAAAAGGTCGCGCCCCCGCTCCCGGTGCGGCGCGACGGCGTGTGGATCGATGCCGAGCACGAAATGCGCGCGCAGGCCCTGGAGGCGGCAGGCGATCTGCTGCCCGTTGGCGCGCCTTTCTATCCCGGCGTCACCCCGATCCCGGGCCACCAATACGCCTTCGGCATCGCCCGCGATCCCGACACCGGCCAGCCCCGCTTCGGCCCTCCGGCGAGCCACGAGAAGGAGCTGATCGTCAAGGTGCCCGAGCCAGCGGCCAACGAGGCACTGCTCTACATGCTGACGAGCGAGGTCAACTTCAACGACATCTGGGCGCTGACCGGCATTCCGGTCTCGCCCTTCGACAGCCACGAGAAAGACGTCCAGATTACCGGCTCGGGCGGCATCGCACTGGTCGCGGCGCTTGGGTCAGAGACCCGGGCGCAGGGGCGGATCAAGGTCGGCGATCTGGTGACGGTCTATTCCGGCACCAACGACTTGCTCTCGCCGATGGTGGGCAATGACCCGATGTATGCCGATTTCAGCATTCAGGGTTACGAGACCGAGACCGGCAGCCACGCGCAGTTCCTGACGGTGCAGGCCCCTCAGATGCACAAGGTGCCACCCGATCTCACGCTGGAGCAGGCCGGAAGCTATGTGCTCAACCTCGGCACGATTGCGCGCTGCCTGTTCACGACGCTCCAGATTGCGCCGGGACGGACGCTGTTCGTCGAGGGCGCGGCGACCGGGACGGGGCTTGATGCCCTGCGCTCCTCGGTGCGCACCGGATTGCAGGTGACAGGGCTGGTGTCCTCGCAGGAGCGCGCCGGTTTCATCACCAAGGTGCAGGGCGCGGTGGGCGCGATCAACCGCAAGGATGCGCGGTTCGCGGGCCTCTACTCGGTGGTGCCCGAAGACCAGGCAGAAGCGATTGCATGGGAAGCCGCCGGCGCGCCCTTGCTGGAGGAATACAAGGCGCTGAACGGCGGAAAGCTCGCCGATTATGTCGTCAGCCATGCGGGCGAGACGGCTTTCCCGCGCTCGTTCCAGCTGCTGGCCGAGGGCGGCACGCTCGCCTTCTACGGCGCCTCGTCAGGCTATCACTTCAGCTTCATGGGCAAGCCGGGAGCGGCCAGCCCCGAAGAGATGCTCCGCCGCGCGGCCTTGCGGGGCGGAGAGGCGGTGCTGATCTTCTACGGGCCGGGCTCCTCCGAACTGCTCGACGAGACCGGCCTCGAAATGATCGAAGCCGCGCGGCGGTTCAACGCCAAGAGCGTGATCGCCACCACCACCGATGGTCAGCGCGAGTTCCTGCAATCGCTGGGGCTGGAAGACGCGATCGAGGGGATTGTCAGCCTCGAGAGCATCCGCCGCCGCGAGGGCGCGAATTTCTACTGGCCCGACACCATGCCGCGCCTGCCGGACGCGAAGGCTGATATCGAGGTCTTCAAGGCCGCCGTGCGCGACTATCAGGACCGGGTGATGAAGCCCTTCGGCTCGGCGGTGGGCAAGATCCTGCGCTCGCCTGACAATCCGCGCGGCAGCCCCGATCTGGTGTTCGAACGCGCCGGGCAGGACACGCTCGGCATTTCGACCTCGCTGGTGAAGCCCTTCACCGGCCGCGTGATCTTTGCCGAGGACCTGACCGGCTGCCGCTTCACCTTCTACGCTCCGCAGGTCTGGACCCGTCAGCGCCAGATCCTGATGCCGACCGCGAGCATCCTCGGCACGCACCTGTGCAACGCCTACGAGGTCGCGCGGATGAACGACATGATCGCCGCCGGCCTGCTCGAAGTGACCGAGCCCGAAGTGGTGAGCTGGGACGGCCTGCCGGAAGCGCATCAGGCGATGTGGGAGAACCGGCACACCGGCTCCACCTATGTCGTCAATCACGCCCTGCCCGAACTCGGCCTCAGAAGCCGCGATGCACTGCTCGAAGCGTGGGCTGCTTCGGGGGCTGCATCGGGGGCCGCTTCAGGGCCTGCCGGGGAACCGGACACGTAATCCGCGCGTTGCGCATTTTGAAACGTTCTTAGCTCTCCTCCCCAGGGTTTGAACGAAACACAAAGCGAAGCACGGCTTCGCGGTAATTCTGTGAGGAGAGAGCTTATGGCCAAATCGAAAGCTGCCGCTGCCGCGCCCGCCTTGCAGGGGGCTGTTCCGGGCCGTCTGGCCGGCAAGATCGCCGTCGTCACCGGCGCTGCGGGCAATCTGGGCGGCCATATCGTCACCCATTACCTTGCCGAAGGCGCAACCGTAGTGATGACGGGCCGCACGCCCGATCGCACCAAGGCGGCGGCCGACGCGCTGCTCAAGGCCACCGGCGCGGACCCTGCACGGCTCGCCACAGTCGCTCTTGATGGCGGGGATATCGGCTCGGTGCGCGCGGCGATTGCCGAGGTGGTGAAGCAGTTCGGGCGGATCGACATCCTCGTCAACAACGCCGGCAGCGCTGGCCCGAAGCAGCCGATCGAGAACCTGCCCTTGTCGGCGGAGGAACTGGTCGCCCTGCAAAAGAAGGGCGCGACCGACAGCGAGACCGTGGGCGATGCCCTGCGCAACATCTTCGGCGTCGCCTTCAATGTCGCGCGCACCGCCGCACCGCACATCCCCGAAGGCGGGTCGATCATCAACGTCTCGACCATCTTCAGCCGCACGCCTTACTATGCGCGTGCTGCCTATGTCGTCCCAAAGGCGGCGATGAATGCGTGGAGCCGCGAACTCAGCCTTGAACTCGGTTCCAGGGGCATCCGGGTCAATCTCGTCTACCCCGGGCCGATCGAGAGCGAGCGTATCCGCAATGTCTTTGCCGCGATGGATACCGCGCGGGGCGACGAACAGGGCACCACCGCGAACCAGTTCTTCGACATGATGAGCCTGGAGCGTGCCACTGGCGGGAACGACAAGGCCAAGACCTTCCCCACACCCACGGATATCGCCACCACCTGCGTCTTCCTCGGCTCCGACGAGAGCGCGGCTTACAACGGCCATGATTTCGAGGTGACCCACGGCATGACCGTGCGCAAGGAAGAGCGCGCAACCTATCTCGCGCGGCCGACCATGCGCTCGATGGACGGCACCGGCCTTGCTGTGCTGATTGCTGCTGGCGATGACTGGGAAGAGGCACTCGAGATCGCTCAGGTGCAGCTGGCCTGCGGGGCGGAAGTCGTGCTCGGTCTGCCGCGCGCTGCCGACGTTGCCATCGCCGAAAAGCGCTGCGCGGCGATGGGCATTTCCGACAAGCTTTCGATCATCCGCTTCAGCCGCAAGGATGCAGGCGCGATGGAAGCCGCGCTGGAGGACTACACAGCGAAAGGCACGCCGATCAGCGGCGCGCTGTTCCTCCCCGCTCTGGGCGCGGGCGAACTGTCTGGCGCGCTGACCGAGGCCGGTGACGATGTGGTCGAGGCGTTGATGGACGCCGAGCTTGCCGGCAACATGTCTCTGGCGCGCACGCTAAGCCGTTACTGGAAGCGCCACGACAACCTGCTGCAACCGCCGCGCTTCGTGTTCGTCAGCCACAAGAGCGACGGGAAAGGCGATATCTACGCGCACGTTCTGCGCGCAGCGACCGAACAGCTGATCCGCATCTGGCGCGACGAGAGCGCGATCGACACCGCCCATGGCCGCCGCCGTCAGGCCGAGTGGGGCAACCAGATCGTGCGCTTCACCAACACCGAAGCCGAGAACATCCGCTTCACCGCCGGTCATGCCGCGCGCATCCTGTTGAAGGAAAGCAAGCTCGGCGAGATCACGCTCTACGTGCCGTCGAACATCGGAGAGGCGACGGGGGCGCGGAAGGCCATGCCCGGCTTCTCCGAGAACATCACCGGGCTGCATCTCGGCAAGGTTGCGCTGATTACCGGCGGTTCGGCCGGGATCGGCGGACAGGTCGCGCGCCTGCTGGCGCTGGCCGGCGGCAAGGTGATGATGGTCGCCCGCCGCGAAAGCGAGCTGGCCGTCGCCCGTGCGCGGATCGTCAGCGAGCTCGAGGATATCGGCTTTGCGGGCGTTGAACGCCGGGTGCAGACCCTTGCCAATGTCGATGTCAGCAACTTCGAGAGCCTCAAGGGCGCGGTTGACGCGACGCTCAAGGCCTTCGGGCGGATCGACTACCTCATCAACAATGCGGGTGTCGCCGGCGCCGAGGATATGGTCGTCGATATGGGGGTCGATGCGTGGAACTACACGCTCGATGCGAACCTCGTGTCGAACTTCTTCCTGATGCACCACGTCGCGCCGCTGATGAAGGCGCAAGGCTCGGGCTACATCCTCAATGTCTCGTCCTATTTCGGCGGTGAGAAATATCTCGCGGTCGCCTATCCCAACCGCGCCGATTATGCCGTGTCGAAGGCCGGCCAGCGCGCGATGGTGGAGAGCATGGCGCGCTATCTTGGCCCCGAGGTGCAGTTCAACGCGATCGCGCCGGGGCCGGTGGATGGCGATCGCCTCTCGGGCACGGGCGGCAAGCCCGGCCTGTTCGAGCGGCGCGGCAAGCTGATCCTTGCCAACAAGCGTCTGAATGCGGTCCACGCCGCCGCGATCAAGGCGATCCGGCGCGGCGTGCGGGTCGAGGCGGTGCTGGCGCGGCTGGCCCGCAACGATACCGTCAAGATGAGCCACGACACCAACAACCCGCACGAATTGCGCGAGCTGGCGCTGGCCTGCGCGCGCGAGGGCGATGGCACCTGCACCTGGGACCAGTATCTCCTCACCCCGCAGATCGCCGCTGCACTGGTCAGCCGTCTGCGGCAGGCGGGCCTGTTCCTCGATGCGCCGGAATGGAATGATCGTCCTGCCACGCCCGAGGCCGATGCCGACTGGCTGATGCGCGTGCCGCCCGAGGATGCGCCCTTCCTGCCCGCCGACAAGATCGCCACCGAGGCGCACAAGGTCGGCACGGGCGTGCTGTCGAAGCTCTATCTCGGCAAGATGCCGACCGAGCATGACGTCGCGCAGGCGACCGTGTTCTTCCTCGCCGACCGCGCCGTTTCGGGCGAGACCTTCATGCCCTCGGGCGGCCTCAGCGTGGAGCGTTCCACCACCGAGCGCGAGCTGTTCGGCAGCCCCAAGCAGGAGCGGCTCGACCAGATGCGGGGCAAGACAGTGTGGATCATCGGCGAGCATCTCACCGATTATCTCGCCGAAACCGCGCGCGCCTTCATCGAGGATTGCGGCGTGGCCAATGTGGTGGCGATCACCCGCACGGCCGAGGCATTCGAGGCGATCAAGGCGCAGCTCGAACCGGATGTGGCCGCCTCGCTGACCTCGCTGGTCAAGAGCACCGATATCGAAGCCACGATGGACGAGGCGCTGACCCTGTGGGGTAGGCCGACCACGATCCTCTCGACCCCGATGTCGGCCCTGCCGGGCAAGCTTTTCGCTACCGACAATCCGCTGACCCCGGAGGAATTCCGCACCGTGGTGGCCGACAACCTCACCCACCATTTCCGCGTCTCGCGCCGCGCCTCGCTCTATGATGATTGCCAGCTGGTGCTGACCAGCCCCGACGTTGCGATGGGCGACAAGTCCCCGGCCTTCGCGCTGGCGAACTTCATCAAGACGACGCTGCACGCTTTCACCGCGACCCTCGCCGTGGAGAACGAGCGGCTGGTGCATGATGTGCCGGTCAACCAGATCAACCTCACCCGCCGCGTTCAGTCCGAAGAACCGCGCGATCTCGACGAGCATCTCGAAGAGGTGCGCCGCTTCGCCCGCGCAGTGCTGCTGGTCGGCGCGCCGTTGCCGGACGCGGAGGACTCGCGCTACCGGGCGCGGATCTATCGCGGCATGTCGATGACGGTGTGATCTAGGATCAGGAATGATCCAGTATCTGCCCTTCGAAAAGCCGATCGAGGCGCTCGACCGGCACGTTGTCGAGGCCGCCGGCACGCCCGAGGCACCGATGCTGGCCGAGCGGGCCGAACGCCTGCTTGCGGACACTTATGCGCGGCTCACCCCGTGGCAGCGCACGCTGGTCGCCCGTCACCCCCAGCGGCCCCGGTTCGAGCGGCTGGTGGCGGGGCTGTTCACCGATTTCCTGCCGATTGCGGGGGACCGGGTGTTCGGCGATGATCACGCGATCATCGGCGGCTTTGCCCGTTTCGAAGGGCGCCGCGTGGTCGTGATCGGCCATGTGAAGGGCGAGGACACGCCCGGGCGGCTCAGGCACAATTTCGGCATGGCCCGGCCCGAAGGCTATCGCAAGGCGATCCGGCTGATGGATCTGGCGGACCGTTTTGGCCTGCCGGTCGTCACGCTGGTCGACACCCCCGGCGCCTTTCCTGGCGTTGATGCCGAGGCGCGCGGGCAGGCCGAGGCCATTGCCCGTTCGACCGAAGCCTGCCTCGCGCTGGGTGTGCCGCTGATTGCGGTGATCATCGGGGAGGGCGGATCGGGCGGTGCAGTCGCGTTGGCAGCAGCGAACCGCGTGCTGATGTGCGAACACGCGGTCTATTCGGTGATCTCGCCCGAAGGCTGTGCGTCGATCCTGTGGCGCAGCGGCGCGCAGGCCCCCGATGCAGCCGAGGCGATGAAGGTGACCGCGGGCGATCTGCTCAAACTCGGGGTGATCCACCGCATCGTCTACGAACCCAAGGGCGGCGCGCACCGCGATCCCGATGAAATGGTGAAACGCATGGCGCTCGCGCTGCGCAGCGAACTGGACGCCCTCGCGCCGCTAAGCGCCGACGAACTGCGGGCCGAGCGCGAGGAATTCTTTCTGCGGTTGGGGTGATGGTGCCGGCTAGAGGGCTCGAACCCCTGACCCCCTGATTACAAATCAAATGGTATTGTATCTCCGCCAGTTTACGCTGGGCTTCGCAGCCTACCTTTGGGTCCCGCATGCATCTGGTTTTCATGCCTTTATACCTTTGTCTGGCTATTGACTAAACTCTGCGCAAGCTCCGCAATCGTCCGTTTACCTGCGCCTCCTTTCGCTCTATGTGTCCGTCCTATGTCCGTCCCAATTGGCTGAGAATAGCGATGACTGCGCAGGTTGTAACGAGGGAGGGTCCGCTAAAGATCACGCGGGCAGCGATCGACGCTGCATGGAAAAGACGGGCTCCAGCCCAGCGGACCATCATAAGCGATGCAGAGTGTCGAGGTCTCGCGCTGGTGGTGAACAGTTCCTCCATGTCGTGGCGCTTTGAGTATAGACCCCGCGGCGTTGACCCACTTACCGGCAAGCGCTTCGCTTCAAGGTCGATGGTTCTGGGTAACCCTGCATCTTTATCTCCCGATGCCGCACGTGATGCAGCCAATAAACTGAAGGGCGAAGCCAAAGCCGGTTCCGATCCAGCCGCACAGAAGAGAACAAGGCTGGCCGATGATGCGCGAAAGCGCGCCGGTACTCTGAGGCGGCTGTTGGCTATGTATGAGCATGCGCTACCCATCCGGCCGAAACTTAGGGGAGGGCATGGAACGCTATCGGCTCGCGCTGTTGCGGAGGAACTGTCACATACCAACGCGGCGATTATCGCCATGGGTGCACTCGATAAGTCTGCTGAAGCTATCGACAGAGACGACGTTAAGCGCATGCTGGAGGGTGTGGCGGATAAACCGGCCACAGCCCGGCACCGGTTCGGTGCGTTGTCGCGCTTCTATGACTGGGCGCAGGATGAGGGACACGTAGCAATTAATCCTTGCGGACAGTTGGCGAAGGCCAGGCGACCAAGGCCACCCAAGTCCCGTTCGACGCACCACAAGCCGAAGCAGTTGGGGCAGCTATGGCGGGCAATAAAAGCTGCGGCAGGGCTCGACCAAGTTCATCGCGACCTGCTACATTTCTTAATCGCAGTGCCGTGCAGGCGCGGTGAGGCCACAAGGATGCAATGGAGCGATGTCGATCTATCGGAAGCAGTCTGGAGCCAGCCAGGTACGCAGACCAAGAATGGTGACCCCCATCAGTTCCACCTGCCTGCGTTGGCGCTTGGAATTCTGAGGCGAAGGCACGAAGCTGCTGGTTCGCCCGCCACTGGCCATGTGTTCCCGGCGCCCCGTTCCGGCAAGGCTGTCGACACCTTTGGCAAGTTGAAGAAGGCTGTGGATGCAGCCCTCACGACTAAGCTGGACTGGCGCGTCCACGACCATCGCCGATCTTTCGTCACCGCCCTGGCTGAGGCCGGTGTGCACGAGGCGGTGCTTGATGCCATTCTTAATCATAGGCAGGCTGCAACGAGGGCGGGAGTGCTTGGGGTTTACCAGCGGGCGCAACGCTGGCCGGAGCAGGTGCAGGCGATGAAGCAGTGGAACGAGCTTATCTCCCTCGCGATTGGCACCCCGAATGACCAATAGTGTGGGGCCCGCCCTCCTGCCCGAGATGCAGCCAGAGGATGCGTTGGCGCTGCTCGCGCTGAAGGCAAGGCTTTCTCGGATCCAACCGATTGGATTTCCGGTGACTTGGGATCGAGCAGTTGCGATCGAAGTGCTCGCCGCAATGAAGGAGTTCATCGATAGTGTCACGACCCACGAGGAAGACCCCGACGTCAGCGTGTCTTCGTTCGCTTCCGAAGTCATCGGCGATATCGTCATGCACATACACGCACTGGATGTAGGAAACTCAGATCCACGACTGTACCCTGAGCCAGGCGGAGGCGCCCCAGCAGGTAGCATAAAGCAGATGCGAAACAGCCTTCTAGCCGCAGTCAATGCAAAGGCAGAGCAGTTAAAGGCCGCAGGCGCCAAGAACTTTAAGTCCGAGGCCAGGCGCGCTGTAGCAGATATTGCTAACGAAGAAGGCTGGTCATGGGGTGTTGGCGACCGCGAGCAGGCTATCACCCCCACATTACTTCGGAGTTGGGAAAAGGGTCGAACCCGCAAGAACTGGTCTGGTCACTCCTCAACCCAAGAAGGTGACCAGTAGGTTACGCTAAGTCCCGCGAGCACTCGTTAATGGAGGCTCGAAACGTGCGCGACCTGTCAGACCTTCCCCGACGGATGGATCGCCGTTTGGCGGCTCAAGTTCTGTCCGACCACTTTTTCCCCATCTCCCCCCGCACCCTCGAACGGTGGCCTGTGACTTGGCGCCGGATCAACGGAAGGGCGCTCTGTGAAACCAGTGAGTTGCTCGCCGAAGCTCAGCGGCGTGTGGACACGGCGCCCGCCATTCTTGGGGGGCAGTGATGATGGCGGCGCAATCCCAACTTGCTCCCGACGAAGCGGTCATCCGCCAGTTCGTTACCAACATAGTCGGTGCTGACATTCACATTGCTGCCATAGAGCCCGACGGGGCGATCGAAGGCCGCTATTTCGGCGAGAACGAGGCGGCTGCTGTTGAGATGGCTCTGAAGCGGAATCTGGCAGGGCGGAACATCTACTGGACTGCGAACCGGTGTCATCCGGACGCGGGAACCAAGCCGACCAAGGAAGAGATTAGCTCCGCCCGCTTCGCGCACGTTGACATCGATCCGCCGAAAGACGGATCGCACTTCGACAAAGCTTCGGTGATCAGGCAGCTTGAGGCCTGCAGCCTGCCGCCGAGCGGTATAGTAGATAGCGGGAACGGCGTTCAGGCGCTGTGGAGGCTTGCCGACGATACCAACGATCTTGAGCGGGTTGAGGCCATCAACAGGGCCATCGCTCAGCGCTTTGGAGGCGATAGCGGGCATAACGTTGACAGGTTGTTGCGTGTACCTGGCACCGTCAACTATCCCAACGCCGCGAAGCGTAAGCGGGGGTGCATCCCCGTTATGTCACGGTTGGTGTGCTACCATCCTGAAAGGCTTTACACGCTCAACGACTTGGAAATTTCCTCCCCGATAGCTGCTGCCTCAGAGCCGAAGGTACGCGCAGCAGTGGCCGTACCGGATGATGTCGAACTGTTGACTAGCGGGGACTTGTCTCAAGGGGACACGGCTAAGCTTCGAAAGATGCTCGATACGCCAACAGACTACTTCCGGAACTCAGATCGCTCCGGTTGGGCGTACGGCATTGCCTGTCAGATGGTGGACGACAGATATGCAGAAGCCAAGGTCTTTGGGGTCCTTCTGAACCCTGCGAATGCGGGATGTGCTCACATCAGCGACCAGACTGACCCTGTGCGCGCTGCGAAGCGCGCACTTTCGAGAGCGAAGGCACGGTATACCCCAGTTGGCGGGTCGATCTTCGGAGATGAAGCTGGAGGGGGAAGCAACCGGCCCACAATCATAGTCGTCCCGGGGGAGTTACCCTCGACGGTAGACCAAGCGCAGCAGGCGCTGATCGAAGCTGATCTTGGCTACTATCAGATGAACGATCGCATCGTCCGCACCGGGACCACCCCCATCGCGGGCGTTGGCCACCTTGGTGCCAACCGCTTGCGCATTATCACGGTCGGCGAGACGGAGATGGTCGAGGCGCTGACCAAGGCGGCTAACTGGGTAAAGCCGGTAAAGTCCGGTCAGACGAAGGTAGACTGTCCCAGTGCCGTGGCCGAGACCTTGCTGGCGCGGAATGGTAGATGGCCATTTCCGCCTCTGGCGGGCGTCATCGATGTGCCGACGCTTCGTGCGAATGGCAGCGTTCTGTGTAGGCCCGGCTACGATCGGACTACGGGTCTGCTGCTGGTGCCGAGTGACACTGAGGTACCCAGCATACCGGCTGCTCCGACGCGAGATAACGCGCTAGCCGCGCTGGACCTGCTACGCGATTTGATCTCCGGATTTCCCTTCGTGACTGACGCGGACAGGTCGGTCGCCCTCTCCGGAATGATGACCTCAGTCAGCCGGACGGCGCTTTCCAGTGCACCACTTCATGGCTACTCGGCCCCGACGGCCGGGTCCGGCAAGAGCACCCTTGTGGACATTTTCAGCGTTCTTCGGACCGGCCGTCCAGCGGCCCCTATTGCGCAGGGGAAGACCGCAGAGGAGTTGGAGAAGCGGCTGGGCGCGCTCCTCATGGAAAGCGAAGGCCTGGTGGCTATCGACAACTGCGAGGCACCGCTGGGGGGCGAGTTCCTTTGCCAGTTGTTGACCCAGCCGAGCCTGAAAGTCAGGGTGTTAGGGCTTTCCAAGATGGTGGAAGTACCGACTAATGCGATGGTTACTGCTACCGGAAACAACCTGACTTTTGTTGGCGATATGAGCCGCCGCGCGCTGCTGAGCCAACTCGATCCAGGTGTTGAGCGCCCTGAACTGAGGGAGTTCTCGTTCGACCCTATAAGGTTGGCAATAGATCGTCGTGGCGATTACGTTGCGGCGATACTTACGATCCTGCGGGCTTACCACGTTGCTGGCCGGCCATTTCAGGTTGCCCCCATTGGCTCCTTTGCCGACTGGTCCAACTTGATCCGCAGCGCGCTGATGTGGCTGGGCTGCGCCGACCCCTGCGACACGATGGAAAAAGTCCGCAAGGCCGACCCGCAGGTGGCCCTGATCAAGCACGTCATGGGTCAATGGATACAGGTGATCGGCGACAAAAAGGTGACGACCGCTGACCTCAGCGCAGAGGCCGAGGCAATAGCGGATGCGGCATCGCCGTCGTCCGCAACCAAAAAGTTTAAGCACCCCGAATTCCGGGAGGCGCTTCTCTCTGTAGCCGGAGAAGGCGGGCGAATTAATGGCCGTAGACTGGGACGCTGGCTCTCTGCTCGGCAAGGGCGGGTCGTTGCAGGTTGCAAGTTTGTGTCGTCCGGCACCCGAGGTGGTCAGGCCGTCTGGGTCATTAAGGTCCCCGCAGCCCAGCCCAGCGCGGCACCTTCGGAAGGTGATTAGTGGGTTTCAGGGATTTGTTTTGGCTTATTCTTTAGAGAGAAAAAGGAGAAGGACTATGTATACGCGTACGGGAACGGCTGGAGCCAAACCCCCTAAACCCCCTAATCACCTGCGTGTTGGGCAGGTTGATCGTTCGAACCGGGCGCTCAACAGTCCGTGCCAAGTCATTTTCCGTGCCGCGATGAAGCAGCGCAAGGCGAACCACCCCTTCAAGCGAGTCAGCGCCTACAAGGTGCAAGAAAGCTGGGACATCCTCCACCACAACCTCGCTACTGTTGGGTCTATCGCTGAGTACCTGAGCGCTCCCCGTGGGAGCTACGGCCGTTCCGGCATCCTTGTGGGTTGCACCGAGGAAGACAAGGGGTACCGGTTGAAGCGTGTGCCGGAGATCGTAGCACACGAGTTGGGCTACAACCTGATCCCCGCGCTCATGGCGTTGGGCGTGGAGGGGGTCCCCGAAGCAGACATCATCGCCTTTCTCCAGTCGATTAAACCGCAGGTGGATCGGATCCTAGCTGATTGTGACGCGATCCAGATGGCGACTAGGCGGTCGATCAAGTCCGAATATGCCGCACTTAAGGCCGGTCAATCTGCTTTTGCAGCCACCTGTGCAGACGCGCTGGACGTTGCCGAGCAGGCCGTGGCCTTCTGTAAAGAACATGGCGTGCTCTAAGGCTTGCAACGGGTTAATTGGGAAACTTCTGACCTTGAAATCGGAAGAGCCTCACCGCCTTTGTAACGGGTCTGGATCGTCATGCCTCTGCCAGGTCTGAAGCATCAGTGCACCGCGCGCTCCAAGCGCTCGGGCGTCCGCTGCTTGAACCCCTGTGTGGTATCATGGAGGGATGAACCTTACTCTGTCTGCCGTATGCATGGCGCGCGCCGCTCACCTCATCCCACCGGACCAGATGCCCCCAACTACCGCCACGGTAGGTCTACCCGCGAAAACCTCGAAAGTGACCGTCACATGGCGATCCTGCTGAGGGATCTGGAAGCAGAGCTCTACCGCAATGGGTTGATCCCAGAAGGCACCCCACGCTGGCGAGGAAGAAAGCCCAAAGCCAGTGTCTCGCAGTAATCAGCAGCGCATCTGATTTGGGGAAACCGCGAGGATGGCAGCGCTCTGGTAATTCCCGCATGAAGTCGACTTCGGCTTTCGACCCAGAGCCGGTCGTTCACATCAGCCACCGTGATTGTCCGGTCCTGCCATAAGCTGCCGATTAGGCACTTTACAGCGGATTGTCGGCAATCTGTGGCGCTCTACTCGCGGACAGCCGTCTTATACAGGGCATCAACAAGCGCGAGGTTGCGCGGGTCGCCGATGAGATCGGAGCCCATCCGGTTCATGGTGTAGGCCACGGCCCAGCCCCGCTCGGGATCGGCGAAACCGAACGAGCCGCCCCAGCCCGAATGGCCGAAAGCGCTTTCGTTGGGACCGTAGGCTCCGTTGGAGTTGCGAAGGAACCCGCAAGCCCAGCGCGCTGGCTCGCCCAGCACGCTGTCGGTTCCCTCGAACCTGACGGCGATCGCTGCCTCGAGAGCCCTTGCGCTTACGAGCGCGCGCTCGGGGTCGCTGCGCGCCGCGATGAAGCTGTCGTAGAGACGGGCGATACCCCTTGCGGTGGCGAAGCCGTTCGCGGAAGGGATCTGCGCCTCCTGCCAAGCAGGATCATTGGCGATCAGCGGATCGAGCGGCGGATTGGCGAGCGCGGCGATCTGCGCCGGAGTGAGCTCTATCGCCAGCGCTTCGGACGACATCGCCGGCGGTGCGATCACCGGAGCATGTCGATGCCATTGCGCATCCGGCAGTCCGAGATGGATGTCATAACTGGCGAATTCTTCGGCGAAGAACTGCCTCACCGAGCGGCCATCGATGCGCCGAAACAGCCCATCCGTCAGAAATCCGATGGATATGGCATGATACCCAGCCTGCGTGCCCGGCGCCCAGAAAGGCTCGGCCCGCGCCAGGCGGTCTGCCGCTTCTTCCGGATCATAGAAGGCTTCCACGCCAGCCGGTTCGCGAAAACCGGTCAGGCCCCCTTGGTGCGACAGCAGCTGCGCGATTGTAACCTCTGCCTTGCCGTGTGCCGCGAACTCCGGCCAGATGTCGGCGACCTTATCATCGTAAGCCACCCGCCCACGATCGACCAACATCGCAAGCCCAATTCCCGTCAGCCCTTTGGTGGTCGACCATACGTTGACGAGGGTATCGTGCTCCCAGGTGCGCGCCTCTCTCTTATCGGCAAGACCGCCCCAGATGTCGACAACCACCTGGCCCTGCGCGACCACGCAGAACGCTGCTCCAACCTCACCGCGCTCGCTGAAGTTGGCGGCGAAGGCCTGCGCAACCACTTCAAAGCCGGGCGCGCAGGTGCCGTTTATTGTGATCGCCCCCATCACTTCAGAACGTTTTGGCAATGCTGACACCCCAAGTGCGCGGTGCACCATAGACGCGGTTGCCAGTGCCGAGCGCAAGCTGGTTGATGCCTTGCGTCACATAGCGTTCGTCAGCGATGTTCTTGCCCCACAACGAGAAGTCCCAGCCATCTGTCTGCATCAACGAGATGCGCCCGTTCCAGACCCAGAAGGCATCGGCTGCAATTAGCGGATCGTTGAGCCCGTCCTTGAAAGTGAGTCCCTGATAGCGACCATCGACGGCAAAGCGCATCGCAAAATCGCTGCTCAGATCGAACTCGTAGCCGACAAGAGTGTTGAAGCTGAATGTCGGCGCGTCGGGGAGACGGTTACCGGCCGGCACTGCTCCGCCCGATGAAGCGAAGGCACCCAGCTCGCTTTCGAGAAGGCCGACGCCCACCGCCCAGTCCAGCCCGGGCAGGAAAGAGGGGCGGAATGTAAGTTCCCCGTCGATCCCGTAGATCTCGGCCTTGTCGACATTGCCCAGCCGCTGGATCGGCAGATTGCCCACGGTGTCGCGGATGAAGGTTTGGACGTTGTTGTAGTCGTAGTAAAAGGCGCTGACTGCATAGACCGCATCCAGTGCGTCGAGCCGCCCCTTGATCCCGGCTTCGTAGGATACCAGCCTCTCGGGCTCGTAGGGAATGAGCTGCCCCGAATTGGTGGCAACTCCGGCAAAGAAGCCGCCGCTTTTCACCCCCTGCGAGACGCTGGCATAGGCGAGCGTATCGGCATCGATGCTCCAGTTGAGACCGAGCTTGTAGGACCAGTTGCGGTCGCTGATGGTATCGTTGACCACCGCCAGCGGGATTGGCGGTGTCCCGAACGGAGCACCGGTCAAAGCACTGCCGGGAGCTTGTGAGACCAGATCGCGTGTGCCGCCGACATTGCTGCGGCGCTCCCAAGTGTAACGGGCGCCGGTGATGAGATCGAGGTTGTCCGTCAGGCGCCATTCGCCGTTAACGAAGGCGGCTGCGGTTTCGGTCTCCTGATCGGAGAAGGTGAAGGTCGTGGTGTTGAACAAATCGCGCAAGTCGCCATCATACGTCGATTGCACGCGGTCCCAGGAATAGAACCCACCGACCAGCCAGTTGACAGCGTCGGTCTCGCCCGCGAGGCGCAACTCCTGCGAGAACTGCTCGACATCGTCGGCGGTGACGAAATCGGTCTGTCGCAGCGGGGTGGCGTCGACATCAATGCCCCAGGCGCGGTCGAAATTGATATAGCCTGTAACGGACGTCAGTTCGGCAAATCCCAAGTCGGCGGTGATCCGCGCGGTCAGGTTCAGCTGGTTCACATCGTAGGTCGGATCGACCGACCAGCTACCGCGGAAGGGGTCGCCATCCGTGTCGCGGTAGCCGAAGAAGTCGGTGCAGCGCGGCGATCCCGGACAGGTCAAGCCGGGCTCGGCCGGTACCGGCGGGGCAAGGCCGAAGAACTGCGGCTGCCCGATTTCCGAACGGCCACGCTGGATCTCAGCCTTGAACAGCGCCTCGATGCTGTCCGTCGGCTCGAGCAGCAACTGCGCGCGGCCAAGGAAAACTTCCCGCCGGCCGATGTCGCGGCCCGCCGCCTCGTTGAAATAGAAGCCCTCGTCCTGAATGATCGCCTTACCTGCGAACCGCAGCGCCGCCGTATCCGAGAGCGGCAGGTTGACCATCGCCTCGAAGTCTTTGGTGTCGTAATTGGCCAGCCCGGCACTGACCCGCGCACGCACCCCACGCGTATCGGGCCGCGCGCTGACCACGTTGAGCGCGCCAGCGGTGGTGTTGCGCCCATAGAGCGTGCCCTGCGGCCCCTTCAGCACCTCCATCCGCTCCAGATCGAATAGATCGAAATTCATCAGTGCCAGCGAACTTAACGAGACCTCGTCGACATAGACCCCAGCGCTGGGATTGTTGGTCGCACTGAAATCGTTGAGGCCGACCCCGCGGATGGTGATGACCGGAACCAGGCCGGGCACGTTTTCCTTCACCGAGACGTTGGGTGTGAAGGCGACGATATCAGTTGCGGACTCGATCCGCCGGGCGGCGATAGCTTCCGCATCAACCACCGAAATGCTGATGCCGACGTCGAGCACATCCTGCGAACGCTTCTGCGCGGTCACGAGAATGACGTTGTCGTCTGGCTTCTGCGCGTCTGAAGGATTGCCCGTTTCCTGCGCGTGCAGTCCCGAAGCGGCCCCTGCCACCATGATCCCCACCAGACCTGTGTGCGCAAGCAAGCGCGTTGCCACTGCCTTTATCATCCTATGATCCTCCCGTCCGTCGCTTTTTCGACGTTATGGTATGGCCACATACATTATCTTCGAAAGGCGCAGCAAGAGTTTTTCGACATCGGAGTATGTAGCGCTTCCTTATTTACAGTTGGCGCGGCTGCACAGTTGCGCTTATTCGGGCGTTCATGACCATCGCAGGTGATGCCCCGAGAAGCCGAGGCAGGCCCAAGCAGCGCGCTCGCATGCGTGAGGCGCTACTTGATGCCGCCGCTAGGGAGATCAATCTGCGCGGCGCCGCTGCGGTCAGTCTGAATGCGCTTGCCGAACAACTCGGCCTGTCGCGCAACGCGCTCTACTACTACGTCACCGATCGCAGCGATCTTGTGTTCCGCGCCTATTTGCGGACCTGCGAGACCGCGGCCGATGATCTTGCGATCGCCTTCGAGGAAGGATGCGATCCGGCAGATTCGCTGAGGATCTACATCAACAGGGTGTTGGGTAGCAGCAATCCACCTTCGGCAATCCTGACCGACATAGATTTCCTGCCCGAGAATCAACGGGAGACGATCGCCGATCTCAACCGCCGCAACACCGAGGCACTACAGGCAATCCTTAATGCTGGCACGACAAATGGCTTATTCCGGCCAATCGATCATGAGATCATAGCCCAGTGCATCGTCGGCATGCTGAATTGGGCGCAGCTTTCGGCGGCTTGGCTCGGATACCGCGACACCGCCAAGGTCCGCGCGCGCTCGGCTGCCGCCATAATCGACATCCTGTTCGGCGGCCTTGCTACAGAGCCAGCGGGCGGCTTCGTGTGTCCCGTCGAACTTGCGTCCCTCACGGCGCGCTCGTTTAACGCTTTCGACCGGACTGAAGCAACGCAGGAGAAGGCAACGCAGGTCGCCATCGCCGCGGCGCGCCTGTTCAACCGCAAGGGGCTCGATGGCGCCTCGCTCGACGAAATCGGCGCAAGCCTCGGGGCGACCAAGGGTGCAGTCTATCACTATTTCGACGACAAGACCGAGCTCGTGCTCAGCTGCTACGGCCGGGCCTTCGAACTCTACGAACGCATTCTCAATGTGGCGGAGGAGCTGGTCGTCTCTGGCCTCGATCGCTCGCTTACGGTGATGTATCTCAATAGCGAGGCGCAGGCGGGAGACGAACCACCGCTGATCCTTCAGGCAGGCTTGTTTTCCCTCCCGGAAGCCCCGCGAGCCCATTTTATTGAACGCTCGCAGCGCCTGTGGGAACTTTCGGACGGAATGCTGCAATCGGGTATTGAAGATGGCAGCTGCCGCGACTGCGATCACCGCATGGTTGCCACGATCACAGCGGGTGCCTTCATGTGGATCCCGAAGTGGATTGACCATAGCAGCACCTGCGATCCGAAGAATGTTGCTGCCTCGATTGCTGATTTCTTTGCTCAAGGGATTGTGAGCAAGGAAGCGCAGCTCCCCTGAACCCGGGCTTCGCAAGCGGCGTTAGTCCAGACGAAACTTGGGTGTCGGCTCTTGGCGGAACCCGCTGTTCGGAACTTCGCCGGCGACCGGCAGCAATGTCCCAGACTCCGTCTTGCCGGATTAAAGCAAAAACCTTCGCCGACGGTGTTGCAAGCCACGCCAGGCCAGGCAAAAGCGGCAAACTTTGCCCAGTGCGATCGTTCATCCTGGGCTGCCCAAGCTAGTCAAATCGACAATTGTGACCCGCTGTATCACTCCCCAATTCGTGCTTGGTTGATTTTCGGGAGCAAGGTCATCGCGATTACAAACCTTAGAGTTTTCATCAAGCGACGCCCGCACGGAATGCCCGTCATCGAAGATTTCGGGATCGAAAGCATCGCCGTCGGCGACGTTGCTTCAGACTTTGTCGTCGTACAGGTCGATACACTCTCAATTGACGCGTGGATCCGGACAACGCTGAGCGATGCCGGTATGCACGAAACCGCTGCACTTGGAGAGACCATCCCGGCGCTCGGGGTCGGGCAGGTCGTCGCGACCAACAGCGAGGATCTTGCGGTCGGCGACTGGGTCTATGGGCTTTTGTCCGCGCAAACCCATGCGCTGGTACCTGCCGCGGGGTTGCGCAAGCTGAACTTGCAGGAAGGCATCGCGCCCGGCGACTATGCGGGGCCGCTGAACGTCACGGGCGGCATTACGGCATGGGTTGGCCTAATCCGCGTGGCGCAGGTGCAAGCCGGTGATGTGGTCGTGGTGTCCGGCGCGGCCGGGGCCGTCGGGTCTGTCGTTGTGCAATTGGCCAAGGCGCGCGGGGCGCGGGTCATCGGGATTGCCGGGGGTCCGGGGAAATGCTGCTACCTCCTCGATACCCTCGGGGCCGATGTCGCGATCGACTACAAGAACGCCGACATCGCGGAGCAATTGGCCAAGGCAGCCCCCGACGGGGTGGATGTGTTCTTCGACAATGTTGGCGGAGAAACGCTCGACATCGTGCTCGATAATCTGGCGCCGGCCGGTGCGCGCGTCGCGATTTGCGGCGCGATTTCGCAATATCAGAACCTCGACGATGTGCGGGGGCCGAAATTGTATCTTCGCCTGGCAGAGCGCAATGCCATGATGAAGGGCTTTGTGGTCAGCCATTACGAGGCTGACTATCCGGCCGCACTTGAAGAGATATCGGCGCTGATGAAGGCTGGAAAGCTGACCTTGCCGGAGCATGTTGTCAGAGGGATTGACCATTTCCCGGACGCTTTGTTGATGCTGTTCGATGGCCGGCATCTGGGGAATCTGGTCGTCAGGCCGTGATGATGCTGGCGCGATCAGGGCGCGCGCAAGCATCATGCATCACGCCTCAGACGATTCTTTGTCCATGATGGACCACACAGCAAGGAGCGCACCCTTATGACCATCCGCAAGGTCTGCGTGATCGGCGCGCCAGCCGATCAGGGGCAGCCGCTGGTCGCCGAACTGCTCGCGCATGGCTTTGCCGTTACCGCCGGGGTGCGGCGCAAGGATGCGATGGCTGGCACCCCCTTCCCCGATCTGCCGACCGTGTTCGCCGACATCACCGATGCCGACGCGATGGCGCAGGCCTTTGCCGGGCAAGACGCGGCCGCCTTCCACTTGCCCTTCGAATTCGATCGCGACAAGGCCGCCCATTTCGGACGCCAGATCGCCGAGGGCGCGCGCCGGGCGGGGCTGAAGAAGATCATCTTCAACACCGCTTGCTTCGTCGCGGAGCACGATCTTGATCTGTCCGCCCATGATGGCCGCCGCGATATCGAGCGCGCGCTGGAGGAAACCGGGATCCCTTGCGTTTTCATCGAACCGACCGTGTTCATGGACAATCAGTATCGGATCTGGAACCGCCCGCTGATCATGCGCGAGGGCATCTTCGCCTATCCCGCCAAGCCCGATCTGCCGATCAACTGGGTATGCCTTGAAGATGTCGCGCAGGCGATGCGCCTCGCGCTCCAGACCAGCGCTGCTGATGGCCTCCACGTGCCGCTCGGCGGGCCCGAGGCGCTGGTCGGCGATCAGGTGGCTGCCAATCTTGCCGAGGCAATCGGCCGCGAGGTGCGCTTCGAAAGCCTTGCGCCCGAGGAATTCGCCGCCCGCATGAGCGCCATGGTGACCGGATCGCGCGAGGTCACGCCGCTCAGCATCTACGACGGGATGGCGAAGTTCTACGCCTTCTATAACACGCAGGCCGCCTCACCGCTGATCGTCGACCCTCAAAAGGCGGCCGATTTGCTCGGCATGGAGCCGACGCGGCATCTCGACTGGGCACGCGCGAAGGACTGGTGCGCAGGCCTGCCGGGGTGAGGCGAGCCTTCGCGGCGATTGCCGCACTCGCCGGTGCGCTGTAATCGTTTGCCCATGCCCATGCCCATGCCCATGCCCATGCCCAAGACCACCAGGCCCCGCGCCAAAGTCCGGCTGCTTCAGGCCGGCATCAAGGAATTCTCTGCGCATGGTTATCGCGGGGCCTCGCTGCGTGATATCGCCAAGCTGGCCGATACCAATGTCGCCGCGATCAAGTATCACTTCGGATCGAAAGAGATATTCTGGAAAGAGGTGGTCTCGCACCTCTACCAATCGCTCGCCGCGACGATCCTCGACAATGACGGCCGCGATGAGGCGCCGAGCACGCGCGACCTGATCCGCAACTCGACGCGCGACTATATCGTCTTCTCCGCCAGAAACCCGGAGCTCTATCGGATCACGGTGCTCGAAATGATCGAGGGCGGGGAGCGGATGGAGTGGCTGGCCCGGCACCACTTGCGCGAATTCATGGAGCGGACGATGGCCTGGACCTCGATCGCGCAGGAAGGCGGCGTGTTCCCGCGTGACGTTTCGCCGTTCAATCTTGTCTATATCATGATGGGCGCAATCCAGACCATTTTCATGATGGCCCCGCAGATCGAGCGCAGCTTCGGAGTGGATGTCTTTTCCGAAAAGCAAATCGAAAACCACGTCGACAGCATCCTACGACTTTTCGATATTTAATTGATATTTCGAAAGATTCCTTCGTAACTCCACTGCTGCCGGCGAACCTTTAAACGATCGTATCACTTTTGCGAGTATTGCTCGCCCCGGACTCGGTTCACCTTGGCTGACGATACGGCATCCATGCAGGTGCCGTGCACGAGAGGCTGAAGGCATGATGCACTTGCGGCGCAATCGAACCCGGCACGCGGATCATCGCGGCACGGCGTCAGCGCGCCCTCTCTCCCGCAGATCATCACGCCAGACCCGATCCCGTCAGCACGCTGGCCCGCCGCAGTGGCCGGACGCTGGCTGTGTTTCTGCGCCGATCGCCAACAGGGGAGAGAACCGATGGCCAAGACTACCGCAAACAAGTCGCGTTTCCTGACACGAGTCTCTGCCCGGGGGCTATGCGCAGCTGCGCTTGCCTTTGCGCCGGCGGTTGCCGCGCAGGACCAGACCGAAGACCCATCCAGCCCCGATGACACCGGGCGCGGTAACGAGATCATCGTGACCGCGCGCAGCCAGGGGGAAACGTTGCAAGAGGTGCCGGTGGCCGTTTCGGTCATCAACTCAGCCGCGCTCGAAACCGCCCGGATTGACGAGGCCGCCGACATCATCGGCCGCGTCCCGACCTTGAATGTGCAGATCGGCGGATCAGGCGCGAGCGCGCAAATCTCGCTACGCGGGGTGGGATCGAGCAATATCTCGAACGCCTTCGATTCCGCCGTTGCGCTCAATTATGACGGCGTGCTGGTCAGCACCCAGCGCCTGCTGCAATCGGCCTTCTTCGACGTGGCCCAGCTTGAGGTGCTGAAGGGGCCGCAATCGCTCTACTTCGGCAAGGCCGCTTCGGCCGGCGTGCTGTCGCTGCGGTCGGCCGAGCCTACCTCGACCTGGCAGGGCGCGGGGCGGGCCAGCTACGAATTCGAGGAAAACGGCTACACCGTCGGCGGGTTTGTCTCGGGGCCGTTGACCGAGACACTGGGCTTGCGGGTTGCGGGCGAGTATCAGGACATCACCCGCTACGTCCAGTTGCAGGACGATGTTCCCGCGCGCGATCCCAACAAGGGGCTCGACAACTTCATCGGGCGGCTCACGCTGGACTGGAAGCCGTCTTCGGCGTTTTCGGCCAATCTCAAGCTCGATTACAACCGCCAGCGCAGCGAAACGCTGCTGGGCTTCACCGACATCTTCTGCGGCGGCGACGGACTGCCCGACCCTTCGGTGCTGGCCGTGTTCGGCGTGTCCTTTGCCCCCACCCACAATTGCAACATCAATGACAGCCGCTTTCCAACGCCCGATGGCAATGCTGCCATCAATGTGGTTCCGACCGGCACCGTCGGCGCAGACCGCGACGATATCTCGCAGGCGTTCAACGATACCGATATCTTCTTTGGCCGACTGACGCTGGATGCGCAGCTGAGCGACAACTTCAAGCTCACATCCATCACCGGCTATGTCGATATGGACAATGAATACAACGATTCCTTCAATTCCACCGGGCGATTGCCGAACGGGGCGGCGGCCGGGCTGGTTGCGCCGTTCAGGAACACGCTGGAACAGTTCACGCAGGAAGTGCGGCTGATCAGCGAGTTCGACGGGCCGTTTAACTTCATGCTGGGCGCCTTCTATGAAGACCGCACATCCGGCCTCAGCACATCGCAGAACGCGTTCAATCCCTCGCTGGTGTTGGGGCCAGACCCGGTCACCGGCTTTACCTTCGACTGGTTCGCCGACCGACCGATCTCGGCCGAAGCGATCTCGCTGTTCGGCAGCGCGACGATTGATTTCAGCGATGCCTGGCAGCTGTCAGGCGGCCTGCGCTGGACCGACGAGACAAAGTCGACCGTCATCGCCTTTCCCTTTGTCCATAGCTTCATCACCACCGCTTTCGGCGCGGTGGCATCGGGGTTCGAGACCGATCCGGTGACCTTCAAAGACAGCAACATCTCGCCTGAAGTGGTGTTGCGCTACACCCCGAATGACGACATCAACATCTATGCGGCGTTCAAAACCGGCTTCAAATCGGGCGGAGTCGACAACAACTTGTTGCCGACTGGCACGGTCGTGCCGGGTCTGGTCAGCGCCGATCCTGCGGTGAGAGAGGCCGCGGCTGATGCACTGCGGTTCGATTCCGAAACGTCGCTTGGCGGTGAAATCGGCTTCAAATCGCGGCTGGCCAACCGTTCGGTTACACTCAATGCCGTCGCCTATTATTACGTGTTCGACAATCTTCAGGTGCAGAACTTCGATCCGGCGATCTTCAACTTCGACACCACCAATGCCGGCGAGCTGACGACCAAGGGTATCGAGGTCGATTTTGCCTGGTCAACGCCAACCGATGGCCTGAGCTTTTCCGGCGGACTGGCGCTGCTCGATGCCGAGTTTACCGACACCTTCTTTGTGCCGGCATCAGGCGATGATCTGGAAGGCAGACGCCCGGCCCGCGCGCCCACCTTCTCGGGCAATATCGCGGTCGACTGGCAGATCCCGCTGTCATCCAGCCTTGATCTGGGTTTCAATAGCAATCTTGCCTACACCTCGTCCTACATCACCTCGAACAGCACGCGCGAGACGTTCCGCGATGCGGTGCGCAACGCCAATGGTGCGCTGAATGGTCTGGTGCAGGGCGGGTTCGTGACGATTGACGGAACAGTCTCGATTGGCGCGCCGGATAAGGGCTGGACGCTTTCGCTGATCGCACGCAACCTCACGGACAAGCAGTGGATCAACACCTCCGGCCCGGCGCCGTTCGTGGGTGGCGGCGATGATCAGGTGGTGACTCTCAACCGCGGTCGGCAGGTGTTTGTCGAAGTCGGCTTCAAGTTCTAGCCGTTCGACTCTGGCTGGAGCCTTGAGGGCGGGCGCGGTTCTCCGGTAGCGCCCGCCCGACTTCTCGTTCATGCCAATTGCTGCGCCAGGACGAAGCACATGATGCCTCAATCACGTCTTACCAAATGCGAACATGCGGGCAGCGCCGTTTCCAGCTCGGCACATCCGTCGCCGGTTGACCCGGCGCTGGCACAGCTGGACAAACGGATCGGCGGTTTGGTCGTCAACCGCTTTACCTATCGCATTTTGCGCACCCTCGGGCGGCTGGCGCGGCCAAAATTCGAGCCCGAAGGTGTCACGCTCGAACATGACGCCCAAACCGCCATCATTCGCCCGCTCGAGCGCATCGGCACCGGCGCGCTGATATTGTTTCATGGCGGTGGGTTTGTTCTGGGGGAGCCTGCTGACCTCTTTGACAAGGCCGCGATGTTTGCCCGGATGCTGGGCGTACCGGTCATCTGCCCGGCCTATCGGCTGGCGCCCCAATCGCCTTATCCTGCCGCTAGCGATGATGCGTTGGCCGCGTGGCAGACCACAATCGCCAACGCGCCGACGATGCGCGTTGATCCGGCGAAAGTTGTTGTCGGAGGCTATAGCGCCGGCGCAGGACTTGCAGCGAGCCTGGTTCACCGACTGCGCGATGTCGGCGGCATCCAACCCGCCGCGCAATTGCTGATCTATCCGATGCTCGATGATCGAACCGCAAGATTGCATGCGCTCGACACGCCGCGGCACCGCGTATGGAGCAATCGCAACAACCGCTTCGCATGGGCCGCCTATCTCGGCAGCAATGCGACGGCTGAACGTCAAGAATATGCTGCAGCCGGTCGCCGGACCGACCTTTCGCAACTCTCACCTGTGTGGCTGGGCGTTGGAACCTGCGATCTCTTTCTCGACGAGGTTAGGGAGTACCGCTCCCGTCTGGTCGCAGCCGGGACAGATGTCACGTATCAAGAGGTTGCAGGGGCCATCCATGGTTTCGACATGGATGATAACCCGCTTGGGCACTTATTCACTCAGGCACAGCTTGAGTTTGTTCGCCGGTTCGTCAGCTAATTTGTATCGTCATGAGGGAAGCATGAGGCTTATTGTGGCTTGATGCACTCGCAAATTGCAAAGGGTGCGCAAAACGGGCGTGGACTACGTACTCGAAGCGCTTTCGAAGTTAACCCAATAGCGATTACCAGATGCCCGGCGGCGGCTGCCCGAAAGCAGAAACGTAGCTTTCGACCCTTTCGCTGATAGAACCAGCCGTTCAACAATCGGCCCAGTTGCGGTCTTAGCCGCAACCATATTCGCAACTTCAAGAATTGCCGGTTTCAGCTTAACCGGTCGTTCCCAGTAGCTTTGGCGAACGACTGATCTGCCCCCTTCTGAGTGGCCCAATTTCTATTTTAGAATTGGTCACGAAGGAGGAATGGAATGGCGAGGAAGCACAAGCCGGAAGAAATCATCGGCAAGCTGCGTGAAGCGGAGATCGTGCTGGCACAGGGTGG
>CAIZNH010000036.1 GCA_903934325.1 uncultured Alphaproteobacteria bacterium | reverse complement strand
ATCCGAACAACCGTCTCCACCACCAACATCCCGATCTCACCACCTGGAAAACCAGGCAGTCCGCTACACCATCAGAATGAGGGGTCCCTTTTAGACGCCGATCACCCCGCTAACGGGGTCCCTTTTGCACGCCGGTCCACACATTCCTCTCCCGCCATCAATCTGGAGCGGATTGCCGGGCCGTGAGCTGGCGGTCCGCGCACTTGAGCTTGTCGGCGGTCCAGGCTGGCGTCCGCTCAGCCTCGATCCCTTGCGCACGCTGCTGGCGCTCACCGCACTGATCACGCCGCTCGGCGTGCTGGTGGCGGGGTGGAGCCTGCGCGGCCAGCAATTGCTTGATCTTGGCTGGCTGACTATGGGCTTTGGCCTGATCACTGTCGTGCTTGGAGCATTGCAACTGGGATCAGGCACGGCAGGCTTCACACTTTTCGGCGCACGCGAGCCGGGGGCCTATTTGCTGGGTACCTTTGCGAATCGCAACTCGACCGCCCTGTTTCTCGGCTTCGCCCTTGGTCTGGCGGCCCTCCTGCCTGCCCCCAAACCGCATCCTGCGGTTCTGCCCGCAAGGCTTGCGGCCTGCGCATTGCTGATGGTCGCGATCATCCTCACGAAATCACGGACCGGCCTGGTCCTCACTCTGATTCCGCTCGGGCTTGCCAGTCTGCGCATCGGCTTCTGGGCAATCCAGCGCCGTAGCGGTGCGCGATCCCCAGCTCGCGCAAGCGGGTTGGCCGTTCTCGCGGTAATCGGCGCAATCGCATTGATGGGAGCCGGAACGGCAAGCCTGTTCGTGCTGGCACCGGGCCGGGTCAGCGAAACCATGGAGCGCTTTCAGGCCAAGGACGATCCGCGTCGCTTCATCTGGGATGATGCCACTTATGCGGCAGACCGCTATTGGCCGGTCGGAGCCGGGACAGGAACATTCGACGAGATTTTCCAAGTCGACGAATCGCTTGAGAACATGACCATGCGCCGCGCCGGGCGGGCTCATAATGACTACATTGAACTGGCAATCGAATCGGGCGTGTCGGGTCTTGCCGTTGCCGGCTTCTGGCTGCTGCTGCTGGGCTGGCTGAGTTGGCGTGTGCGCCATTCGCCGCAACGCTGGGCGGCGTGGACAGGATCCGGTTTCCTGCTCGCCATCGCGCTGCAATCGATTACGGATTACCCGCTCCGCAACCAGACGATCCTCGCCTTCGCGGGCTTTGCGCTGCTGCTGCTAGCCCGCATTGCCGCAGATGAAGTGAGGAGCAAGCGATGATCGGACGCATCATCTGGTTTGCAACGCTTGCGGCCGTCGGCCTGCTGACTGCGGGCCTTCAGCTGGACAAGCAGTCGGAAGCAGCTCCGGTGCTCGCGCCGCTGGTGCCTGGTCCCTTGCGCAATTTTGCGCAGACCCGGATCGCGGCTGAGGCAGCAGAGAACGGCGATCCGGCGGTCGCGGTGGCCGAGGCCGAGCGCCTTGTGCGCCGTCGCCCGATCCCGGCCGAATACCTCTCGACGCTTGCTGTCGCCCAGGCGAAGGCCGGACAGGCAGAAGCCGCAGGAATTACCATCCAGATGGCCGGCAAGCGCGGATGGCGCGCGCCCGTCGCACAGGAGGCAGTCTTGCGGCTCGCGCTGGATGCAGGCGATCAGGCCGAAGCCGCAAGGCGCTATGCCGCGCTGTTCCTGCGCAACACCACCCCCGACGAGCTGCTACGCGAGCTAGGCCCGGCTGTTCTGGGCGAACCGGGCGGTGCCGGCCAGCGCACAATGGCTGACATCGTCGCCGGCGGCGAAAGGTGGCACGAAAGCTTTCTGCAGCGCGGCCCGCAGGTCATGCCGCCCGCAGCCTTTGCGGCGATTACCGCCCGCGCGATCAAGCAGGGGGCAATATTCGATTGCACCTTGCTCGAACAAAGCATCAGCGCGGTCGAACAACGTGATGCCGGAGCGGCGGCACCACTTAGGGCAGCATCCACGAAGGAATGCCGCGCAAGCTGATCCGTCTCAAAGCGTGCGGATGATCCCCGAAAAGTCGGTGCCCGCGTTATCCTTGGCAAAGTCATCGTAGATTGCACGGGCATGCTCGCCGAGCTCGACCTTGGCCCCTGCCCCCGCCGCCGCTTCCATCGCGAGCTTGAGGTCCTTGAGCATCAGGCCTGCCGCGAAACCGCCCTGATAGCCATTATCCGCAGGGGTCACCGAGCCGACACCCGGCACCGGACAATAGGACGTCATCGACCAGCACTGCCCGCTCGAGACGCTGGAGATGTCGTAGAAAGTCTGGGGATCGAGCCCGAGCTTCTGCGCCATCGCAAAAGCCTCGCAGGTGCCGATCATGTGGATCGCGAGCAGCATGTTGTTGCAGATCTTGGCCGCCTGCCCAGTACCCGCTCCGCCAGCGTGAATCACCGCCTTACCCATTGCCGCAAGGATCGGCTGAGCGCGGGCGAAAGCCGCGTCGCTGCCGCCAACCATGAAGGTCAGCGTACCCCCATTGGCCGCTGCAATCCCACCTGAAACGGGGGCATCGACCATCTGGTAGCCGTGCGCCTCGGTCACTTCGATCACCTCGCGCGCGGTGGCGACGTCGATGGTCGAGCAATCGAGCAGAATCGCGCCTTCGGGGGCATGGCCGATCACCTCGTCCCAATAGACCTGTTTGACGATCGCTCCGTTAGGAAGCATCGAAACCACCGCCTCGGCACCTTGGCAAGCTTCCTTGGCCGTGACGAAGGTGGCGCAACCCGCCTCGCGGGCCGCAGCAAGCGCGGCCTCGCTGAGGTCGAAAGCGCGTACGTCATGACCGGCCTTCACAAGGTTCGCGGCCATCCCGCCGCCCATATTGCCGAGACCGATAAAGGCGATTTTCATTGGGTCCCCTCCTCTTTGGTGGGCTTAACGCCCCTTCCACTGCCCTTCGCGCTTTTCGATGAAGGCGGCCATGCCCTCGGCCTTGTCCTCGGATGCAGTGAGTATCTGGAAGATGCGGCGCTCGACAATCAGGCCCTGATCGAGTGTCATCTCGAAGGCCGAGTTCACCATCTCCTTGTTGGCGATGGTCGCCATCGGCGGCATGCCGGCAATGGTGGCTGCAGTCTTGAGGCTCTCGGCGATGAGATCCTCATGCGGCACGACGCGGGCGACGAGGTTGCTGCGCTCGGCTTCGACCGCGTCCATCATCCGGCCGGTGAGACACATTTCCATCGACTTCGACTTGCCGATCGCACGGGTCAACCGCTGCGAGCCGCCCATGCCGGGTGCTACACCCAGCTTGATCTCGGGCTGGCCGAACTTGGCCTTGTCCGAGGCGATGATGAAGTCCGCCATCATGGCAAGCTCGCACCCGCCGCCCAGGGCAAACCCGTTGACCGCCGCGATCCACGGCTTGCGGGTCTTCTTGACGATCTCGCTGGTCCATGGGCCAAAGAAATCGTCGAGATAGAAATCCGCCGCAGGCTTGTCGGCCATTTCCTTGATATCCGCGCCAGCGGCGAAAGCCTTGTCACCGCTGCCGGTTAGGATCGCACAGAGCTGCGAACCATCCGCCTGAAAGGCGGCAAAGGCTTCGATCAGCTCGGCCAGGACCTGCGAATTCAATGCGTTCAGCGCCTGCGGGCGGTTGATCGTCAGCAGTGTCACGCCCTTGGTGCCGCGGGCATCGGTCTCAACGGTGATGGTCTCGTAAGTCATAGTAGCGGCTTCCATTCTTCATCGGCGGGCAAGGGTGCGAAGATGCTGTCGAGCAATGCCTCGCTGACCTCCTCCGGCGTGGCGGGATCCCACTTGGGATCATTGGTCTTGTCGGCAATCACCGCGCGCACGCCCTCGGCAAAATCCGGACGAGTCAGGACGCGCGACGCAATGCGGTATTCCATGCGCATGTTGTCGGCGAAATCGGTCAGCGTGGCGCTCTCGGCCAGCTGGCGCAGTGCGACCTTGCAGGTCTGCGGGCTCTTCGTGCCAAGCGTGTCGCGCTCCTTCATCGCCCAGTCGTCGCCGGCATCGGCGGCGGCTTCGAGGCTTGCGAGGATGTCTTCGTAAGCGTCCGAGGCGAAGTGTTTGGCAATCTTGTCGGCATTGGCCTCGATCCGGGCCTTGGGCGGGGTGCCCACGGGTTCGGAGAGAATGCCCGCGATCCGATCGGGATGATCGTGGAT
Organism: uncultured Alphaproteobacteria bacterium; assembly: GCA_903934325.1. GTDB lineage: Bacteria > Pseudomonadota > Alphaproteobacteria > Sphingomonadales > Sphingomonadaceae > Erythrobacter. The sequence goes on along the minus strand of CAIZNH010000036.1, from coordinate 24,030 downwards.
GCGCGCCTTCAGATCCTCGATCATTTCATGCGGCACATAATGCGTGGCGAGGCCGGTCCACAGGCACTCGGACCCGTCGAGCCGCGCGCCGGTCAGCGCGAGGAACTGTCCGAGCCTGCGGCCGAGCCGCGCAAGATACCAGCCGCCGCCAACATCCGGGAACAGGCCGATCCCGGTTTCGGGCATGGCAAAGCGGGTGTTCTCGGTCGCCACGCGATATCTGGCGGGCTGGCTGATCCCCACACCGCCACCCATCGTGATACCGTCCATGAAGGCCACGATCGGCTTGGCATAGGTGAACATCTGGTGGTTGAGCTGGTACTCGTCATGGAAGAACTTGCGTCCCGACACGCCGCCATCGTTCAGCGCCGAGTTTCGCAGGAAGGCGATGTCCCCGCCCGCGCAGAAGCCGCGCCCTTCGGCATGATCGAGGATCACCGCCTTGATGCTGTCATCCGCAGCCCATGCGCTCAGCGCCGCGCTCATCGCGTGGCACATCTCCAGCGTGAGCGCATGAAGCGCCTTGGGGCGGTTGAGGCTGATATGGCCGATCGGGCCTTCCGTGCGGATCAGAACGTCTTCAGTCATTGCCCCGTTTCTTTCGGTTCGATCAGGTCCCAGCGGTTGCCGAAAGGGTCGCTGAACACTGCTACCGTGCCGTAGCGCTCTTGGCGTGGCTCTTCATGAAATTTCGCCCCTGCGTCGACGAGCCGTGCATGGGTGCCCGTGAAATCGTCCGTTTGCGCAAAAAACGCCACCCGCCCCCCGGTCTGGTTGCCGATGGTAGCGCTTTGCGCATCATTGGCGGCCTTGGCAAGCAGCAGGCGCCCCCCTTGGCTTCCGCCTACGACAACCCAGCGCTTGCCCGCCCCCAAATCGCTATCCTCGATGAGATCGAAGCCGAGGCCGCCCACGCAGAAGGCGATCCCCGCGTCGTAATCGGGCACCACCAATGTCGTCAGGGCCAGTCCAGTCGCCATCACTGGCGCAGCAGATCGCGGCCCACGATCATGCGCATGACCTGATTGGTGCCTTCGAGGATCGAGTGCACCCTGAGGTCGCGCCAAAAGCGTTCGATGGGATAGTCCTTGAGGTAACCATAGCCGCCGAACAATTGCAGCGCATCATTGACGATTTTCGATCCGCTGTCGGTCGCCAGGCGCTTGGCCATCGCGGAAAAGCGCGATTTGTCAGGTGCGTTGTCGGTCACCTTGGCGGCAGCCAGATAAAGCAGCGCGCGCGCCGCCTCCAGATCGGTGGCCATGTCGGCGAGCATGAACTGGGTGTTCTGGAAGTCCGCGACCGGCTGATCGAACTGCTTGCGATCCTTGGTGTAGGCGATGGCCTCGTCGAGACAGCGTTGCGCCCCGCCCAATGAGCAGGCACCGATGTTTAGACGGCCGCCATCCAGCCCCATCATCGCAAAGCGGAAGCCCTCTCCCTCATCGCCCACGCGATTGGCGACCGGCACGCGCGCGTCCTCGAAGATGACCTGCGCAGTGGGCGAGGCGTTCCAGCCCAGCTTCTTCTCGGGCGCGCCGAAACTGACGCCGGGGGTATCCTTGTCGATCACGAGGCAGGTGATGCCCTTGGTCTTGTGATCGCTGGTACGAACCATGGTGACATAGACATCATTTACGCCGCCGCCCGAGATGAACTGCTTGGTGCCGTTGAGCACATAGTAGTCGCCGTCGCGCCGCGCCGTCGCTTTCAGCGCCGCTGCGTCCGATCCGCTGCCAGGCTCGGTCAGGGCATAGCTTGCGATCTTCTCCATGGTAACGAGGTCGGGCAGATACTTGGCCTTGACCTCTGCGTTGCCGAACTGGTCGATCATCCAGGCCGCCATGTTGTGAATCGAGATAAAGGCACTGGTGGAGGGGCAGCCATAGGCCATCGCCTCCATGATCAGCGCCGCCTCCAGCCGCCCGAGGCCGATGCCGCCCGATTCTTCCGAGACATAGATCGCCCCAAAGCCTAGCTGGGCGCTCTCCTTGATAACATCCCTGGGGAAGATGTGCTTCTCGTCCCACTCGGCGGCAAAGGGCGTGATGCGGTCGGCGGTGAAGCGCTGCGCGACCTCGCGGATCGCCAGCTGATCTTCGGTGAGTTGAAACTGTCCGTGCATGGCGAGGTGCTCTAACGGGCTTTGCCGGGTTGGAAAAGGCTGGCGCAGGCGTGCGGCCTGAGGATTTTTGCTAGGCGCGGGTCACGAAGCGCCGACCCGGCTGCGCCATGCGATACGGCAGGCATCACCCTTGCCCGCTTCGACAGCGCCCGCAAAGCGTTCAGCATCGGGGGCGAGGCGGCGGATCAGGATCACACCTTTGGCGGTAGGGCTGACAATGGCGCCCTCCTCAGCTGCGCTGCCTGGCGGCAGCAGCCTGACGGCGACAGCCTTGCCGGTGCCCCGCAACGTCGCAAAGTTGTCAGTCTGGGCGGAGAACAGCGAAAGCGACTGATAGTCTGGCCATGCCCCCATCCTCAGCGCCAATTCCTGCCCGGGATTGGAAAGGTCATAGCGGCACAGCGCGTAGAAGATGTCGGGTGAGGAGCGCACCACACGCTGGGTCTGGGGGCTGACGCGCTCCGGAACGCTGAAGCGGTGGAGCTCCACGCCTCGCTCGGCCAGCGCCGTCATGGCCCGCGACATGATAACCCCAGGCGCAAAGTGCAGCACGGCCAAATGCATGGCGGCTGCGCACACCAGCAGCAGGGCAATCGGGCCGGTCCAGCGCCTCATGCCGCCACCTTCCCTGCACAGGCCAACCATTCGATCTGCGGCACGACGAGGGCGCGCTCGGGCGCTTCAATCACAGCAGGGGCCGGAACGTAGAGCCGTAGCGTCAGATCGAAGCTCCCGGCCCTCTTGCTGGAAATCCACAGCCCGCCATCCTCGGGACGCTCGGCTGAAATCAGCGCTTCCCACCGGCCCGCGCGGGAGCGGCTGGCGTCGATACTGAGGGCATTGTCCGTGTTTGCGGGAAGCATGCTGCCCGCATCGTATAGCGTGACCGACCACCATGCCGCCGGCATGGTTCCGCCCGACAGACGATAGGTGCATTCCTCCCTTAGAGGCCTTCCCTCCTCGTCGGTGTCGCGCGTAAAATAGACGGCCTCGGTCCGGGCAAGTGCCAGCAGACCATGCCGCGCCACACGAGCACGGGTATAGGGATCGGCCGCCTCCGACCCGATCGCAAAGTCGCTTTTCCAACCGTCGAGATCGACATCACCAAAGGCCAGCGCGTTGGTGCCGGGAAGCAGCCCGGCCATCCAAAGGGCAGAGCCTCCGCCGATAACGCAGCCAGCCACTATCGCGGCAAGATAGGCAAGAGCACGCCGGATCATGAGGTGATCACGGCCTCTGCCTCGATCTCCACACGCCATTCGGGTCGACATAGCCATGCCACGCCCGCCATGGTGGCGGCTGGCCGGGCAGCGCCAAAAAACCGCGCGTGGACTGCGCCGACGGCGTCCTGATCTTCGGGATGGGTCAGCAACATTCTGGTCCGCACCACATCGCCGGTCGTGCCGCCCAGCTCCTCGATAGCCGCGACGATGATCGCACAACACCGCGTCGCCTGCGCGGCGGCATCACCGGGCGTGGTCGAGCCGTCCGGTTCGACCGGGCCGGTGCCGGCTACGATGATCCTGTTGCCCACGCGCACCGCACGGGCAAAACCGAATGTCGTCTCGTAAGGAGAACCCGAGGTTACCTGGAGCCGGGAGGTCATCCGCAGGTGATCTGCTGGATCTTCATGTTCTCGTCGTATTGAACATTCACGCGATCCGGGCGGTAATCCTTCGTCCAGGCCGCATTGGGCGGCCCCCACCGCAAGGTGCGCGCCCCGGCATCCTTGAGGATCGCCTCGCCCATCGACTGGGTGGCGCTGTGGCCGATGTGATACTGGGCAGGCGCGGCATTGCAGGTCATCTGGCCGCCATTGACGGGCGGCGGGGGCGGCACGGCCTCGGCACGGTCGGGCGCACTATCGCCGACATTCACCACACAGCCCGACAGGCCAAGCGCGACAAAACCCGCCACGGCAAGGCGTGATGCTGACTTCTTCATGGACCTTTTCTCCCGACCACGACCGTATCCTCCCGGCCATTGCCCCGAGACTATCAGGCTGATGCAGCAATTTGAAGCGCCAGCGAATATCGCCCGACGGATCAGCCCGCGTGCTTGTCGAGCTCGTCGCCAGAGACGGTCACCACATGGAGCAGGTTGGTGGCCCCGGGCGTTCCGAAAGGCACCCCGGCCAGCACGATCAGCTTTGCTCCGGCCTCGCTGAAGCCGTGGCGCAGCGCCATGCGCTTACCCTTGCCGATCATCTCTTCAAAGCTGCCGATATCCTTGGTCGCCACGGCGTGCGCGCCCCACAGCAGCGCGACACGGCGCGCGGTCCTGATCGAGGGCGTGAGCACGAGCACCGGGGTCGCGGGCCGTTCGCGCGCCACGCGCCGCGCGGTCGAGCCCGACGAGGTGAACACTGTAATCGCGCTGATAGGCACGGTATCAGCGATGGTCATGCAGGCATGGGCCAGCGCATCGGAGGTTGTCGCATCGGGCGGCGTGTCGAGGAAGCGTACGCGCTCCTTGTAGCCTTCGTCGTTTTCTACCTGCACCGCGATGCGGTCCATCATGGCGACCGATTCCTCGGGCCATGCGCCGGCTGCACTTTCCGCCGAAAGCATCACGGCATCAGCCCCGTCATAGACGGCATTGGCGACGTCCGAGACTTCCGCGCGGGTGGGCGAGGGGCTTTCGATCATGCTTTCGAGCATCTGGGTTGCGACGATCACCGGCTTGCCCGCCCGGCGCGCCATGCTGACGATCTTCTTCTGGAGCGGCGGCACCTCGTAGGGTTCGAGCTCGACGCCGAGATCACCGCGGGCGACCATGATGCCGTCTGCCATTTCGATGATCGCATCGAGCCGATCGACCGCTCTGGGCTTTTCGATCTTGGCGCAGATCGCGGTGCCCCGCGTGCCAATAAGCTTGCGCGCCTCGGCGATGTCCTCGGGGCGCTGAACGAAGCTCAGCGCGATCCAGTCCGCGCCATGTTCGGTCGCGAAGGCAAGATCCCGGCGGTCCTTTTCGGTCAGCGCGGGGATCGGCACTTCGGCATCGGGCACGTTGACACCCTTGCGGTCGGAGATCACTCCGCCCACCTCGGCACTGCACAGGATGCGGCTTTCGTCCGCCTCGAGCACCTTGAGCCGGATCTTGCCGTCGTTGATCAGCAGCCGCTGCCCGCGGTCCATGATACCGAAGAGTTCGGGGTGGGGCAGGCAGACGCGGTTTTCATCGCCCGGGGTCTCGTCGCGATCTAGCACGAAGTGGCCCGAATGGCGGATCACCGCCTGACCGTCCTTGAAACTGCCGACCCGCAGCTTGGGCCCCTGCAGGTCCGCAAGGATCGCGATGGGACGCGCATACTGCTTTTCCAGCGCGCGGATGGCAATAATCGCGGCCTCGTGATCGGCATGCTCGCCGTGGCTCATATTGAGACGGAAGGCATCCGCGCCGGCGCGCACCAGCTTTTCAAGCATTTCGGGCGAGCGGCTCGCCGGGCCGATGGTGGCGAGAATTTTGACCTTGCGGCCGCGCGGGTCGATCCGTGACTGATCGCGTCGTGACATTTTTTGCTATCCCTCTTGAGACTGGCCTATGGCACAGCCGGTTTTCAACTCAAGGAAAAGCCGCGATGAATAGCAATGCCGATCCTGTCGATGCGCTGGACGATGCACAGGCCGCTGCCGCCTTCCGCCGGCTAGTGCGCCATCTACGCCACCGCCATGATGCGCAGAACATTGATCTGATGGGACTGGCCGGCTTCTGCCGCAACTGCCTCGCCGACTGGATCCGTGAGGCTGGCTATTCCGGCGACAAGGAAGCGGCGCGCACGCTGATCCACGGAATACCGAGCGCAGAGTGGAAGGCGACCCGCCAGACCCCCGCGACCGAGGAACAGCTTGCGCGGATGGAGGCGAGTGTCGCCAAGAACGCACAGGATTAATTCGTTAGGGCGGTTCAACCTGCCCGAGCACACGGCTATCGGCATGGGCAACCGATTCTGTCCTGATGGAGACCCCCATGGCCGACAACGCCAACGCATCCGACGACCGCCTGCGCCTGCTGATCGAGCGCATCGAACGCCTCGAGGAAGAGAAGAAGGGCATCGCTGACGACATTCGCGATGTCTATGCCGAAGCCAAGGCAGTGGGCTACGATCCCAAGATCATGCGCCAGATCGTGCGCCTCAGGAAGATGAAGCCCGATGATCGCAGCGAGCAGGAAATGGTACTCGAGACCTACAAGGCCGCGCTCGGAATGGCGTGACATCGCGCAGTCCCGGGATGGCTTGAAAATGGCTTTTGCCGTGTTATCTAATTAACACACCCTAGAGGAGACACGGCAATGGCATCCCCCTGGAAAGACGCGCGCAGCGTCATCGTCAGCACCACCCCGACGCTCGAGGGCCGCCCCATCCAGGAATATTGCGGCATCGTCACCGGTGAGGTGATTGTCGGCGCAAACCTGTTCCGCGATCTGTTCGCCAATATCCGCGATATCGTAGGCGGGCGTTCGGGCAGCTACGAGCGGATCCTTGCCGATGCGCGCAATCAGGCGATCCAGGAACTTCAGGCCGAAGCTGCATCGCTCGGCGCCAACGCGGTGGTCGCGATCGATCTCGATTACGAGGTGATCGGCCCGAGCGGCTCGATGCTGATGGTCTCGGCCAGCGGCACCGCGGTCCGGGTCTGAGCCCGCCTCACCACCAGCCGTAATCGCTGGCGAGAAACAGCGCGTTATAGGCTGCGTGGTGCAGCATCGCTGCGCGCAGACCCAGCCGCGTGCGGGTGTAGGCGAGCAGCAGCCCGCCGATGGTCTGCGGCACCACCACCAGAACACCCAACGGATGGGCGAGCGGCTCGTAATTGCCGAGGTGGATCAGACCGAACAACAAAGTGCTGCTCCATACCAGCCAGCCGAAGTGGCGCTCGAACCACGTGGGCACAGCGGTGTCGTAATGCCGGGTGCGGGCCCAGCGGAGCAGGCCGACAAACACCAAGGCCACACCCGCAAGGGCAATCGGCGTGGCGAAATAGGGTGAAACGAACAGGCTCGCCCCAAACAGCGCGAGGGCCGCAAAGCCGAAAATGGCAAAGCGCAAAGCAGCCGCCTGCCCCCTCATCCAGCCGCGAAACAGCATCTCCTCAAGCAGTGGGGCGATCAGCAGCGCGGTGAACAGGTCCTCCCCGAGCGAGATATCCTGCTCGATCGGAGCCGGCAGAAACCCGGCACTTTCATCCCAAATGCCCAAAACAGCAGAAACCAGCGCATCGAGCGCCACATCGAGCGCAAGAACCACCATCAGCGCCAGCATCGCGGTGCGCCCCCATGCCATCGGCTGCGCCTGAAAGCGCGGGCGCACCACAAAGCGCCCAACATCGGCCAGCCACTCGCGCAGGGTCAAACTGCCTGCCACGCCCACCCTTGCATCCGGCGCGCCTGCCGGAGTAAGGCGCGGCCCACCATTTCCAACATTTCCGGTGAAGTCGTCCAATGGCAGGCCATTCCAAGTTCAAGAACATCATGCACCGCAAGGGTGCGCAGGACAAGAAACGCGCGGCGATGTTCTCCAAGCTCAGCCGCGAAATCACCGTGGCGGCCAAGATGGGCATGCCCGATCCTGACATGAACCCGCGCCTGCGCCTCGCGGTCAACGCGGCCAAGGCGCAGTCGATGCCCAAGGACAACATCCAGCGCGCCATCGACAAGGCCGCGCAGGCCGGCGGCGAAGACTATATCGAGATGCGCTACGAAGGCTACGGCCCGGGCGGCGTCGCGCTGATCGTCGAGGCGCTGACCGACAACCGCAACCGCACAGCCACCAATGTCCGCACCGCCTTCTCCAAGAACGGCGGCAACCTCGGCAGCGAAGGCTCAGTGAGCCACGGCTTCGAGCGCCGCGGGCTGATCGAATACAAGGCCGAGGTGGGCGACGAGGAAACCGTGCTCGAAGCCGCGATTGAAGCGGGCGCGGATGATGTCGAAAGCTCGGAAGACGGCCACACTATCTGGACCGCCGCCGACGCGCTCCACGGGGTCGCAGGCGAGCTCGAAAAGGCGCTGGGCGCGGCCGACAACGTCAAGTTGGCGTGGAAGCCGGTGCTGAGCGTCGATGTCGACGAGGCCACCGCCGGCACGCTGATGAAGCTGATCGACACGCTCGAAGATGATGACGACGTGCAGACCGTCTGGGGCAATTACGAAATCTCCGACGAGGTGATGGAGAAGCTGGGCTGATCATTCTCGGCCTTGATCCGTCACTTTCCTCCACCGGCTGGGGCGTGATCCGGGCCGAAGGCGCGCGGATTGCGCATATCGCCAATGGTCAGATCAAGACCGATGCGGCTGCCCCAATGGCGGAGAGGCTCGCCGCTTTGCAGGCGGGGCTGGCGGCGGTGATCGCCGAACACCGCCCGGATCGCGCGGCGGCGGAGGAAATCTTCGTCAACAAGAACCCGCAATCGACGCTCAAGCTGGCACAGGCGCGCGGCAGCGTGCTGGCGTCGTGCGGAGGGGCCGGGCTGGCGGTGAACGAACACGCCGCGCGGCTGGTGAAGAAAGCAGTCACCGGCACCGGCGCTGCGGAAAAGGCGCAGGTCGCCGCGATGGTAAAGGTGCTGCTGCCCGGGGTGACCATCGCCGGAAGCGATGCGGCGGACGCGCTGGCCGTGGCGATTGCCGATGCGCATCTTTCGCCCCGCACTTGACCCTCTCCCTCGTCATTGCGAGGAGCGTTAGCGACGAAGCAATCCAGCATCGGATCATGGATTGCCGCGCAGCCTTGCGGCTGCTTGTAATGACGAGACAGGCATGACAATCCACCTCTATGGCATCCCCAACTGCGACACGGTCAAGAAGGCGCGCGTCTGGCTTGAGGCTCAGGGCAAGGACTACACCTTTCACGACTACAAGAAGGAAGGCGCCGATCCTGCGCGGATTGCGGACTGGATCGCTGCGGCTGGTCTCGACATCGTCGTGAATCGCAAGGGCACGACCTTCCGCGCGCTGTCGGACGCGGACAAGGCCAAAGCTGCCGATGCCGCCACCGCACCTGCGCTGCTTGCCGCCAATCCTTCGGTCATCAAGCGGCCGATCGTCGAGCACGCGGGCGGCCTGCTGGTGGGCTTCAAACCCGAGGACTGGGCCGCCGCGCTCGGCTGAATTCACCGCCCATGAACCCGCTCGAAATCATCGCCGTCGCGCTCGGCATTGCCAATGTCGGCCTGCTGGTGCGCCGCTCGATCTGGAACTACCCCTTCGGCATGGCGATGGTTGCGCTCTACTTCGTCATCTTCCGCGAGGCGCGGCTTTATGGCGAGGCCGGCTTGCAGGTGTTCTTCTTCGTCGTGCAGGGCTGGGGCTGGTGGCTGTGGGCGCGCGCGGGCGGCCTTGCCCGGATGGTGAGCGTCAGCTGGATGGGTTGGCCCGCGCGGATCGGCGGGCTGGTGCTGGTGGCGGGATCGAGCCTCGGGATCGGCTGGGCCATGGCCCGCTACACCAATGCCGCCCTGCCCTACGCCGATGCTGCCATCGCGGGCGCGAGCGTGGTGGCGCAGGTGCTGCTGGCGATGCGCCGGACCGAGAATTGGGCGCTGTGGATCGCGATCGATGTGCTGTCGATCTGGGTCTACATCAACCGCGCACTCTATCTGACTGCCGGGCTTTATGTCGTGTTTCTTGGCCTCGCGATCGCAGGCCTCATCGCCTGGGCCAAGGCCGCGCGCGAGGGCGAGGCGATCGCGGCGTGACGAAACGCGGCTTCCTGCTCGGCAAGTTCATGCCCCCGCATGCCGGGCACATGGCATTGATCCGCGCCGCTCGCGCGCTGGTGGACGAACTCACCGTGCTGGTTTGCTGGCTGCCGGACGATCCGATTGCAGGCGAGACGCGCCTTGCATGGATGCGCACGCTTGCGCCCGATTGCCGGGTGGTAGGCCATGACGCGGTGGTGCCCCAAGCCCCCGAGGATAGCGCCGACTTCTGGCCGATCTGGCGCGGCATCGTTGGCGAGGCGCACCCTGAACCCATCGACTTTCTTTTCGCAGGCGAGGAATACGGTGCGGAGCTGGCGCGGCAGGTGGGCGGGCTGTTCGTGCCACTCGGAGGGCGCGTGCTCGGGCTAATTGACGATCCCATATCGGGCCTTTCGGCGAGCGCCGTGCGCAGCGATCCAGCGGCACACTGGCCCTATCTCCCCGCGCCCGTGCAGGCGCATTACCGGCGCACGGTCTGCCTCCACGGAGCGGAAAGCACCGGCAAGACCACCCTCGCCGCCGCTCTTGCCGAGCAGACCGGTGCGCTAACTGTGGGCGAATATGGCCGCAGTCACTGCGAAGCGCACAAAGAGTTGCTCACGCTTGATGACCTGCTCCTGATCGGGCGGGCGCAGCAAGCCATGATCGCCGCAACGGCCGAATGGGCCGGACCGCTGATGATAGCCGACACCGATGCGCTGATGACCGCCGCGTGGTGCGAAATGCTGCTGGGCGTGCGTCCTGCCGAACTGATGCAGGCCCCCAAGTCCGATCTCTACCTGCTGCTCGAAACCGATCTGCCGTGGGTCGACGATGGCACCCGCTTCTTCAGTGACGCCGCCGACCGTCACAGGTTCGCAACCATCGTGGAGCAGGTGCTGCGCGATGCGGGCGTGCCCTTCGTGCGGATCGGCGGAGAGGGCGCGGCGCGGCTTGAGGCAGCGCAGGCTGCGATAGGAGCGATGAATGACTGACCTGCGCCTGATCCTCACAGCACTGCTGCTGATGCCCGTGCCCGCCATGGCGCAGGACGAGATGCTGATCATCGCCCACCGCGGATCCAGCGCCGAGCGGCCCGAACACACCCTCGCGGCCTACGAGCGTGCGATCGATCAGGGGGCCGATTATATCGAGCCCGATCTGGTCGCGACCAAGGATCTGGTGCTGGTCTCGCGCCACGAGAACGAGCTGTCGGGCACCACAGACGTCGCCTCTCGCGAGGAGTTCGAGGACCGCAGGCGCGAAAAGACGATTGATGGCCGGCTGGTGGCGGGCTGGTTCGCCGAGGACTTTACCCTTGCCGAACTGCGCACCCTGCGCGCGAAGGAGCGCATCCCTTCGCTGCGTCCGGCCAATGCGCGGTTTGACGGGCTGTATCAGGTTCCGACCTTCGCAGACATTGTGAAGCTGGTGCGCGCCAAGGAGGCCGAGACCGGCCGCCGCATCGGGCTTTATCCCGAATTGAAGCATCCCACATTCCTGCTCCAGAACGCGGGGATCGACTTGGTCGATCTGCTGCTGCGGGACCTGCGCGAACTCGGCATCACGCCGGCTGATCCGGTGTTCATCCAGAGCTTCGAGGTCGCCCCCCTGCAGCGACTGAAGAAGCGCGGGCCGGGCTTCAAGCTGGTGCAACTGGTCGAGCCGCTGGCCGGTCCGGCGGACGAGCCGGCGATGCGCTATGCCGAGATGGTGTCGCCCACCGGCCTCGCAGAGGTCGCGAAATATGCCGATGTCGTGGGCGCGCATATCGGCATGATCCTCAATCCCGATGGCACACCGACCGCGCTGGTGACCGACGCAAACGCGGCTGGCCTTGCGGTCCATGCTTGGACGATACGCCCTGAAAACGAGTTTCTTCCAGCGATGCTGCGGAGCGGCGATGATCCGAAGAGCAAGGGCTGCGGGGATGTGAAACTGGCCGCATTGCTCAAGGCTGCCGGAGTTGCAGGCGCCTTCAGCGACGGGCCGCTCAAAGGACGAAGCTGCTCCTAACCCCGCCGTGCGCTCAGGATGTAATTGAGCGACATGTCCTCGGCGAGATGCAGGCCCTTGCCAGGGCGCCAGGCGATCCCCTGCCGCGCGGTGACCACCAGTCCCGCCTCGGCCAGCAGCGCCTCGAACTCTTCCGGAGTGATGAAGTCCTCCCAGTGGTGCGTGCCCTTGGGGACGTAGCCCACCGCCTCCGCCGCGCCGACAAGCAGCACGCGGCTGGCGGCTGTGCGGTTGGGGGTGGACATGACGAGCAGGCCGTCAGGTGCCAGCCGCGCCGCGACATCGCGCAGGAACGCGGGCTTGTCGGCCACGTGCTCGATCACTTCGACGCAAGTGACCAGATCGAAGGTGCCGATATCGAGGGCACCCACCTCGCCCGCCATGTAGCGGATATCGAGGCCGACGCCCTCGGCATGGGCCGCTGCAGCAGAGACATTCTCGGCCGCCGCATCGACGCCCGTCACCGCCGCGCCCAGTCGGGCAAGCGGCTCGCACACCAGCCCCGCCCCGCAGCCTATGTCGAGTGCGGACTTGCCCGCCAGCGGCTTCGGCGAGGCCTTCGCCTCGGGCCAATGCGCATCAATCGCCTGCCGGATAAACGCCAGCCGCACCGGGTTCACCTGATGCAAGCTCGCCATCGGCCCCTTGGGGTTCCACCAGTCGCGGGCCAGCTTGGCGAAGAAATCGGCCTCCTCGGGCCGGATAGTTACATTCGATACGTTTGCGTTTCCCATGAACGCACCTTAACAGCGCGCGCGAACACTCACCAGCAGGAGCTTCTTCTTGGCCCGCATCGTGATGAAATTCGGCGGCACCTCGATGGCCGGGACGGAGCGCATCCGCCGGGTGGCCAATATTGTGCGTGCGCAGGCCGCCAAGGGCGATCAGGTCGCGGTGGTCGTCAGCGCCATGGCGGGCGAGACCGACAGGCTGGTCAATTTCTGCCGCGAAGCCAGTCCGCTGTATGATCCGGCCGAGTATGACGTGGTCGTCGCCAGCGGCGAGCAGGTGACCAGCGGACTGCTGGCGCTGACGCTTCAGGCACTGGGCTGCAAGTCGCGCAGCTGGCTCGGCTGGCAGTTGCCGATCCACACCATCGAAGCCCACGCCAAGGCCCGGGTCGAATCGATCGATGCAGCGGCGCTGATCGCCTCGATGGAAGCCGGCGAGATTGCGGTGATCCCGGGCTTTCAGGGCCTGTCGGAAGACAATCGCGTCACCACGCTGGGCCGCGGCGGGTCCGACACTTCGGCCGTAGCTGTGGCCGCCGCGATCAAGGCGGACCGCTGCGACATCTACACCGATGTTGATGGCGTCTACACCACCGACCCGCGCATCGTCGCCAAGGCGAAGAAGCAGAAGGCGGTGACTTACGAGGAAATGCTCGAACTCGCATCGGTCGGCGCCAAGGTGCTCCAGACCCGCTCGGTCGGCCTTGCCATGAAGGAAAAGGTGCGGGTGCAGGTGCTTTCGAGCTTCATCGGCGAAGGCGCCCCGCCCGCCGATGATCTGCCCGGGACAATGATCGTCTCGGACGAGGAAATGGACGAATTGGTGGAGAATGGCCTGATGGAACGCCAGCTTGTGACCGGCATCGCGCATGACAAGAACGAAGCGAAGGTGATCCTCACCCGCGTGCCCGATCGTCCGGGCGCGGTGGCCAATATCTTCGAACCGCTCGCCAAGGCTTCGATCAACGTCGACATGATCATCCAGAACGTCGGCCGCGACAAGGGCGAGACCGACGTGACTTTCACCGTGCCGCAGTCCGATCTCGCCCGCGCGCAGGCGCTGCTGGAGGACCGCCGCACCGAAATCGGCTTCAACCGGATCATCACCGACAGCAAGATCGCCAAGATCAGCGTCGTGGGCGTCGGCATGAAGAGCCACGCCGGGGTCGCCAGCACCATGTTCCGCGCGCTTTCGGAACGCGGGATCAACATCCAGGCGATCTCCACCTCCGAGATCAAGATCAGCGTGATGATCGACGAGGATGAGACCGAACTGGCGGTTCGCGTGCTGCACACGGCCTATGGTCTGGATGCCGTTAGCTGACAGGTAGCCCGATTTATCGACGTTAACCGTCTTCGGTGACGCCTGTTTAACGATTTGCCCCGGACTCTGCCCGCTCCCTAACGAGCGGATAACGGAGTCGCACCTCATGGCCATCAAGGCCCATATCGATCAGCCAGCCCCGGGGCAGGCCCAGCGCAACGGTTTCCGCCACGCCCTGCGGCTCGAGACCAGCGGCACGTTGCCGGGCGGCATCGATGCCAATGTCACGGTGCACAACATCTCCATCTCCGGCCTGTTGCTGGAAACCAGCGTCGATCTGGCGGCGGGAGAGACGCTCACCCTCGATCTTCCCGAAGCCGGTGCGGTCGAGGCACGGATCGTGTGGCGCAGCCAGCAGCTCTACGGCTGCGCCTTTGCCGAGCCGCTGAGCCATGCGGCCATCGCAGCTGCGCAGCTGCAGGGCCTGCCGATCGGAGAGCCGGTTGCGCCTGCCCCTGCCCCGAAGCCTCCTATCGCACCGCGCACCGGAACCAGCGAGACGCTAGGGGTCCGGATCAACCGGCTGCGGCGCGAAGCCGGGCTAACGCTCGCAGATGTCGCCGCAACGCTCGGTGTCAGCAAGCCGACCGTCTGGGCATGGGAAAAGGGCAAGGCCCGGCCGCTGCCCGAACGCATGGGAGCGATTGCGCTGGCGCTGGGTGCAGGCCCGGAAGATCTGGCCGAAGCGGTCGGTCTCGAAACCGACATCGCCGCGCTGGTGGATGACTGCCGGACCCGGATTGCCGATGCCTGCGGCACCAGCCCTGCCGCTGTCCGGATCATGATCGAACTCTAGCGTTCGATCCGCCCAAGTTCCCGCAACTAGAAGCAGCTACTTACCGTTCCAACTACGTATGGAATTGCTGGCCCAAGTGCAAAATATGGTAAACGAAACCCGAAGGTGATTCGTTTTTTAGTCAAGTAAGTTTACTTAACTAACGGGTGTGCGAATCTATTTCGGGAAATACAGGGGAAATGTCGATCCCAAATAGATTGCGTTAGTTACCAAGTAAATCTGACTAAGGGCGAGTTGGCGAATTTTTCGTTAGACCGCTGGGGCACTGTCGGTATGAAAATTGGTCTGAGTGAAGTGGAAGGCCGCGTTTTGCACGGCCTGATCGAAGAAGCCTCCGGTGATATCGTCATCAGGCTCGACCGGCGCGGCTTCATCATTCACGCATCAGGAAATGTTGCCGATCTGGGGTATGATTTCGATACCACCCTGCTGCCACCCCACATCACCGATCTGGCCGATGCCGATCATGCAGCGATACTGGGCGATCATGTCGGCGCGGTTCTTGCGGGCGAGGCGCGCTCGGGCTGGATCGAGTTTCCCGCCGCAATGCCGGCCGAAAGTATCGAGCCATCCGGTGGGCTTCCGCAACCGCGCCGCTGGTTCGCGATCAGCCTGCGCCCGATGCATGACACGTCCGATCCGTCCGATACGCCTGACGGAGCGCTGTGCCTGATGCGCTCGGTGCAGCGGCTGCGGCTGCTGGAGGGCGAGCTCTACAACCGCGCTGTCACCGATCCGCTCACCGGCCTCGCCAATCGCCAGGCCTTCTGCGCCAGCTTGCGCCGCCATCTGGCGAGCGGTGGAGGACAGATGATTGCGGTCTTTGCTGTCGATGGCATGCGCGCGCTGCTGTTGCAGTACGGTCAGCGCACCGCGGACGAGGTGCTGTGGGGCTTTGCCAAGTTCCTCGAGACCATGGCCCTGCCGGATCACGAACTGGCCCAGCTCGATGGCGAGCGGTTCGGTGTGCTGCTGCCGTCGTTGAACCTGCGCAGCGCGCGCGAATGGGCCGAGGATGTGGTGCAGACCTTCTCCGCCCTTGCCTCTCCTGCTTCAGCAAGGGCTCCGCAGCTGACCGCCAGCGCCGGAATCGCGCGGGTCGAATGCACAGTCGACTGGACCTTGCGCGAGGCGGAACTGGGCCTCGTGCTGGCACGCGCGGGAGGCGGAAAGCAGATCGGCCTGGCCGGGCATCGCGGGGTTGCGTGAAGCGCCGCTAGACTTGGCGCGCTAGGCAGCTAAACCGCGGTCATGAGCCACATTGCCACCATCCTGCTGCTCGGTTCGGGCGAACTGGGCCGCGAATTCGTCATTGCCGCCAAGCGCCTTGGCGCGAGGGTGATTGCCTGCGATTCCTATGACGAGGCCCCCGCGATGCAGGTGGCAGACGCGCGCGAAGTGTTCTCGATGCTCGATGGCGCAGCGCTGCGGGCAGCGGCAGATAAGCATAAGCCCGACCTTATCGTCCCGGAGATCGAAGCGATCCGCACCGAAATGCTCGCCGATCTGGAAGTGGAAGGCTTCACCATCGTTCCTTCCGCCCGTGCCGCGCAGCTGACCATGAACCGCGATGCGATCCGCGATCTGGCGGCGGGCGAGCTGGGACTCACCACCTCGCAATATGGCTATGCGGAGAGCTTTGCCGAGGCGCAGGCGGTCGCAGAGCGCATCGGCTATCCTCTGGTGATGAAGCCGGTCATGTCCTCCTCGGGCAAGGGCCAGAGCAAGGTCGACGGACCGGACGCGCTGGAGGCCGCTTGGGACTATGCTGTCGCCAATATGCGCGGCGACCGGGCGCGGGTGATCGCCGAGCAGTTCATCGCCTTCGACTACGAAATCACCCTGCTGACCGTCCGCCATGCTGGCGGCATCAGCTTCTGCCCGCCGATCGGCCACCGGCAGGAGCGCGGCGACTATCGCGAAAGCTGGCAGCCCGCCGCCATGTCTGCAGGCGCGCTGGCGCGGGCGCAGGACATGGCCGCCAAGGTCGTGATGGCGCTGCAAGGCGGTGGGCGCGGCTGGGGGCTCTACGGTGTCGAGTTTTTTGTGCGCGGCGACGAAGTCATCTTCTCCGAGCTTTCGCCTCGCCCGCACGACACCGGAATGGTGACGCTCGTCAGCCAGAAGCTCACCGAATTCGATCTTCACGCCCGCGCGATCCTGGGCCTGCCGGTGCCTGATACCATCGCCGTCCAGCCTGCCGCATCGGCTGTTATCCTCGCCGACCGAGACAGTGACAGCTTTGCTTTCGAAGGCCTCGGCGATGCCTTGGCGCTCGGCGACACCGACGTGCGGATCTTCGGCAAGCCCGTGACCCGACCTTATCGCCGCATGGGCGTGGCCCTCGCCCGCGCAGCTGACGCGCCAGCCGCAGTCGATCTCGCGAAACAGGCCGCCGCCGCCGTGCGCATTGTCTATTCGCCCGAAGCCGACTAGGGCGCGCGCCATGAGCACCTATCCCAAGACCGCCGCCCTCATGAAGCGCGGCACCGACTTCCTCGGCTGCGAGACCGCAATCCTGTGCGGCGCGATGAGCTGGGTGTCCGAGCGCAACCTCGTCGCCGCGATTAGCAACGCGGGCGGCTTCGGCGTGATCGCCTGCGGGGCGATGACGCCCGAGCTGCTCGATACCGAAATCGCCGCAACCAAGGCGCTCACCGCCAAGCCCTTCGGCGTCAACCTCATCACCATGCACCCCGCGCTGTTCGATCTGATCGCGGTGTGCCGCAAGCATGGCGTGACCCACGTGGTGCTGGCAGGCGGCATCCCTCCCAAGGGCAGCGTGGAAGCCATCAAGGCGGATAACTCTGGCATCAAGGTGATCTGCTTCGCGCCCACCCTCGCGCTCGCCAAGAAGCTGCTGCGCTCGGGCGCTGATGCGCTGGTGATCGAGGGCATGGAAGCGGGCGGCCATATCGGTCCGGTCTCGACTTCGGTGCTGGCGCAGGAAATCCTGCCCGAACTCAGCGCCGATCACCTGATCTTCGTCGCTGGCGGCATCGGCCGGGGCGAGGCGATCGCGAGCTATCTCGAAATGGGCGCAGCCGGCGTGCAGCTCGGCACCCGCTTCGCCTGCGCCACCGAGAGCATCGCCCACCCCGATTTCAAGAAGGCCTTCTTCCGCGCCAGCGCCCGCGAGGCAATCGCCAGTGTGCAGGTTGACCCGCGCTTGCCCGTCATCCCCGTGCGCGCACTCAAGAACAAGGGCACCGAGGAATTCACCGCCAAGCAGCGCGAAGTCGCCGCGTTGCTCGATGCGGGCGAGGTCGACATGGCTGAAGCCCAGCTCCAGATCGAGCACTTCTGGGCCGGTGCCCTGCGCCGCGCGGTGATCGAGGGCGATGTCGAGAATGGCAGCGTGATGGCCGGGCAATCGGTCGGCATGGTGTCGAAGGAAGAACCCGCCGCCGACATCATCGCCGAACTGATGAGCCAGTGCGAGGCGGCGCTCGCCCGATAGCAATGGCCGAGTCCCTCGTCCTCACCCTCGCCTGCCCCGACCGGCCCGGCATCACCGCGCGGGTCACGGGCTTCCTGTTCGAGCGCGGGTGCAATATCCTGGACGCGCAGCAGTTCAATGATCGGGCGGAAGCCGGCGGCTCCGACCGCTTCTTCATGCGCGTGGTGTTCGATCCCGATGGCTCGACGGCCGAGACCTTGCGCACCGATTTCGCCGCGCTGGCGGGCGAATTCGCGATGGAGTGGAAGATGGCGGCCGAAGACCGCCCGCGCCGCACCATCATCCTTGTCAGCAAGTTCGATCACTGTCTTGTCGATCTGATCTACCGCTGGCGCACCCGCGAGCTGCCGATCGATCCGGTGGCGATCGTCTCCAACCACCCGCGCGAAGCCGCGATCCGGGTGGATATCGGAGACATCCCCTTCCATCATATCCCCGTCACCCCCGACACCAAGCCCGCCGCCGAGGCACAATTCCGGGCGCTGGCCGAAGAAACCGGCGCCGAGCTGATCGTGCTCGCCCGCTATATGCAGGTCTTCTCGGACGAGCAGTCCGCGCATTTCGCGGGGCGCTGCATCAACATCCACCACAGCTTCCTGCCCGGCTTCAAGGGCGCGCGGCCTTACCATCAGGCGCACGAGCGCGGCGTGAAGATCATCGGCGCGACGGCGCATTTCGTCACCGCCGATCTCGATGAAGGCCCGATCATCCATCAGGACGTCGAGCGCATCACTCATGCCGACAGCCCGGAAGACCTCGTCCGCAAGGGCCGCGACATCGAGCGCCGCGTGCTTGCTGAAGCGGTGCGCCTGTTTGCAGACGACCGCGTGCTGATGAATGCAGGCCGGACGGTGGTGTTCAGGGGCTGATCGCTTTTCGCAGTGGTCAGCCAAGGGCGCAGGGCGCATTCATGCACCCATGATTGTCCAGCGCCTCGACCATGTAAACATCATCACCGACCGGCTCGCCGAGACCGCTCGGTTCTACGCCGAATTGCTCGATCTCGAAGAGCGTGACGGACCG
This sequence comes from uncultured Alphaproteobacteria bacterium, assembly GCA_903934325.1. Taxonomy (GTDB): domain Bacteria; phylum Pseudomonadota; class Alphaproteobacteria; order Sphingomonadales; family Sphingomonadaceae; genus Erythrobacter. The sequence continues at coordinate 4,870 of CAIZNH010000036.1, read as the reverse complement.
CCGCCGCTGCCCCCGCATCAGGTGCGCTGGATGTATGACGGCGCCGGCAACGCCATCCTCCACCTCAACTCGGTCGATTGCCCGCGCGCCTTTGACCGCGCGGTGGCGCCCGGCAGCGAAACCGGGGCGATCCACCACGTCGCGCTGCGCTGCGGAGAGTTCGAGACGGTGAAGGCCCGGCTCGACGCACGCGGCGCCGATTACCAGGTCAACGACCTCAGCTCCATCGGGCTGAGGCAGATCTTCACCGCCGACCCCAACAACGTGCTGCTGGAACTGAACTTCTTCGCCAGTTAGCGGCGGGCGATCTTCTTGCCCGCCTCCAGCGCCTTGTCTGCGTTGGCGCGGTGGATGACATAGGCACGGATCGCCTCGATCTCCTCCTTCGACAGGGAGCCTGCGAAGCTCGCCATGCCGTTGCCCTTGAGGATGCCGTCATGGACCACGGCACCCCAGGCCTGCGCGCTTTCGAGCGCGCCGGCGCGGCGCAGATCGGGGAGGACCGTGGAGCCGACTGCGCCCGGGCCATGGCAGACCGCGCAATAGCGGCCGTACTTTGCCTGCCCCAGGGCGATTGTCTCCGGCCCGGCCTTGCTCGGCGGAGGGTCGAGCGGCAGGTCAGCCAGCGGCGGCACGGCGGGCAGCTGGGCTTTGCCGCCGACCTTGAACACCAGCAGTCGGCTGATGTTGCGCACCGGCGCCTTGCGGTCGATGAGATCGCCGTCGACTGTCAGCGCATAGGCCCCGCCCCAGCCGGCCAGCACCGCGACATATTGCTCGCCGTTCACGGTGTAGGTGATCGGCGGAGCGACCACGCCGGTTTGGGCGGCAAAGCTCCACAGCTTCTTGCCGGTGCCCGCATCATAGGCGTTGAACTCGCTGCCCGTGGTGCCCTGGAACACAAGGCCGCCGCCAGTGGCCAGCAAGCCGCCGTTCCACGGTCCGGGGTGTTCCACCGTCCAGCGCGCCTTCTGCGCCACGGGATCCCACGCCACCAGCATGCCCTTGAGCGTGCCGGCCACCTGCTTGCGGAAGCCACCGTCGGACGGCAGATCGCCGGCCAGCGAGAAGCCGACATTGAAGCCGCGTGCCCGGTCGGGCTTCCAGTTGGGCTCGGGCGCATACATCATCCCGGCCTCGAAAGCGGGGATGTAGACCAGCTTCTCCTGCGGGCTGAAGGCCATCGGGTGCCAGTTGTGCCCGCCCAGAGCACCGGGGGTGACGAGCGCGGGCTGGCCGGTCTTGTCGACCCGCGTCGCCGGGTTCTCGATCGGACGGCCGGTCTTGGGATCGATCCCGGTGGCCCAGTTCACCGTAACATAGGGCTTGGCGCTGATGAACTTCCCCGTCTCGCGGTCGATCACGTAGAAGAAGCCGTTCTTGGGCGCCTGCATCAGCACCTTGCGGAGCTTGCCGTCGATTTCCATGTCCGCCAGCATGATGTGCTGGGTGGCTGTGTAGTCCCAGGTCTCGCCCGGTGTGGTCTGGTAGTGCCAGACATATTCGCCGGTCTTGGGCCGGATCGCGACGATGCTGGAGAGGTAGAGGTTGTCACCTTCGCCCGTTCCGTCCTTGCCTGGCGAGCGATAGGCGCGGTTCCACGGAGATCCGTTGCCGACGCCGATGTAGAGCAGGTCGAGCTCGGGATCATAGGCCATCGAATCCCACACCGTGCCGCCGCCGCCGATCGCGTCATTGGCGCCGAGCACGTCCATGTTCCAGGTTTCGGCAGCCTTCTGGAGATAGGCAGGCGCATCCTCGCCCTGCCCGCCTTCCGGCACCGTGTAGAACTTCCACAACTGCTCGCCGTCTTCGGCATCATAGGCCGCAACAAAGCCGCGCACGCCGAATTCCGCCCCGCCATTGCCGATGATGACTTTGCCATCGATCACGCGCGGCGCGCCGGTGATGGTGTAGCTCTTGGACTGGTCGACCGTGACCTTTTCCCACGCCACCGCGCCGGTGTTGCGATCAAGCGCGACCAGCCGCCCGTCAAGTGTGCCGAAGAACAGCTTGTCGCCCCATGCGGCCAGCCCGCGGTTGACGACATCACAGCAGGCCTTGACCCCGGTTTCGCCCGGCACCTTGGGATCATATTCCCACAGCGCCTTGCCGGTCGCCGCGTCGAATGCCTTCACCTTGCTCCATGCGGTGGTGAGGTAGAGCTTGCCGTCGATCACCAGCGGGGTCGCTTCCTGCCCGCGCGCGGTGTCCATATCGGCAAACCAGGTGAGCCCGAGATCGCCCACGTTCTCGCGGTTCACGCCGTCGAGCGGGGAATAGCGCTGCTCGGAATAGGTGCGCCCGTGGCTGATCCAGTTGGCGCTGTCGCTGTCCGCGCCCACCAGCATGGCGGTGGTGATGCCCTCACCCTCTGCGCCCCCGAAGATCTGGCTGCAATTGGCCAGCATGCCTGCCGACAGCAAAAGGGCCGCGCTGCCGGCCCACCGCACAAGGTTCATTGATCCCGCTCTCCCGTTTTCTTTGGCGGCATGTTGCCGCTTCAATCACCGCTTGTCCATGCCCGCCTGCCATGCCTATCTGGCGCAGACGGGCAGGGCCGACAGGAGATCAAGATGTGTGACGAGAGCAAGCTCGCTGAATGGGCGACGCAGACCATCAGCCGCCGCCAGTTCGGCGCCCTGACAGGCACGGCGGCGCTGGCAGCAGGGATCCCGGCTGGCAGCCCCGCTCTCGCAGAAGGACTTGCCCTCACCGAGAAGGGCGTAAGCTTTGCCACCCCGGACGGGACGATGGACGGGTTTCTGGTGCAACCCGCCAAGGGCAAGCACCCGGCGGTGATCCTGTGGCCGGACATCGCCTCGATCCGCGAATCCAAGCGCATGATTGCCCGCAAACTGGCCGGCGCAGGCTATGCCGTGCTTGTCGTGAACCCCTATTACCGCGACGTCGCCGGCGAGCAGTTCGCCGATTTTGCAGCCTTCATCGCAGGCGGCGGCTTCCAGAAGGTCGGCCCGTGGCGCGGAAAGCTCAATGCCGAGACGATCATGCGCGATGCCACCGCGATCGTCGGCTGGCTCGATCAGCAGAAAGGGATCGATACCAAGCGCGGCATCGGCACCCAGGGCTATTGCATGGGCGGACCCTTCACAGTTTGGAGCGCAGCGGCCGTGCCTACGCGCGTCAAGGCGGCGGCGAGCTTTCATGGCGGTGGGCTGGTGCGCCCTGGCAACCCGATGAGCCCGCACGCGCTGCTGGACAAGGTTGACGCCCACTTGCTCATCGCCGTGGCCAAGGACGATGATGCCAAGGCTCCGACCGACAAGGTGACCTTTGCCGATGCGGCCAAGGCGGCCAGCGTCGATGCCAAGGTCACCGTCTATGCCGGAGATCACGGCTGGATGGTGTCCGACAGCCCGGCCTATAACGCCGCAGCCGCAGCGCAGGGCGAGGCAGATCTGCTCGCGCTCTACAAGGCCGCGCTCTGACGACGATGGGGCGGGGGGCGAATACGCGCCCCGCCCCGCAAGCTTGCTAGCGTGCCTTGGCGCGCTCGTTGGCTGCACCAAAGCGGCCGTGCTTGCGATAGCGCAGCATCCACTTGTCGAGGAACAGGCCAAGCGGCTTGGCGGTGATGCCGAGCTCGGCCAGCCCCAGCGCACCCTCGGCCACGACATTGCCCGCCTTGAGCAGCGTCCATTGATCGCGGCTCATCGGGGTGAGCGGCAGTGCGGCGAAGGTGGCCGAGAGGCCATCCGGCATGGCGATGAAAGTCCGCTTGCGACCCTGCGCCGCGGCGATCCGCTCGTGGATTTCCATCATCGACAGCTGCTCAGGCCCGCCGAGTTCGTAGGTCTTGCCGCCGTGGCTTTCGGGATGCTCGAGCGCCACAGTCACGGCTTCGGCAACATCGTCGACACAGACCAGTTGCAGCTTCACCTGCGGGCCAAACACCGGCAGCACGGGCAGCATCTCGATCATTCCGCCGAACAGGTTGAGGAAGTTGTCATCCTTGCCGAACACGATCGAGGGGCGCAGGATGGTCGCCGTGGGAAAGCCCGCCAGCACTCGCGCCTCGCCCGCCGCCTTGGCCCGGGCATAACCCGCGCTCGACCCGGCATCGGCACCGATCGCGCTGACATGGACCAGCGCGCGCACGCCCTTGGCCGCTGCGACACGGGCAATGGTGCCCGGCGCCTCACCCATCACCGCATCGAGGTCGCCGCCGAACACGCCCACGAGGTTGACCACATGGCTCGCCCCTTCGAGCGCGGCCTCGACATGGTTTTCGCGGGTGATGTCGCAGGGGATGCATTGCAGCTGACCCAGATTGGCGAGCGGCTTCAGGGCAAAGCCCTTCTCGGGCTTGCGACTGGCGAGACGCACCCGCGCGCCGCGCGCGAGCAGGCTCTGGGCGACATAATTGCCGATATAGCCGCTGCCACCGAAGATCGTGACAAGCTGGCCGGAAAGCGGGGAGGAGGTAGGCATGGATTCGGTTGCTCTTGCTGGCTGTCCGGTGTTCTGCGCTGCGCCATGCGTCAATGTGCGCGCGCGGGCAAGGTCTGCGATGGTTTGAGCCGACAGATTGCCGCGCCGAACGGCCCGTGAGGGTGCCTGCAAAAATATCCCGCGAGGTTTGCGTTGACATCGCCCCCCGCCCCTCGCTAAAGGCCCGCGCCTACCCAGCCTCCCGGCAGCGATGACCGGCAGGCTCCGTGCCCAGATGGCGGAATTGGTAGACGCACCGTCTTCAGGTGGCGGCGCTCGCAAGGGCGTGGAGGTTCGAGTCCTCTTCTGGGCACCACAGCAATCCAAGACATTGATAATGTTGATAAAATACCCCTTGGGGGTTCGATAAATCACGTTTGTTACACATCTTTGCTACACAAAGATGGCCCGAAAAACT
>CAIZNH010000035.1 GCA_903934325.1 uncultured Alphaproteobacteria bacterium | reverse complement strand
CGCCCGGCCACCATAACATAGTGGTACTATTGGTGGCCGGGCGGGGAGGCGGGGCGGGTGGTCTGCAACATCAAGGAAGCCAGAAAACGAAAAAGGCGACCCCGTCGGGCCGCCCTCCTCGTTGCGGGCCGAAGCCCGCGCAGCTTGGAAAAGCTTACTTCTTGAGGCTGAGGCCACCGAAGCGCTTGTTGAACGCCGCCACGCGGCCACCTTCCGAAACCTGCTGACGACCGCCGGTCCAGGCGGGGTGGCTCAGCGGATCGATATCGAGCGCGAGCACATCGCCTTCCTTGCCCCAGGTCGAGCGGGTCTGGAATTCGGTGCCATCGGTCATCTTGACCGTGATCAGGTGGTAATCGGGGTGACCTTCGGTCTTCATGACGGGTTCCTTTGCAGCCTGGCACCGGTTCCGACCGGCACAGCTATGAATGGGAAGCGCGCGCCTTAGTGGCGAACGGCACGCATTGCAACCATTCATCCAATCTCACTTGCCCGGTTCGCTCGCCGTGCCTGCCACCATCCTGGCGAATTCCTCCAGCCGGCGGTTCTGCGCGGCGAGATCACCCGCACCGGTCGCACGACGATGGGCATCGGACAGCAGCGAGCGATCATAGAGCTCCATCGTTACTCCGCCCTCCTCCGGAAAGCGGAACTGCGTGCCGTAGACCTGGGGCTGACCGATGCTCTGGAGATAGCGGTCAAGCGTGGCCGCAGCGATCCATTCGGCATCCTTGCGGCCCAGCGCCAGCGCGCGCATCGCCAGCGTATGCGCGAAAAGATAGTCGCGCGGCTCGCTGCCGTGCTGGAAGACGAAGGCGGCCCCGAAATAGTCCGTGCCGGTCTTCAGCGCGCCCGAATCATACAGGGCCCGGGTGCGCGCCCGGCGCTCGATATCGGCCTTGTAGCCGGCCTCGGGATCCTCGCTATCGCCGCTGCGCTGCGCCTGGTCGGCGACGAACATTGCTGCCATTTCCGCATTGTCGGCAGGTGGCTCCTGCGCGGCAGCCGGGACTGCAAGGGCCAACGCGAGAACCGCCAGTACCGGCCGGACGACCATCGCGAGAATGTGCCCCGTCATTCGAGCCCCCGCAATCAGGCCGACGGCGGATCCGTCATCATGGCGGTGAATTCGACTTCGCAGGTCGTCTTGCCCTCGACGCTGGCCACACCCTTGAACTTGTAGACGCGGCTGCGCTTCTGGGTGAATTCGACGTGCAGATCGAGCAGGCAGCCGGGTGTCACAGGGGCGCGGAACTTTGCGTTCTCGATACCCATGAAGATGACAAGCTTGCCGGTGCCGGCCAGCTCCATGGTCTCGATCCCGAGGATGCCGGCGGCCTGCGCCAGCGCCTCGATCTGGAGCACGCCGGGCATGATCGGTGCGCCGGGGAAATGGCCCTGGAAGAACTGTTCGTTCATGCTCACGGCCTTGACCGCGTGGATGCGCTCACCCAGCTCGATCGACCGCACGCGATCGACCAGCAGCAACGGGTAACGATGCGGCAAGGCCTTGAGGATCTTGACGATATCGTAATCCAGCACGGCGCCCGCCGGCTCGCTACCCGTCTCGCTCATCGATCAGCGACCCGCGGGAGCCTGGGGATTGCCCGGCTGCTGGCCCTGAGCGGCCTGCGCCTGCTGCATCTGCGCGGCAATCGCGAGGCGCTGCTGGATTTCCTGGAACAGCTGCACGCTTTCACGTGCCGGCTGCCAGCCCTGCGGCGGAATGATGCCGACCGAGGGCACCTTGGCGTTGAGCGCGGTGGTGATCTGCGCGGTGATATCGGCCTCGGGCACTGCGTAGAGCAGGCTGCCGGGATCGAGCACGACCTTGATCTGCCCCTTGGTGACGACTTCCTGCAGCGCCGGACCGTACTGCATGATCACCTGCTCGACCGCATAGACGCGCGCGGAATCGATCTGGTTGGTCAGCGCCTGAATTTCCTGCTCGAGCGTCTGGAGCTTCGGGAAATCGGGCGACTTCTGCATCGCTGCCAGCTCGGTATCGTCGACCTGCTTGTCGCCGTTCTTGTCGAACTTGGCGAGCAGGGTCTGGCGCTCCTGCGCCTTGTTGCGGCGCAGATCGTTCTGCGGGGCATAGGTGGTGTTGACCTGCTCGTAGGCGGTCTGGAACGCAGTGGTGCCGAGCACGGCGCGCGAGATATCGACCGTGGCGATGTTGCCCTGAACCTGGGCCTGGGCCGGAAGCGCAGCGAGGGCGCCGAGGGCGAGGCCCGCAGAAGCGAGAAGCTTGGAAGTCATAGTCATCAGAATTGGGTTCCTACGTTGAATGTGAACTGGCGCTCGTCGTCGCCGGGGACCTTGCGGATCGTCTGCGCGAAATCGATGCGGAACGGACCGAAAGGCGAATTCCAGTTGACCCCGATCCCGGCGGTGATGCGCGGGCTGGCGGAGTTGCCCAGGAAGGTTTCCTTGATCGCGCTGCCCGGACGGATCGAAGGCGTGTTGGCGGTGCCATCGGGCGCGAGCGGATTGGTGGTCGCGTCGAATACCGGCTGGCCGCCGATCAGGACCGGCTGGCCATTGGCATCGAGGCGGCGGGTCAGATAGATCAGGTTGCCCTGCGCATCGCGCTGCTGCAGCCCGGTGGGGTTATCCTGCAGGATCGGCGTTTCCACGCCCCACAGTGCGCCGATGTCGGCCCAGATCGAGGGGCGCAGGCCCAGCTCGCGCGCACCCGAACCCAGCGGAATTTCAAGCTCCGCACGGCCGAGATAGTAATTGCGCCCGCCGATCGCGTCGTCGCGGGTCTGGCGGCGCTCGGTGATCAGCACCGGATTGCCGTTGGCGTCGAGCTGGTACTGCTGGGTCAGCACGCGCGGACCCACCCCGCGGATCGCAAAGCCGCGGAACTGCGGTTCGCCAAGGAAGAAGCGGTCTGTCAGCAGGACATCGTCCACGCCCGCGCCGGGACGCTCCTTGAGCGGGATGATCGTGCCGCCTTCCGCGAGGATCGAGAAGATGAAGCCCGAATTGCCCACGTTCCAGAACTGCTGCCCGCGACCGCGGAAGCGGACATAGCGCACATCCCCGCCAAGCCCGGCGAATTCCCCGCTCAGCGAGATGCTCTTACCAGCGGTCGGGCGGATGCGCGAGTTCAGGGAGTTGTAGTTGAGGCTGACCCCGAGGATCGAGCTCAATCGGTTGCCAAGCGCATCGCACAGGAAGCGGCCGGCCAGCAGCGGATCGCACTCGCGCGTGCCGTTGCCGTCGAGATCGGAGAAGAACTGGTCTTCGTCCAGCGTCACCTGTTCGTAGTTGAGCGTGTAGCTGCCGATCAGCGACATATACTCGGTGATCGGCACGCCCGCACGCAGGCTGAAGCCGGTGGTGGCCTGCTTGAAGGTGGTGTTGCGATTGGTGTTGGTGAAGTTGAAGCTGTTGAAGTCGCGGCGGTAGATATCGATCCCGGCCGAGATGTTGCGATCGAACATGTAGGGATCGCTGAAGCTCACCTGCGCCGAACGCGAGAACTGCGAATAGTTGACGCTGAGCCCGACCGTCTGCCCGCGCCCGCGGAAGTTGCGCTGACGGATCGAACCGGCGAGAATGAACTGCTCGATCGAAGAGAAACCGGCCGAGAATTGCAATTCGCCGGTCGGCCGTTCCTCGACGTTGGCTTCGAGCACGATGCGGTCGGGCGCGCTGCCTTCGGTCTGCTTGACCTCGAAGTTCTCCTGGAAGAACGCCAGCGAGTTGATGCGCGCATTGGTGCGCTGGATCGCGAGGCTGTTGAAGGCGTCGCCTTCAGCGATACGGAATTCGCGACGCACCACCTTGTCCTGGGTGAGCGTGTTGCCGTTGATGTCGACCCGCTCGACATAGACGCGCGGCGCCTCACGCAGAACGAAGGTGATGTTCATCGTGAGGTCTTCGGGATTGCTCTTGAAGCGCGGCTGGACGTCGGCAAAGGCATAGCCGAAGCGGCCGGCCAGCTCGGTCAGCTGCTCCACCGTGTCCTCGACCGACTTGGCGTTGTACCAGTCGCCGGTCTTCATCGGCAGCTGGGTGCTCATCACGTCGCTGTCGAAGTCGCGCAGCTGGCTGTCGACCTTCACTTCGCCGAACTTGTAGCGCTCGCCTTCCTCGACCACGTAGGTGATGATGAAGTCGCGCTGGTCCGGCGTGAGCTCGGCCACGGCGGAAACGACGCGGAAATCGGCGTAACCGTTGGTCAGGTAGAACTGGCGCAGCTTCTGCTGGTCGAAGGCCAGCCGGTCCGGGTCATAGCTGGTGTTGGAGCTGAAGAAGCTGGTGAGGCGCGCCTGCTTGGTCACCATCTCGCTGCGCAGATCGCCGTCCGAGAACTTCTCGTTGCCCAGAATGTTGATCTGGCGAACCTTGGACTTGGGGCCTTCGTTGATCTCGAACACGATATCGACGCGGTTCTGCGGCAGCTGCACCATCTTGGGCTCGACCGTCGCGGCGAAACGGCCCTGACGCTTGTAGAGCTCGATGATGCGGGCAACGTCCGCGCGCACCTTGGAACGGGTGAAGATCTGGCGCGGCGAGAGCTTGATCTCGGGGAGGATCTTGTCCTCCTTTAGGCGCTCGTTGCCTTCCAGCACGATGCGGTTGATCACCGGGTTTTCGGTCACCGTGATGATGACATTGCCGCTCTCGTTGCGGATCGAGAAGCTGGCGAACAGCTCGGTCGCGCCGAGATCCTTCAGCGCCTCGTCAGCGGCAGAGGAGGTATATTCCTGGCCAACCCGCAGACGGATGTAGCTGAGGATCGTGGTCGGCTCGAGCCGTTCGGCCCCGACCACGCTGATGGTGCGGATGATGTTGCCCTGCGTGGCGGCGGCCGGCGCGGGCTGCGCGGCACCTTGCGCCTGCGCGAAAGCGACGCCCGGGATCCCTGCAAGGATCGAACCGCAGCACAGCATCACTGCCAGCTGTCCGGTCCGGGAAAGGACGCGGCGGTCTCCAGTCTGGCCATTGACCGGACCGCGGCCCGTCTCGCTCATTGGGTTCATGCAGCTAAAGTCCCGTCCAAACTGTGTGTGATCCGGCCCCGCACGGCCGGGCGCTCTGGGTCAAAGCCTCTGCCCCATGTGCCCTTAGCAATCAAGCCGCGAGGGCCAGCGGGGTGCGGCGTGCGGGCCGCTTTCCACGGCAAACCGCAGCTTCTTGCAGATATGCGGTCAAGAACCGAACAGCGGCAGCGAGAAGAGGTCATTCACCGTCACCACCACCATCAGCATCAGCACCAGCGCAATGCCGGTGCGATAGGCCCATTCGGTCGCCTGCGGCCCCACCGGCTTGCGGCGGATCGCCTCGGCCAGATAGAACATCAGGTGCCCGCCATCCAAAGCGGGGATTGGCAAGAAGTTGATGAATGCCAAATTAAGCGAAATCAGTGCGGCGAAGTTGATGAAGGCCCCGACCCCGAGGCTCATCTGCTCGCCCGAATATTTGGCGATCTTGAGCGGCCCGCCCAACTCCTTGAAAGAGCGGTCCCCGACCACGATCTGCTTGATGCCGGTAACCATCATGCCCATCAGGTCCCAGCTCTGCTTCGCAGCGAGCGGCAGGGCTTCGAGAATGCCGACATCCTCGAACACATATTTCCCGCCCGCCGCCGCGACTCCGATCTGGCCAATGGCGCTTTCATTGCCGAAGCTGTCGGTCTGCACCACCCGCGCGGTGGTCAGCGGCACGTCGATCTGCTCGCCGGCGCGCTCCAGCGTGAACACCATGCGCTTGCCGGGATTGAGGCCCACGGCCGAGCGCAGCTGTTCGAAATCGGCAAGTTCGCGCCCGTCGATGGCGATGATCACGTCGCCCGCCTGCATGCCCGCCTTCTGGGCCACGCTGCCCTCGGCAAAGCTGCCGATGGTGCGCGAATCTTCCGCGCCCTCGATCACCGGCTTGCCGAGAATGGCGAAGAAGGCCGCGAAGATGAGAATTGCGACGAGCAGGTTGGTCACCGGCCCGGCGGCCACGATCAGCGCGCGCTTCCACAAGGCGGCGTGCTGGAAGCTGCCCTCCTCGCGCGGGGCATTGCGATCAGGCACGGATGCCGGGTTCATGTCGCCTGCAAACTGGACATAGCCGCCCAGCGGCAGCAGCGAGATCTTCCAGCGGGTGCCTAGCCTGTCGGTGAAGCCCGCGATCTCCTTGCCGAAACCGACCGAGAAAGCCTCCGCCCGCACCCCGAACAGCCGGCCGACGAGCAGATGCCCGAGCTCGTGCAGCGTGACGAGCGGGCCGAGCAGCAGCAGGAAGCCCGCCACATACATCCAGAAGGGGGGCGTCTCAAACAAGGGCGTTGTTCTCCAGCAGGCTCAGCGCTTGCCGCCGCGCGGACCGATCGACTTCGAGCACTTCATCAAGGCTGGCCGGACGCGGGGCGTCATTGCTGCGGGCCAGCGTTTCCTCGACCAATGCGGCAATCCGGGTGAACCTGATCTGACCGGCAAGGAAGGCGGCGACCGCCACCTCGTTTGCGGCATTGAGGATCGCCGGAGCCGACCCGCCCGCCGCAATCGCCTCGCGCGCAAGGCGTGTGGCGGGGAACAGCACCTCGTTGGGAGCCTCGAAGGTGAGCTGGCCGATGGCGGCCAGATCGAGCGGGGCAAGCGGCGTTTCCATGCGCTGCGGCCACGCCAGGCACGAGGCAATCGGCACGCGCATGTCCGAAGGGCCAAGCTGCGCCAGCGTCGAACGGTCGCGGAATTCGACCATCGAATGGATCACGCTCTGAGGGTGGACCACGATCCCGAGCTTCTCCAGCCCGACGGGGAAGAGGTGATAGGCCTCGATATACTCGAGCCCCTTGTTCATCATAGTGGCGCTGTCGACACTGATCTTGGCGCCCATCGACCAGTTGGGATGGGCCACCGCCTCGGCGGGCGTGGCGGCATCGAGCTGGGCCTGCGTCCACGTTCTGAGCGGCCCGCCGCTGGCAGTCAGCGTGATCTTCGCCACATCCGCGATGCGGTTGCCCTGCAAGCACTGGAAGATCGCGTTGTGCTCGGAGTCCGTCGGCAGCAGCGTCGCGCCATGCTTGGCGACCGCCTCCATCAGCACCTCGCCGGCCGAAACCAGCGCTTCCTTGTTGGCAAGCGCGATGGTGCCACCCCGCTCCACCGCCGCCATCACCGGGGCCAGCCCCGCGCAGCCGACAATCGCCGCTACGGTCATGTCCACCGGACGCTGCGCCGCCTCGACCAGCGCCTGCCGGCCGCCCGCCGCAGCCACCCCGCTGCCAGCCAGCGCAGCGCGCAGTTCGGGCAGGCAGGCCTCGTCGCCCACCACGGCCAGCTTGGCATCAAACTCGATCGCCAGCGCCGCCAGCTCCGCCGCGCTGCCATTGGCGGTGAGCGCCTCGACCTGCCATTCGCCGCGATTGCGCCGCACCAGATCGAGCGTCGATGCGCCAATCGAGCCGGTGGCACCAAGCAGGGTAAGCGAACGGGTCATCGCCGCATCATCCCAGCAAACGCATGGCGGTGGCAATCACAAACAGCATGAAGAACACCGCGAGGAAGCCGTCGAGCCGGTCAAACAACCCGCCGTGGCCGGGAATGAGGTTGCTCGAATCCTTGAAGCCCGCGCGCCGCTTCATCCAGCTTTCGAAGAAGTCGCCCGCCTGCGCCAGCACGGCGATCAGCACCCCGGCGAGCAGCGCGAGCCCAAGGCTCGTCGCATCATAGCCCGGGGTCCCCGCCGCCGGGCCGAAATCCGCCAGTTCATTACCGATCGCCACCAGCCCCGATGCCAGCGCCCCGCCCGCAAGGCCTGCCCAGGTCTTGGACGGGCTGATGGTGGGCGCGATCTTCGGCCCGCCAATCGCGCGTCCCGCAAAATAGGCACCCGCATCGACCGCGATGATCGGGACGATATAGCCGACCAGCACTTCCAGCGGCCCGTAGCCGAGGCTCTGCCCGTCAACGGGAAGGAAATGCGCGCCGTTGCGCAGCGCCATCATCGCCAGCGCCGCGCCGCCGATATAAATGACGCCGCCGAAGAACCACAGGGTCTCGGACGTAACCGACTTGGCGAATTGCGTGACCAGCCGGTTCCATTCCCACAGCACCACCGCTGCCAGCAGCCCGACAAAGCCGGTCCAGAACCACCCGCCGAGCCACAGCGCCCCGGCCGAGATCACCAGCATCACCACCGCAGAACCCAGCCGCACCGGCAGGTCCGATACCGCCTTCACGCCTTCACCGCCCGCCATATCGCCGCTCCCTCCGGGCAAAATCATCGAGCGCGCGGGACAGGTCCGCAGGCTCGAAATCGGGCCACAAGGTATCCACGAACAGCATCTCGGCATAGGCCGATTGCCACAGCAGGAAATTCGACAGGCGCACTTCGCCGCTGGTGCGGATCAGCAGATCGAGCGGCGGGAGATCGGCGGTATCAAGCTGTGCCGCGATGCTCTCGATGGTAATCTCGCCAGCCGCCGCCGCCTTGGTCGCCGCGCGCGCGATTTCGTGCTGCCCGCCATAGTTGAGCGCCACCGCGAGCGTCTGCTTGCCGTTCGCGGTCTGCGCCAGCGCGTCTTCCAGCATGGCGACAATATCGGGCGCGAGGCTCTGCCAGTCGCCGATGATCTTCAGCTTCACATTATTGGCGACGAATTCAGGCAGGTCCGATTTGATGAACCGGCGCATCAGGTTCATCAGATCGTCGACCTCCTCGTCAGGCCGCTTCCAGTTTTCCGAGGAGAAGGCGTAGAGCGTCAGGCACTCGAGGCCCGTCGGCTCCAACGCACGCACCAGCCGGCGCACCGCCTCCACGCCGCGCTGATGGCCGACCGCGCGCGGCAGGCCACGCTTCTTGGCCCAGCGTCCATTGCCATCCATGATGATGGCGACATGTCTGGCGCGATCAGGCTGCAATCCGGCTCCCCATCATCCCGTCCGCCTTACTGCGTCAGGATTTCCTGTTCCTTCTTGGCCGCAGCCTCGTCGGTTTCCTTGACGTATTGATCGGTCAGCTTCTGGACCTGCTCTTCGGACCGCTTGCGCTCGTCCTCGGAGATTTCCTTCTTCTTCTCGTCGGTCTTCAGGCTTTCCATCGCATCGCGGCGCACGTTGCGGATCGCGATCTTGGCCTTCTCGGCATACTGGCCCGCGAGCTTGGCGAGCTCCTTGCGGCGCTCCTGCGTCAGGTCAGGGATGGGCAGACGGAGCGTCTGGCCGTCGATGATCGGATTGAGGCCGAGATTGGCATAGGCAATCGCCTTCTCCACCGCGTGGAGGTTCGACTTGTCCCACACCTGCACGGAGAGCATCCGCGGCTCGGGCGCCGAGACGGTGGCAACCTGCTGCAAGGGCATCATCGAGCCATAGACTTCAACCTGCACCGGATCGAGCAGGGTGGTGTTGGCGCGGCCGGTGCGCAGGCCCTGAAGATCGCTCTTCAGCGAATCCACCGCGCCCTTCATCCGGCGCTCGACATCGGCCTTGTCATATTGCGGCATGGCTGGGTTTCCCTCTGATTGTCTTAGCTGTCTTGCACAATGGTCTGGACGCCCTCGCCCGCCAGCACGCGCGCGAGGTTGCCCTTCTCGCGGATCGAGAAGACCACGATCGGAATCTTGTTGTCGCGGCACAGCGCCACGGCGGAGGCGTCCATCACCTTGAGATTGTCGGCCAGCACGCGGTCATAGGAGACGGTGTCGAACCGGATCGCGGCGGCGTTCTTCTTGGGATCGCTGTCATAAACGCCGTCAACGCTGGTGCCCTTGAGCAGCGCGTCGCACTTCATTTCCGCCGCTCGCAGGGCAGCGCCGCTATCGGTGGTGAAGTAGGGTGCGCCGACGCCGGCGGCAAAGATCACCACGCGGCCCTTTTCGAGGTGACGCTCGGCGCGGCGGCGGATCACCGGCTCGCACACCTTGTCCATCTCGATCGCTGACTGCACGCGGGTCTGCACGCCCAGCTGTTCCAGCGCGTTCTGCATGGCGAGCGCGTTCATAACGGTCGCCAGCATTCCCATGTAATCGGCCTGCGCACGGTCCATCCCCTGCGCCGCGCCCGCCATGCCGCGGAAGATATTGCCGCCGCCGATGACGAGGCAGATTTCGAGCCCCGTTTCCTTGGCCGCCTTCACCTCTTTCGCCAGATCGGCGACGAAGGCCGGATCGATCCCGAACTGCTGATCGCCCATCAGCACTTCACCCGAAAGCTTCAGGAGGACGCGCTTGATCGGGGGAAGAGACATGGAGCCGAGAATCCGTGTGAATAAGGAGATGGCGGTTCCCTTAGCGAGCAAGCTATAACCACGCAAAGGGAAAGGCCTTGCAGCCAATGCACGCGCATGGGGGCGAAGGGACCGGGGGAGAAGGCGATGACGAAACGCAGACTGCTCGTGGCGGTGCTGGCGCTGGTTGTGATGGCGGCGGCAGCGGTGCTGCTGTTCCAGCGGCAGGCGGGCGAGCGCCTGTTTGCGCAGGCCGCGGCAAGGCGCGTTGCGGATGGCGGGCTCAAGCTGGATGACGGGCTGCACCTCGTCCTGTGCGGCACCGGATCGCCCCTGCCCAATCCGGCCCGCGCGGGGCCGTGCAATGTCGTGATCGCGGGCGATCAGGCCTATGTCGTCGATATCGGCGAAGGCGCGGCGCGCAATCTCAACCTGATCGGCTTCGACATTCCCTCGCTCGATGGAGTGCTGCTCACCCATTTCCATTCGGACCATATCGACGGGCTGGGGCCGCTGGCGCTGTTCTACTGGACCCAAGGGTCGGCCAGCGCGCCCCTGCCCCTGATCGGGCCGCAGGGGGTGGAGACGGTCGCGGAAGGGTTCAACACCGCCTACCGCATCGATCACGGCTACCGCGTGGCGCATCACGGCGCGCGCATCGTCCCGCCAAGCGGCGGCGGAGTGCAGGCCGTGCCTTTCGCAATCGCCGCCAGCCCGGTCACCGTGCTGGAACGCGGCGGCTTGAAGGTCACCGCCTTCCCCGTCGATCACGATCCGGTGAAGCCCAGCGTCGGCTACCGCTTCGATTACAAGGGCCGGTCGCTGGTGATCACCGGCGATACCGCTCGCAGTGCCTCGGTTGAGCGGGCGGCCAAGGGCGCGGACCTGCTGGTCCACGATGCGCTCCAGCCCAGTCTGGTTACCGGGCTGACCGATGCGCTGGAACAGGCCGGGCAAGCGAACACGGCCAAGATCACCCGTGACATTCTCGATTACCACGCCTCGCCCGAGGATGCGGCCAAGAGCGCCAAGGCGGCAGGGGTGCGCCAGCTGGTGCTGACCCACCTCGTCCCGCCGATCCCCAATGCGTTTTTCTACCCCGCATTCCTCGGCGATTCGGCGCGCTATTTTGGCGGCGAGATCACCGTGGGCGAGGACGGGATGGTGTTCTCGCTCCCGGCGGGGACGCAGGATATCACACAGGACAAGCGGCTCTAGCGTGCAAAAGTAGACGGCCGCCGCAGCATCGGTAGCTGCGACGGCCGTCCGTGTTTCTGAAGGCTAGAGGTCAGCCCTTGAGGGTCGCGGCGACTTCTGCGGCGAAGTCGACTTCTTCCTTCTCGATGCCTTCGCCCAGCTGGTAGCGGACATAGTCGACCAGCTTGATCGACTTGCCGGCTTCCTTGGCGACGCGGGCGATGTACTCTTCCACGGTCGCCTTGCCGTCCTTGACGAAGATCTGGCTGAGCAGCGCGTTTTCCTTGGCGAACTTCTTCACCGCACCGTCGACCATCTTGGCCTGCACGTCCGCCGGCTTGCCGCTTTCGGCAGCCTTTTCGGCGGCGATCTTGCGCTCGCGCTCGATCACGTCGGCGTCGAGACCGTCCGCGTCCAGCGCCTGCGGGAACATCGCGGCAGCGTGCTGGGCAATGTCCTTACCGAGCGCGTGGAGCGTGTCGGCACCGGCATCCGATTCCAGCGCGACCAGCACGCCGATCTTGCCGAGGCCTTCGGCGGCCGCGTTGTGGATGTAGGGAACGATCGCGCCCTGGGTCACCGAGACCGCCTTGATGCGGCGGATCTGCTGGTTTTCACCGATGGTCGCGACGTTGTCGGTCAGCTTCTCGCCAACCGTGCCGCCATCGGGGTAGGCCGCAGCCTTGAGCGCTTCGACATCGGTGCCGCCGAGCGACAGGGCCACCGCGGTCGCCTTGCGCACGAAGTCCTGGAACTGGTCGTTCTTGGCGACGAAGTCGGTTTCCGAGTTGATCTCGACAGCCACGCCGCGGGTACCTTCGACCAGCACGCCGACGAGACCTTCGGCCGCGGTGCGGCTGGACTTCTTCTGGGCGGTGGCGAGGCCCTTGGCGCGCAGGGCGTCAACGGCAGCTTCGATGTCGCCGCCGGCTTCGGACAGCGCCTTCTTGGCGTCCATCATGCCAGCGCCGGTGCGCTCGCGCAGCTTCTTCACATCGGCGACGGAGAAATCGGCCATGGGAATTTCCTTTTCGTGTGTGTTCGGGCGCCCGGCCCTGCCATCCCGCAATGGGAGGCAATGCCGGGCGCGCTAGAGGGGGAATGTGACGGGTGCTTGACGAAAGCCGTCAGGCACCCGCGCAAAAAATCAGGCTTCGGCGTCTTCCGCAGCCGGAGCGTCTTCCACGACAGCTTCGACCGGCGGCTCTTCCATCGCGCCGAAATCGGCAGCGGTTTCGGCCTGGAACTTGCCCTTGCCGGCGAGCGCGGCTTCACCGATCGCCTGGCAGTAGAGACGCACGGCGCGGGCCGCATCGTCGTTGCCCGGAACCGGGAAGGCGATGCCGTTGGGGTCGACGTTGGTGTCGAGGATCCCGATCACCGGAATGCCAAGCACGTTGGCTTCCTTGATGGCGAGGTCTTCCTTGTTGGCGTCGATCACGAACATCACGTCCGGAATGCCGCCCATGTCGCGGATGCCGCCGAGCGACATTTCCAGCTTCTCGCGCTCGCGGGTGAGCTGGAGGACTTCCTTCTTGGTGAAGCCCGAGACATCGCCCGAGAGCATTTCTTCAAGGCTCTTGAGACGTCGGATCGAACCCGAGATCGTCTTCCAGTTGGTGAGCATGCCGCCCAGCCAGCGGTGGTTGACGAAGTGCTGGCCCGACATGCGCGCGGCTTCAGCGATCGGCTCCTGCGCCTGGCGCTTGGTGCCGACGAACAGCACCTTGCCACCCGAACGCACGGTGGCTTCGACGAAATCGAGCGCGCGCGCGAACAGCGGCACGGTCTGCGACAGGTCGATGATGTGGACACCGTTGCGCGCGCCGAAGATGTACGGCTTCATGCGCGGGTTCCAGCGGTGGGTCTGGTGGCCGAAGTGAGCGCCGGCCTCAATCAATTGCTGCATCGTGACGACAGGTGCCGCCATAGGTATTTCCTTTCCGGTTGTTCCTCTGGAAGGCTGGAACCGTCGTCGCGGAGCTCCCGCAAACGGCACCGGTATGTGCGCCTTCCATGTGAATTTGCCCCGTTACAGACCGAATGTCCGTGCCGAAGCGTGCGCGCCCCTAGCGGAGCTGCGGAGCAAAATCCAGCCCTGAATCCGCACAGCCGAAGAATCAGCCCTCGGTCGCGCAGCGACCGCAAGGCCGCCCGGCCGCCCGCAGGCGCTCTGGCGCGCAGCGACAGAAACAGCGCCGAGGACGAGCGCGCGGAGGCGCGCTCGGAACAAAACATGAATTCCCGCTTGACAGGCTGGAACACCTAGGGAACAAGCCTGATGGAACAAAGAACGAACGCACGAATCGCAAAGGAAACTGGTCATGCTTGCACTCGCCATCAACCTGCTGTTCGCCACCGCTGCCGTGGCGGCGCTGCTCACGCTGGTCGACTGCGCCATGAAGGCGGGCCGGGTCTATGCCGATCTGATGCGCGAAAAGGCGCTGATGGATGCAGGCTTCTTCATGGAGATCGATCCGCGCGAGGTGCGGCTGCGGGCTGCGGCGCGCCGGGCGGGTGCGGTCACGCTGACGCGCCGCTCGCCGGCTCTGCGTCCCCTGCCTGCTCTTGCGCGCGGCGCCGCTTGATCCGGCTATACTTGATTAGGCCGTAAGGCATCAGGCCAAGATAGCCGATACAGATCACCGAGAGCGTCCACCACGGCTCCATCAGCAGCGCGGCAAAGGCCATCGCGGCAAAGGCCAGCAGCCACAGGCGAATCGCCTTGCGCGGACGCAGCGAGGCCCAGCTGATGGTCGCCATGTTGGAAATCATCAGCACCGCGATCACGCTGAGCCATAGGGCGATCACTACGGGCTCGCGGAAGAAGGCGATGCCGGTCTCGTTCCACAGATAGAACGGCGTGAAAGCGAGCCCTGCCCCGACAGGCGCGGGCACGCCGGTGAGGAAGCCGGCCGATTTGTGCGGCTGATCATCCATGTCGATGCGGGCATTGAAGCGCGCGAGGCGCAGCGCGCAGGAAATCGCGAAGGCGAGCGCGGCAAACCAGCCGAAGCGCGGCCATTCCTGCAGCGACCACAGGAACAGGATCAGCGCCGGCGCCACCCCGAAGGACAGCGAATCGGCGAGCGAATCAAGCTCCGCCCCGAACCGCGACTGGGCGTTGAGCAACCGCGCGATGCGCCCGTCGATCCCGTCGAGCACGCCGGCCAGCACCACCGAGAGGATCGCGAAGGACCATTCCCCGTCGATCGCAAAGCGGATGCCGGTGAGCCCCGCGCACAGCGCAGCAGCCGTGATCGCGTTGGGCAGCATCGCCCGCAAGGTGAGCCCCCCCGAACCGCTGCCGCGCATCGGCAGCATCACATCCTCGTCCTCGTCCTCGGCCGCCTTGGGCCCGAGACGTGCGGCCAGAAAGCGCGCGCCGGGAAGCTTGCGCGCGGCGCGCTTGACGGCCGGTCGGCGGGAGGGCGGCCTGGTCACGATTGGCTACTCATTGGGCAATTCCTTCAATCAGGCAGCGCTGGCCAATCTCGGCCAGCACCGTCTCGCCCGCCACAATCGTCTGGCCGACCATCACTTTCGCATCCGTGCCCTGCGGCAGATAAATGTCCACCCGGCTGCCGAAGCGGATCAGGCCGACCCGCTGGCCCTTGGCGACAATATCGCCCGGCTTCACGAAAGGCACGATCCGCCGCGCCACCAGCCCGGCGATCTGGGTGAACCCCACCTTCAGCCCGTCGGTCCGCTCGATCAGGATATGCTGGCGCTCGTTCTCCTCGCTCGCCTTGTCGAGCTCGGCGCTCATGAAGCGCCCCGGGATATAGACCACGCGCCGCACCGTCCCGCCCACGGGGGTGCGGTTGATGTGGACATCGAACACGCTCATGAAGATCGAGACGCGGGTCACCGGCGCAGCTGCAAGGCCGGCAAAGCCGCTGCCATCGTCGATCACCAGCTCGCGCGGCGGCGTGACTTCCTCGATCAGCGTCACCAGCCCGTCTGCGGGCGCAATGATCGCGGCCTCGCTCTGCGGCACCACGCGCTCGGGATCGCGGAAGAAGGCGAAGACGCCGAGGGACGCCAGCAGCATCGGCCAGCCGAACAGGTTCGAGCCGAACACCAACAGCACGAACAGGCTCGCGGCCAGCGCGATCAGTCCGAACTTGCGGCCTTCCGGGTGGATTGCGGGCCAGTCCCAGCTCGCCTCGCCCCGGCCTTTGTTATCGAGGATTTCGCCTGCCATTGACCAAGCTTCTAGGGGCGCTTGTGCCGCCCCGCAAGGAGGCTCGTCCCTCAGCCGACCTTGCGCACGAATACGGTGCCGGCCGAATAGCCCGCGCCGAACGAGCAGATCAGGCCGGTGTCGCCTGCCACGAGATCATCGCTGTGCTGGTGGAAGGCGATGATCGAACCCGCGCTCGAGGTGTTGCCATAGGTGTCGAGCACGGTCGGGCTCTCGTCCTCGTTCGCCTCGTGGCCCAGCACCTTGTGCGCGATCAGGCGGTTCATGCCCGCATTGGCCTGATGCAGCCACAGGCGGCGCAGGGCTTCCGGATCGATCCCAAGGCGCGCGGCTTCATCAAGGATCATCTGCGCCACCATCGGCACCACTTCCTTGAACACCTTGCGACCTTCCTGGACGAACAGCTTGTCGGCGCTGCCGGTGCTTTCGGGATGGGCGCGGTTCAAGAAGCCGAAATTGTTGCGGATGTTGTTCGAGAACACCGTCTTCAGGCGGGTGCCGAGGATCTCCCAGTGCTGCGCGGGGGCAATCGCGGCATCTTCCACCAGCACGGCAGTGGCGACATCGCCGAAGATGAAGTGGCTGTCGCGGTCGCGCCAGTTGAGGTGCCCGGAGGTGATTTCGGGGCTGACCACCAGCACCGAGCGCGCATTGCCGGCGCGGATGTAATCGGCCGCGGTCTGGATGCCGAAGGTGGCGGACGAGCAGGCGACATTCATGTCGAAGCCGAAGCCTTCGATGCCGAGCGCCTGCTGGATCTCGATCGCCATGGCGGGATAGGCGCGCTGCATGTTGGAGGCCGCGCACAGCACCGCGTCGACATCTTCCGGACGGCGACCGGCGCGCTCCAGCGCCTGCTTGGCGGCGGCAACGCCGATTTCGGCCATCACCGAAAGCTCGTCATTGGTGCGCTCGGGCAGGCGCGGGCACATGGTGTCGGGATCGAGGATCGCTGCCTTGCTCATCACGTGGCGCGCCTTGATGCCGCTCGCCTTCTCGATGAATTCGACCGAGGAATAGGACAGCGGCTCGGCATCCGGATTGGCGGCGTTGTGCTTGTCGACGAAGGCGTTGAAGCTCGCCACCAGTTCTTCGTTGGTGATCGTCTCTGCGGGCGTGAACAGGCCGGTCGCGGAAATGACGGGGCGGCCGGTGAGGGCTGCTTGCGAGGCGGCGGAGCTGGCTTGCGATTCCTGCATGGGTCTCTCTTGCGTGGGAAGCGCGCCGCCTTAAAGCCCGCCCTCGCGCGGGGCAAGGGCTTGCACAGCGCGCATCACCGGCGGCGTTCAGACGGGCGGCGTGTCCGGCTCTGCGGCGCTGCCCAGCACCTCGGCCAGCAGCGGATTGGGGAAGGTGCGCGCGATGGTGACGGCGCAGAATTCCTCGGTGATGTCGGGCAGCTGGAACAATTCATAGAGCAGGCCTGCGGCAAGCTCGTCCTGCACCACGATCGGCGGGATCACCGCGATCCCTGCATTCGAGCGCGCCAGCAGGCGCAGCATCGCCATGTCGTCCGCCTCGGCCGCGATGCGCGGGACGATGCCCATGCGCTCGATCATCGCGTCGAACCCGGCGCGCAGGGCCGTCTCGGGCGTCGGCAGAATCAGCGGTGCGGTGGTGAGCAGAGTCCGCAAGCCCTGCGCCGCCAGCGCCAGCCGCGAGCGCGTGCCGACAAGGCTGACGGGCTGTTCGGAAATCCGCCGGACGAGATAGGGGCTCGCCGCATCCCGGGCCGGCACCATGTTGGTCAAAAGAACGTCGATCGTGGTCGCGTCCAGCGCGCGCAGCAGCGAGGCTTGCGTGCCCGAGCGCAGCACCACCTCGACATCGTCGCGCCCGATCAGCGGTTCGAGGAACTTCATCTGGAAGTTGCGCGACAAAGTCGCCAGCGCGCCGATGCGCAGCACCTTGCGCTGCTCGCCCACCGCGCGGAAGGTGGCGGTGAGCTGTTCGGAGGCGCGGAAGATCTGGTCGGCGTAATCGAGCGCGATGCGCCCTGCCTCGGTCAGCACCAGATTGCGCCCGCGCCGTTCGAACAGGTCATGGCCGAGATCGGTCTCCAGGGCCTTGATCTGGGTCGAGACCGCGCTCTGCGAGATGTTGAGCGCCCGCGCCGCTGCGGTCAGCGTGCCTTCGCGCGCGGTGGCCCGGAACAGGCGCAGGTGGTGGAGATTGAGGCTGGCCATCGCTGCTCCGCGCTAAACGTTCCAATATTGCGAACGTTTGTCTGCAAAATATGTATTTTATCAAAAACTGTCCAGCCCCTATTCCGCCGGCACATCCCGAACCCCTCCTCTCGGAGTGCCGCAATGACGATCGCCTTCGCCCCCTCCTTCCTCGCTCCGCTGGCGCTGCTGCCCGCCATTGCCTTTGCGCTGCTGCGTCCGGGCAAGCGTCCGGGGAGCCTGCCGGTCTGGTCGGAAGGATCGGCCTTTGCCGCTTTCGCGCTGGGCGTGGCAGGCCTTGCTCAGGCCGCGCTCGGCACGCTCGCACAGGCCGGCATCCTCGATGGCGCGCTGCGCCTTGCCCTGCGCGCCGATCTGGTGAGCACCGCGATGGCCACGCTGGTCGGGTTCATCGCCTGGATCGTGATGCGCTACAGCCGCACCTATCTTGACGGCGAGGAGCGCGAAGGCACCTTCCACGCCCTGATGCTGAGCGCGCTCGCCGCGGTGCTGGTGTTCGTGCAGGCCGGGACGCTCGCCACCACCATCCTGGCCGCGATCACCGTCGGCCTTGCCCTGAAGCGCCTGCTGCTGTTCTATCCGCTACGCGCCGAGGCCGGCCGCGCCGCCGCCAAGTTCACGCTGGTGTGGCACGCGGGCGATGCGATGCTGGTCGTCGCCGCCGCGCTGCTCTTCGCCCGGTTCGGCACGCTCGAATTCGCCGCCCTTGCCGAAGCCGCGCGCAGCACCGGCCTCGGCCTCACCGGCACCTTCGGCATCGCCGCCATCGTCATCGCCGCCGGGCTCAAGACCGCCGCCTTCCCCCTGCACGGCTGGCTGACCGAGGTGATGGAGGCCCCCACCCCCGTCTCCGCCCTGCTTCATGCCGGGATCATCAATTCGGGCGGGGTGCTGCTGATCACGGCGGCGGGCCTGGTCCAGCAGAGCGCAGGCGCCATGGCCGCGCTGGCGATGCTCGGCGGCCTCACCGCCCTGTTCGGCGCTGCCGTCATGCTCACCCAGAGCGCGATCAAGACCGCACTGGCCTGGTCGACCATCTCGCAGATGGGCTTCATGCTGCTGCAATGCGGGCTGGGCCTGTGGACGCTGGCACTGCTGCACATCATCGCCCACTCGCTCTACAAGGCGCACGCCTTCCTGTCCTCAGGGAACGCGGTGACCGAAGTCGCCAGCATCCGTCGTCCGGGCCCGGTCGCCGCCCCCAGCGTTGGCGCCGTGCTCAAGAGCTTTGCCCTCGCGCTCGCCATCTTCGCCGCGATTGCCGCTGCCTTCACCAGCGTGTTCGGCCCCAAGTCACCGCAGGCGCTGGCGCTGGGCGCAATCCTGATCTTCGGCGTCGCCTACCTTGTCGCACAAGGCCTCGCAGACCGCGCCCCCGTCGCCCTGACCAAGCGCACCGCAGCTTCCGCGCTCGCGGCCGCCATCGGCTACTTCAGCTTCCAGACCATCGCGCAAAGCCTGTGGGGCCCGATCCTGCCCGCTGCCCCGATGCCGGGCGAACTTGAATGGGCGGTGCTGGTGGTGGCGGTGTCGAGCTTCGGCCTTGTCGCCTTTGCGCAGGCGCTGTTCCCGCTGTGGGCGCACCACCCCTCCACCGCTGGCTTGCGCGTCCACCTCGCCAACGGCCTTTATCTGAACGCCCTGCTCGATCGCGCCATCGGCGGCTTCAGCACCACCACCAAGCGCTGATCCTGCACAGCCTTTCTCGGAGTATCCGATCATGTTCATGAACCACGCGCAGATCACCCCGGTCCGGCTCTCGACCATTCTCGAAGCCGCGGAACAGGCAGCCCGCGCCATTCCGCCCGCCTTCCCGCTCGATGCGACCGTCGCGGTCAACCCCTTCCTCGGCCAGACGGGCGAGGATCTCGCCGCCGCCGCCGCGCGGCTTGGCCGGGTGGCCGGTGTGCGCGTCACCCGCAAGGGCAGCGAATATGCCGCCGCGATCCGCGGCGGCACCATCAGCGAGGATGATCTGGCAGAGGCGCTGGCCGCCAGCCCCTCGCCGCTTAAGCCTGCCGACACCGCCGCCCTCGCCCATGCCGCCGGACGGCTGGGCGACGGCCCCGAGCCGAGCGCCCTTCCGACCGTCGCCGATCTCGCCGCCGAGGTGACCGGGATCGATTGGCCCGCGCTGATCGACAAGTGCATCGGGCTGTGGGCCGCGGGCCAGTTCGATCGCGGGCAGGCGCTGTGGTCGCCCGCTCCGGGCAGCGAGGCCTTCACCGCATGGCGGGCCTGGGCGATGCATGATCTCACCCCCGAAATCGCCGGATTGAAGGGCTTCTGCGCCCATGTCGCCGCTGCCCCCGACACGGCCGAACGCGCGATCCTGTTCGCCGCCGAGGCGCTGGGCATCAGCGATGCCGCCGCCGAGACCGCCTTCCACCGCCTGTTCATGTCGCTGGGCGGCTGGTCGCAGCACGCCCGCTGGCTGCTGTGGCAGGCCGAACTGGCAGGCGAGAGTGACCGCACGTTGGCCGATCTGCTCGCCATCCGCCTGATTTGGGACGAAGCGCTGCTCGCCCACGCGCCGCAAGTGGCCGAACGCTGGGCTGCGACCATCGCCGCCCATGCCGAGCCGGTTACGCCAAGCGCCGATGATGTCGTGCTCGCCATCCTTCAGGACGCGGCAGACCGCGGCCACCAGCGCCGGTTGATCGCCGCGCTTGCCAAAGACCTCGACGGCGCAACCCCGGCACCGGACCGCCCCTTCCTCCAGGCCGCCTTCTGCATCGACGTGCGCTCGGAAGTGTTCCGCCGCGCGCTCGAGAGCGTCGACAGCTCCATCGCCACGATCGGTTTCGCAGGCTTCTTCGGCCTGCCGCTGGCGCACCATGCCCACGGCTCCGACATCCGCGAGGCGCGCCTGCCGGTGCTGCTCAATCCGGCCATCGCCACCACCTCGGCAGGCGATCCGGCCAAGGATCAGGCAGACCGCATCAACGCCCGCTCCTTGCGCGCATGGGACCGCTTCCGGCAGGCGGCAGTGTCCTCCTTCGCCTTCGTCGAGGCGATGGGCCCCGTCTATGCGGCCAAGCTGGTCAAGTCGGCGCTGGGCTTCACGCCCAAGGCCAAGGCGGAGCCTGCGCCGGAAGTGATCGGCGGGATGAGCGCAGAGGCCAAGGCCGATACCGGCGCGGCTGTGCTCAAGGCGATGAGCCTGACCAGCGGCCACGGCGAGATTGTGCTGCTGCTGGGCCACGGCGGCAATGTCACCAACAATCCGCATGAAAGCGCCTATCACTGCGGGGCCTGCGGGGGTTACACTGGCGAGGTTTCGGCCCGTCTGCTGGCGATCCTGCTCAATGATCCGGTGACCCGTGCGGGCCTTGGCGAACGCGGGGTCGAGGTGCCGGCGGACACGCTGTTCGTCGCCGGGCTGCACGACACCACCACGGATGCGATCACCATCTACGAGGACGGCCTCCCGGCTGACCGGAGCGGCGATATCGCCAAGGTTCGTGCGATGCTGGCACAGGCGGCCAAACTCGCCCGGGCCGAGCGTGCGCTGCGGATGCCGGGGGCGAGCGGCGAAAGCATTCCCGCGCGCGCCACCAACTGGGCCGAAATCCGCCCCGAATGGGGCCTCGCCGGCTGCGCGGCCTTCATCGCCGCCCCGCGCGAGGCGACCGCCGGCCGTGATCTGGGCGGGCGCGCCTTCCTCCACTCCTATGACTGGCAGGCCGATGACGGCTTCGGCACGCTTGAACTGATCATCACCGCGCCGGTGGTGGTGGCGAGCTGGATTTCCTTGCAGTACTTCGGCTCCTCGGTTGCGCCCGAGATCTTCGGCGGCGGCAACAAGCTGATCCACAACGTGGTCGGCGGGATCGGGGTGATCGAAGGCAATGGCGGACGCCTGCGCCCCGGTCTGCCGTGGCAGGCGGTGCATGATGGGGAGGGCTTGCAGCACGAGCCGCTGCGCCTCAGCGTGATGATCGAGGCCCCGCGCGAGGAGATCCTCAAGGTGATCGAACGCCATTCGGGCGTGCGCGAGCTGTTCGACAATGGCTGGCTGCACCTCTTCGTGATGAAGGACGGCAAGGTCGACGCGCGCTACTTGCCGGGCCTCAACTGGGCCGATGCCGCGCCGCAGACGCTGGCTGCCTGAGGCGCTGGCTCGCCTGAATTCACCGGCAGGGAATAGGCCGGCGGGGTGAACCGTTATCGGCAGGACAGCTTACACAGTCCTGGGATAAGAAACCGATGACGATGCATTTTGCCGCCAGCCTGCCGCAACGGGGGATGGCTCTTGCTGCACCCGGCGATGCGCCCCTGCCGCTCGACGCGCTGCCCTGGCTTGCGCCGAAGGGCTCTGCCACGCTTTCGGGCGATGTGCGCGGCGGATCACCCGCACGCGGGGGCACAGGGGGCCTGCGTCACATGGGTCTGGCTGGCACGGTTGCCGCCATGATCGGCTGCGCGTGGCTTCTGGCGGGGGCAAGCCTGCCGCAAGCAGCAGCCCCGTCGGTCGCGCTCCGGCCTGCCCCGCCCGCGATTGTTGCTGCGGCTCCCCCGGTTGCCACGGACCTGCGGCTTGATGATGCCGCGCGCCTTGCCGCAGCGCAGGCGGCGACAGCGGCCAGCGCGGCAGCACCTGTCCGCGCGAAGCCTGCCACCATGCGTCAGGCCCCCGCACGCATGCAGGCCCGCATCCCGACACCGGCTGCGGCTGTCCAGCAGCCAGCCTCCACACCCGCAATCCCCGCACAGCAGGTTCTCGCTACCGGGGCTGCAGGCAGGCTTGATTTCGCCTCCCAACCCGCGCCCGAAAGCGCGGTCACCGCGGCAACGCGCAGGCAGTTCCGGATGGTGACCGGTAAGGCCCGGGATGCGGCGCGCGATGTCATCCGGCTGGGCGATCGCCGGCGCCCGGGGCGCGATACGTCCGGTCACGCCGAGGCCGGCTATCGCCTGCGTCAGCACAATGCCGAGGCGGCACGGGGCTACCTTGCCTATCTCGACACGCTGTCACGCTCGATGAAGGGCACGACCTCGGAGGCCGTCGCCCAGCAGTCCCTCGCCAAGGCGCGCCAGACGCTCGGCTATCTGGCGACAATGGAGGCGGATTCGCAGGCGTCGCTGCGCTGATTTTGGCAAAGGGCGCGAATCCAGCCCCCGTTTGACACCCGGTTAGCACCCACTTGACCCCGTGATGACCCGCAAACGGGGCGCACCGGACGATGTTTCACGTGAAACATTGGGGGCTTTGCTGAGAGGATTTCGGCCGCTTCGAGCGAAAGAGAGGGAAGTGGTGGACAGGGCTGGATTCGAACCAGCGTACGCTTGCACGGGCAGATTTACAGTCTGCTGCCTTTAACCACTCGGCCACCTGTCCACACAGTCCCCTGCATCGTCGAGGGGGGCTTTCCCGAGCGTCATCCGCTCTGAATTTGCGCGATTCCCCGAGGGGTCCCGCTGCCGAGAGGCGCCCCTTTGGCGAAGCACTGCTTGCCTGTCAATGCCCCTGCTGGCAGGGGGCGCGCTAGATGGCATAGCCAAGGAGCGACAATGACCGAGGGTAAACGCAAACGCGCGCTGCGCGGCCGTGCAGGACGCATGAAGGGCGGACGCGGTTCGGGCAAGGCCAGCACGGGTCAGGTGCGCCTGTGGGGCCGCCACCCGGTGGAAGCCGCGCTCAAGAACCCGGAGCGCCAGCATCGCAAACTGTGGGCGACCAGAGAGGGAGTCGCAAGCCTCGACGGCGAGCTGCCGGCCGATTTCCCGATCGAATATGCCGATGTCGCCGATCTGGCGCGGCTCGTCGCCAAGGATGCGCCGCATCAGGGCCTGGTGCTGGAATGCGCGCCGCTGGAGGATGTGTTCCTCGATGAAGTCGCACTGGGCGAGGCGGAGCGGCCGATTGTGGTGCTCGATTCCGTCACCGATCCGCACAATGTCGGCGCGATCCTGCGCTCGGCCGCCGCCTTCAACGCGGCTGCGATCGTCACCCAGGATCGCCATGCCCCGCCCGAAGGCGGCGTGCTCGCCAAGGCGGCATCGGGGGCGCTGGAGACGGTGCCGTGGGTGCGGGTGGTCAACCTCGCCCGCGCGCTGGAGGAACTGGCCGAGGCCGGTTACTGGCGCATTGGTCTCGCCGGAGAGGCCGAGGCAACCTTTGCCGAGACCATGCCCACCGGCCCGGTCGTGATCGTGCTCGGCGCGGAAGGCGAAGGCCTGCGCCATAACATCGCGGCCCATTGCGATGCGCTGGCCAAACTGCCGATCTCCTCGTCAATCGAGAGCCTCAATGTCTCGAATGCCGCAGCGATTGCGCTTTATGCGGTGGCCACGCGCGGGTAGAAGGCTTCTTCAAGAGGGAGGGCCTTTTGCCATGACGATGTTTTCTCCGATCCGCCTGCGCGCTGCCGCGCTGCTGGCCGGCTTTGCGCTCGCTTTGTCGGGCTGTTTCATGTCGCCGGGCAAGTTCACGTCCGAACTTGCGCTGACGGGGCCGGACAGTTTCACCTTCAGCTACGAGGGCGAGATCTTCTTCCTCGGTCTGTCGAAGCTGGCCCAGATGGGCGCGGCCTCGGAAGAGACCTTCACGCCCGAGGCCTGCTTCAACGACGAAACCTACGAAGAGCGCGAATGCACCAAGGACGAGCTCGATAGCCAGCGCGCCGAATGGGATGCGGGCGCGGCCGAACGGGCGGAAAAGGCCAAGAAAGACGCTCAGGCGATGAAGGCGATGATGGGCGGCATCGATCCCGCCGATCCCAAGGCGAGCGAGGAACTGGTACGCCTGCTTGAACGCCAGAAGGGCTGGAACCGCGTGGTGCACAAGGGCGACGGGGTGTTCGAGGTGAGCTTTGCGATACAGAGCACCCTCGGCCATGATTTCATGTTCCCGCTGATCGAGGGCTTTCCGCCGCTCAATCCCTTTGTGCAGATGATCCTGCGCGATGGCGGGCAGGCGCGCATCAACGCGCCCGGCTTTGCCGCCCAGAACGGCGACAATCCGATGGCAGGGATGATGGGCGGCATGGGCTCGCTTGCCGGGCTGGCCGCAATGGGAGCGGCCGATGGAGCGGGAGAGGGCAACGCCGAGGCTCCGGCCATACCGGGCGTGCCGATGATGGAGGGCACCTTCACGATCCGCACCGCACCGGGCATGCGTATCCTTGCCAACAACACCGATGAAGGCCCGTCCGCCACGACCAATGGCGGCGAGGAGCTGCGCTGGACGATCTCGCCGCGCACCACCCAGGCGCCGACCGCGCTGATCGTCACCGGCGGCTGAGCGCAGCCGCAGCCACGCAAACAAAAACCCCGCCGGCCGTGTGGCTGGCGGGGTTTTTAGTTACAGGCGATCAGGCGCCCGCAAGGCTGATCAGTTGACCGCGTCCTTAAGGCCCTTGCCGGCCTTGAACTTCGGCTGGTTCGATGCCTTGATCTTCATTTCCTCGCCCGTGCGCGGGTTGCGGCCGATCGAGGCCTTGCGCTTGGCGACAGAGAAAGTGCCGAAGCCCACAAGACGGACTTCATCGCCGCTCGAAAGGGCCTTGGTGATGGTATCAAACACACTTTCGACAGCGCTGGCGGCATCGCTCTTGGAAAGACCGCTGGCGGCGGCCACATCGCTGATCAGGTCGTTCTTGTTCATGTCGGAACCCCCTAGGCTCGTGATTTTTGTCGTTCTGGTGAATCGCCCCACGAAACGTCCGAGTTGAAACTGTTTCGGCAGGGCTGTCAAAGGCAAATCGCCCTCGGCAGGACAAGCCGGCAAAGCAGTTCGCAGGCGCAGCTGGCCTGAGCCTGCCGCGCCGTGCACTTCGGAGTGCTGTTTCCCGTGAAAAGCGACCCTGCCGCGAATCGCGGCAAGAGCGGTCTCTCTAGCGGCTCAGTGCGCGGTTGGCACCTCTGATCCGGCAGGATTTGCCGCCGGATTAGAGCCGCCCGGCTGGCTCGCCAGATCATCCGCCTCGGTCCACTCGATCGCCTCGAGCGGTTCGACAAGCGCGCGGGCGAGCACCTCGTCCACGTGGCTCACTGGAATGATCTCAAGCCCGGCCTTGGCATTCGCGGGGATTTCGGCGAGGTCCTTGACGTTCTCCTCGGGGATGAGGACCGTGGTGATCCCGCCGCGCAGGGCCGCGAGCAGCTTCTCCTTCAGTCCGCCGATCGCCAGCACCCGCCCGCGCAGCGTGACCTCGCCGGTCATCGCCACATCGGGGCGCACCGCGATGCCGGTGAGGGTCGAGACGATCGAGGTGACCATCCCGATCCCTGCGCTCGGCCCGTCCTTGGGCACGGCGCCTTCGGGCAGGTGGATGTGGACGTTCTTGCGGTTGAACAGGCTTGGCTTGATACCATAGGCCGGCGCGCGCGCCTTGACGAAGCTGAAGGCCGCCGCGACGCTCTCGTTCATCACCTGACCAAGCTTGCCGGTGGTCTTGACCTCGCCCTTGCCCGGGGTGGTGACGCTCTCGATGGTGAGCAATTCGCCGCCAACCGACGTCCACGCAAGGCCCGTGACCGCGCCGACCTGCGGCTCGGCCTCGGACACGCCGTGCTTGAACTTGCGCACGCCGGAGAAGTCGCCGAGGTTTTCGGGCGTCACGGTGACGCTCTTGACCTTGCCTTCGAGGATCTTGCGCAGCGCCTTGCGGCACAGCTTGGCAATCTCGCGCTCCAGCGTGCGCACGCCGGCCTCGCGGGTGTAATAGCGGATCAGATCGCGCAGGGCCGTTTCCTCAAGCGTGAATTCGCCCTTCTTCAGACCATGCGCCTTCACCTGCTTTTCAACGAGGTGGCGCTGGGCGATCTCGACCTTCTCGTCCTCGGTATAGCCCTCCAGCCGGATGATCTCCATCCGGTCAAGCAGCGGCTGCGGCAGGTTGAGGCTGTTCGCAGTGCACACGAACATGATGTCCGAAAGATCGAGATCGAGCTCGAGATAATGATCCTGGAACTTGGCGTTCTGTTCGGGGTCGAGCACTTCAAGCAGCGCCGAGGCCGGATCGCCGCGGAAATCCTGGCCAAGCTTGTCGATCTCGTCGAGCAGGAACAGCGGATTGCTCGTCCCGGCCTTCTTGAGATTGGCGACGATCTTGCCCGGCATCGAGCCAATATATGTCCGGCGGTGGCCGCGGATCTCGGCCTCGTCGCGCACCCCGCCCAATGACTGGCGCACGAATTCGCGGCCCGTCGCCTTGGCGATCGACTTGCCAAGCGAGGTCTTGCCCACGCCCGGAGGACCGACGAGGCACAGGATCGGACCTTTAAGCTTGTTGGTGCGCGCCTGCACCGCGAGGTACTCGACGATGCGGTCCTTGACCTTCTCCAGCGCGTAGTGATCGGCATCGAGCACGGCCTGCGCCCGCGCGATATCCTTCTTGAGCTTCGACTTCTTGCCCCACGGCAGGCCGAGCAGCACATCGAGATAGTTGCGGATCACCGTCGCCTCGGCGCTCATCGGCTGCATCGAGCGCAGCTTCTTCAATTCGGCCTGCGCCTTGGCACGGGCCTCCTTGGAGAGCTTGGTCTTCTCGATCTTCTCGGTGAGCTCGGCAATCTCGTTGCCGCCCTCGCCATCATCGCCGCCGCCCAGTTCCGACTGGATCGCCTTGAGCTGCTCGTTGAGGTAATATTCGCGCTGGGTCTTTTCCATCTGGCGCTTCACACGCCCGCGGATGCGGCGTTCGACCTGCAGCACCGAAAGCTCGCCCTCCATGAAGGCCATGACGAGTTCGAGCCGCTTAAGCGGGTTGGTCTCGGTCAGCAGGCCCTGCTTGTCCGACACCTTGGCGCTCAGCGCAGCGGCGATGGTATCGGCCAGCTGGCCGGCATCATCGACTTCGGAAAGGTCGATCCCGGCATCCTCGCCGAGCTTCTTGTTCAGCTTCACATATTCGCCGAACTGTTCGACCACCTGCCGCATCAGCGCGGTGACCTCGTTGCCGGCAACAGTCTCGCCCGGGGTCGGCTCGACTTCGGCGAGCAGGTGCGAACCCACATCCTCGAGCGCGGCAAGGCGCGCCCGGGTCTTGCCCTCGACCAGCACGCGCACCGTGCCGTCAGGCAGCTTCAGCAGCTGGAGCACCTGCGCGATGACGCCGACATCATAGAGGTCATCGCCCTCCGGATCATCGCAGCCCGGATCGAGCTGGGCGATGAGGACGATGTCCTTGGAGGCCTCCATCGCCGCTTCGAGCGCCGCCACCGACTTGTCGCGCCCGACGAACAGGGGGACGACCATGCCGGGGAAGACGACGATGTCGCGCAGGGGGAGGAGAGGAAAGGTCTGGTTCATATTCTTGTGTCCACGGCGGCCATGGGGGCAACGCCTTTAAAGGGAATATGGGTAGGCCTCAGGCGCGCCGCAATGGCTGGCCCCGGACAAGCTGTGGACGTGTCGCGCGGGCCCTCAGCCGAGGCCGGGCAGGTTGAACCCCGGCGGCAGGCCCATGGAGGACTGCATGTCCTTCATCTGCTCGTTCGAGACCCGGTCCGCCCGGTCGCGCGCGTCGTTGAAGGCGGCGGCGACCAGATCCTCGACGATGCCTTTGTCGTCCGGGTTCATCAGGCTGTCGTCGATCGACACGCCGAGGATGCGGCCCTTGGCGCTGGCGCGGACCTTCACAAGGCCGCCGCCCGCGGTGCCCTCGACCTCGATCGCGTCGAGCTTCACCTGCATCTCGTTCATCTGCTTCTGGATGGTCTCGGCGGCTTGCTGGGCCGCCTTCATCATCTCTTCCATCGACTTCATCGGGGGTACTCCATCAATTTCAGGGGGGATCAATTCCAGGGCGGACGGGCCGCGCGGGCGACATTGCCCTCGGTGCCGAGCAATTCGGCCTCGGGGAAAGCCGTGAACGCCGCCTGCACCAGCGGATCGGAGCGGATGCGGCTGTCTTCTGCCGCCGCCTCGGCCTCGGCCGCCTCGCGCAAGCTGGGCAGTGCAGTCCCGCTGCCGCGCTCGACCTGCCAGCGCCTGCCCGTCAGCTTGAACAGCGCCTCGCGGATATCGGGCGCGGGATCATCGGAAAAACTGTCGGCCTGCTGGTAGATCAACCGGTCAGGGCCGAGTTCGATCACGCGGATCCGGTCGCGCATCATCTGGGCGACGCGCAGCTGGCCCGCGGCATCGACCGCCTCGACGAGGCCAGCCCAATCCTGTGACGGCATTGCAGAGGCAGGCGCGGCCGAAGCACTTTCGCTGCCGCCCGCAGGCGCCGCCGGAGCCGCAACGATACCGCTCGCCGCAATCTCCTCGATCCGCTTGGCCAGCTTGCCGGGATCGGGCATCTGGCCTGCGTGCAGGATGCGCAGCAGCGCCATCTGGAGCGAGACCAGCGGATCGGGCGCGGTGCGCACCTCGTCATGGCCCTTGAGCAGCAATTGCCACAGGCGGTGCAGTTCCCCCGCCCCCAGCCGGCTTGCAAAATCGCTGAGTGCCGCGCGCTCTTCTTCCGAAGGTGCCTCGGGTTCGCCGCCCGAAACCTGCGCGAGGGTGACGCGATGCGTGAGGTCCATCAGCGCCCGCATCAGCGCCAGCGGCTCGACCCCCAGCGCATATTGCTCGTCCACCGCGGCCAGCAAGGCCTTGGCGTCGCCTTCAAGCAGGTGGCCAAGCACACGCCGCTGCGCGCTCTTGTCGGCGAGGCCGAGCATGTCGCGCACGCGGGTGGCGGCGACCTTGCCCTCGCCGTCGAGATCGGCATGGGCGATCGCCTGATCGAGGATCGAGAGCCCGTCACGCACCGAGCCTTCGGCGGCATTGGCGATGATGCTGAGCGCCTCGACTTCGGCCTCCACCCCTTCCAGCGCGCAGACCCGCGCGAAATGCTCGGCAAGCAGCTGCGCAGGGATACGGCGCAGATCGAACCGTTGGGTGCGGCTCAGCACCGTCACGGGGAGCTTGTCGACCTCGGTGGTGGCGAAGAGGAACTTCACATGCGCAGGCGGCTCCTCAAGTGTCTTGAGCAAAGCGTTGAAAGCATTGCGCGACAGCATGTGGACTTCGTCGATGATATAGATCTTGTAGCGGGCCGATACGGCGGCATAGCGCACCTGCTCGATGATCTCGCGCACGTCGTCCACGCCGGTGTTCGAGGCCGCGTCCATCTCGATCACGTCGATATGGCGTCCCTCGGCAATCGCGGTGCAAGGCTCGCACACCCCGCAAGGATCGATAGTCGGCCCGCCCTGCCCGTCCGGCCCGACGCAGTTAAGCGCCTTGGCGATAAGCCGCGCGGTCGAGGTCTTGCCGACCCCGCGCACGCCGGTCATCAGGAAGGCATGGGCGAGACGATCGCGCGCGATCGCATTGGCCAGCGTGCGCACCATCGCCTCCTGCCCGATCAGCTCGGAGAAGGTCTGGGGCCGGTATTTGCGCGCCAACACGCGGTAGGGCTGGTTGCTCGCGGCAGGCGCCGGTTTCGGAGCGGGTTCGGGCGGCACAGCCGCGGCGGGTGGCGGGGGCGCGGGATCGCCGAACATCGAATTCTGCCCCGCCGCCTCAAGCTCGGCGAGGCTCGGGCCGGTTTCTTCCTCGGGCAGATCGGGATCGGAATCGCTCATCGCCGTCCACCTTAGGCAAGCCGCTCGGGAATGTCGAAGCCCTGAAGAACACTCATCGACATTGCGCACAGCTTGACAGGCGAGCGACACATTCCGATCACCGCTCCAAGGGAGGGGTTGTGCCATGGCCATCATTCGCGGACGCATGACCGATGCCCACAGCGGGCCGCTGGTGGTGTTTCTGATCGGCATGCGGATCAATCATTTCCGGAAAATCGGCAAATGGCTGCCGGTGTTCCGAGCCATGGGCCCGATGATCCGCGAGCTTTCGCAGAACCCGGACAGCGGCTTTCTCGGCACCGAATATGCCCTGTGCAGTCCGCGCCAGATCCTGCTGATCCAGTACTGGCGCGATTTCGACAGCCTCGAGGCCTATGCCCGCGACCGGGATGCGCAGCACTGGCCGGCCTGGACCGCCTTCAATCGCAGCATCGGCAATGACGGAACGGTGGGAATCTATCACGAGACCTATGCCGTGGAGGCAGGCGCGCACGAGACGGTCTATGCCAATATGCCGCCCTTCGGCCTCGCCCGCTTCACCGGCAGCGTCCCCGCGACCGGATCACGCAATGCCGCGCGCGAGCGGATGCGCACAAGTTCCGGCGAATGAAATGAAGAAGGAGCCGGGCGACCCGCCGCAATCCACCTGAGCTGCTTCCTTCCGGACCTGACTCGGTGAGCGGACGCAAACGTCCACCCGACTCCCGGGCGGGCATATGGCGGGCGTTGTGCGAGATTTCAAGTCACAAGTCCCGCAGCAGATCCCGCGGCGGGATCGTGCCTGTCAGCGAAAATTATCCGCATAGGCCTGCAGCTTGAGCCGCTTGGCGGGCGTCGCGTGGATGCGCGCGGCGATGCCGTATTTCTCGGCATAGGCCTTGGCCGCGTCCTTCGAGGGGAAGGTCAGCTTCACCTGCGACTGGGTGTCACCCGTGCCCGTCCAGCCCATCAACGGATCGGCAAACCGCGCCTGCGATTGCTCGAACTCGAGCACCCATTCATCGGTGCGGGCCTTGCCCGATTGCATCGCGTGCTTGGGCTGCTGGTAGATACGTGCGCTCATTATTCTTTTCGATCCTCGCTCATGCGGCCTGACGGCCGCGTCGCTGCGGGCGGCCAGTCGGCCTTGCGGGCCGCTTTCGCATCCCGAATTGCAGCCCGCCGATAGCGCAATCCTATTGGCGGTTAAACGCGTTTTTGGTCTTCATGCTCGGCTTTTCGAGCCATGGCTGATCGGGCCAGCGGTGCTTGGGATAGCGACCCTTCATGTCCTTCACCACATCGGCCCAGCTGCCGCGCCAGAAGCCCGGCAGATCGCGGGTCGATTGCACCGGACGCCCGCCCGGGCTGGTGAGTTTGAGCAGCAAGGGCGTAGCGCCGATCATCGGCTGCACGTCGAGCCCGAACAGCGCCTGGACCCGCACTTCCACGCTGGGCGCGTCGTCCCCGGCATAGTCGATCGCGTGGCGCGTATCGGCGGGCGAGGTGAAATGGGTCGGCGCGGCACGGTCGAAAGCCTGCCGTTCGTTCCAGTCGAGCAATCCCAGTGCCGCTTCTGCAAAGCGGTGCGGCGGCAGATCAAGGTCACGCCTTCCGGTGAGCAGCGGGGCCAGCCACGCCGCTTTGTGCTCGCGCAGAGCCTCGGGCGAAAGCGCGGCGATCCCGGCAAAGCGCGCGCGGGCGAGGAAGCCTTCGGGAAAGATATCCCCCAAACGCTCCAGAGCCTTGTCGACAAGGATATCCACAAGCAGCGCCGGATCGGGCGCGGCTTCGGGCACGTTTGCCAGCACGATCGCACCGAGTCGCCGTTCGCGTCGGGCTTCCACCCGATCCTTGTCGCTATTCCAGCGGGTTGTGACGCGCTCCTCAAGCTGCTTGGCAAACAGGGCTGCGGTCCGTTCGGGCGCGATTTCGGCGCCCGAGGTGATGCGTGCGCCCTTGGCCTGGCCTTGCGCATCGCCGATCACGATCCACTCCGCGCGCGCCAGCGGCGAGGCCGGATCGAGGAGGTAACCGCGCCCGCCCGCGCTCAGCCAGTGTTCGCCGGAGGGATCGCGGCGGCGTGCGACGAAATCGGGGCGAGCGAGCGCGAGCGCCTCGGCTGCGTCTGCCGCAGGGCTTTGCCCGAGCACGCCCGCAAGCTTGCCCGCCTGCCCCGCCCAGCCCTGCGCAATCCGCGCCGCCGCCACTGCGCGCGGGGCGCGATCCCCGCGCCAACGGGCAAGGCGTTGGAGCAGGTCTTCCCCGCGTCCGCCAAGGCCCCGTTCCTGCAGCAGCATCACCAGCCGCGCCGCATCCTCGCCCACGCCGGCCGCTGCGCCATGGAGCACGGCTGCAGCCTGATCGGGCGCCATCGGCAGCGCGGCAATCGCCTCGCCCAGCGGCGTGATCCGACCGCCCGCATCAAGCGCGCCGAGAGCCTCCAGCGCTGCCCTTGCGGCAGCGACCGAGGCTTCGGGCGGGAGATCGAGCCATGGCAGGGCCGCAGGGTTCGCCGTGCCCCACTTGGCCAGCCGCAGCAGCAGCGGAGCCAGATCGGCCTGCATGATCTCGGCGGGGGCGAATTCCGGCCGACCGGCGTGGCCCGCCTCTTCCCACAACCGGTAGGCGACACCCGGCCCCTGCCGCGCCGCGCGGCCCGCACGCTGCGCCGCCGAGGCCTGCGAGGCGCGCCGCGTGACAAGGTGCGTGGTCCCCGCCGCACGGTCGAACTCGGCAAGGCGCGCGAGGCCAGAATCGACCACCACGCTCACCCCGTCCAAGGTCAGCGAGGTTTCGGCAATCGCAGTGGCGAGCACAATGCGGCGGCGCCCCTGCGCATCGCTGCGGATCGCGGCACGCTGGGCAGCGGGTTCGATCTGGCCGTGGAGTGCATGGATCGGCACCTCGGGCAGACGCGCCTCCAGCCGCTCGCTCACCCGTTCGATCTCGCGCACGCCGGGCAGGAAGGCGAGGATGTCGCCCGCCTCATCGCGCCACGCAGTCATCACGGCAGCAGCCATGCGATCCTCGATGGCTTGCGAACCATCGCCGCCAAGCCACTTGATTGCCAGCGGAAAGCTGCGCCCCTCGCTTTCGATTATCGGAGCACCCTCGCCCAGAAGCCGGGCAAAGCGTGCGCCGTCGATGGTGGCCGACATGACCAGCACGCGCAGGTCTTCGCGCAGCACGGCGCGGCTCTCCAGCGCCAGCGCGAGGCCCAGATCGCTGTCGAGCGCGCGCTCATGCGCCTCGTCGAACAGCAGGGCGGAGACGCCGGGAAGCTCGGGATCATCGACCAGCCGGTTCACGAGGATTGCCTCGGTCACGACGAGGATGCGCGTGCGGGACGAGGTCTTGCTGTCGAGGCGGGTCATGTAGCCCACGGTCTCTCCGCAAGCCTCTCCCAGCATCTCCGCCATGCGCTCGGCCGCAGCGCGGGCGGCGACGCGGCGGGGCGAGGTGAGGATGATCTGGCCTTTGCACCACGGCTGCCTGAGCAGATCGGGCGCGACCGCGGTGGTCTTACCCGCCCCCGGTGGCGCGATCAGCACGCCTGCGCCCTCGCCCGCCAATGCGACGCGGATCTCCGGCAGGACAGCGTTGATGGGAAGGTCGGGGTGCATCGCCCCGCCCGATAGCGGGCTCAATGCCCGCGCGCGACCGCGAATTGCGCCGCTTCGGCCATGGCGGCCCGCGCCTTGCCATCGGGGAAGATCGAGATTGCATCGATCGCCCGGTTGGCAAAGTGGCGCGCCCGCTCGCGCGTGTCTTCCAGCGCGTTGTGCTTGCCGATCAGGTGGATCGCGTGGGCAAGATCATCGTCCGAGCTGCGGTGACCGATGATCGCGTCCTTCCAGAACTTGCGCTCGTCCTCGTTGCCGCGGGCATAGGCGAGGATCACCGGCAAGGTCATCTTGCCCTCGCGGAAGTCGTCGCCCTGATCCTTGCCCATTTCGGCAGCGTCCGAATCGTAGTCGATCGCATCGTCGACCAGCTGGAAGGCGACGCCGAGATTGCGGCCATAGGCTTCGAGCGCGCGCTCCTGCTCTTCCGAACATTCGGCCACCACCGCGCTGATCTGGCTGGCGGCGGCGAAGAGCGCGGCGGTCTTGGCGCCGATGATGTGGAGGTACTGCTCTTCGCTGGTGTTGATCTGGCGCTGGGCGGAGAGCTGCGAGACCTCGCCTTCCGCGATCACGGCACTGGCGCGGCTAAGGATCGAGAGCACCTTCAAGGAGCCGTCCTCGGTCATCAGTTCAAAGGCGCGGCTGAACAGGAAATCGCCGACCAGCACGGTGGCCGGATTGCCGAAGATGATATTGGCCGCGGCCTTCCCGCGCCGCAGCTCGCTGCCGTCCACCACATCATCATGCAGCAGGGTGGCGGTGTGGATGAATTCGACCGCCGCGGCGAGCTTGTGGTGGCGCGTGCCCTGATAGCCGACCAGTTCTGCCCCCGCCAAAGTCAGCATCGGGCGCAGACGCTTGCCGCCGCCCGAGATCAGGTGCCCGGCAAGGCGCGGGATCAGCGGGATTTCGCTCTGCATCCGGTCAAGGATCACGGCATTGACCGAATTCATGCCCGGCGCGGTCAGCGCAAGCATGGGATCGAGCGTCGGAGCCTTGCGCGGCAGGGGAATGACATCGGCCGTCATATCCTGCGGGCTGTAGGGCGCGCCCGCCGTGCTTGGCAAGCGCAGAATTGCTGCTAGTTTCGCGCGCAATGTCTCAGGAAACGCAACCCTCGTCCGACCATGGCGGACAGCCCGATCCGGTGCTGGCCGGCTTTCGCAAAAGCATCGACAATATCGATGCCGCGCTGATCCACATTCTGGCAGAGCGGTTCCGCATCACCCAGGCCGTGGGCGAGTACAAGGCGAAGGCCACTTTGCCCCCCGCCGATCCCGATCGCGAGGCGCGCCAGATCGCGCGGCTGCGCAAGCTTTCGGAAGATGCGGATTTGGATCCGGAATTCTCCGAGAAGTTCCTGCGCTTCATCATCGAAGAAGTGATCCGCCACCACGAAAAGGCGCGCGGCGGCTGATCCGTCCTGTCAGGGCGTATCGTCCTGCACCGGAGGCTCGGGCGGCGGCGGCGGCGCAGGATTGCCCTGCCCGCGCGGCAAGGCGGGCGAGCCCGGCGGCAGCGGGGTGCCATTGGCGAGCGCCTCGCGGATATCGGCTTGCGCTTGGAGCGCATCGGCGCGGTCCCTCAGAAACCGGCGCTCGGCGCGGTTGAGGCGCACAAGCTCGCCCGTGGGCAGCAGCGCCACGCGCCCGCGTCCGGGATAGACCAGACCGCCGCTGGTGCAGAGTGAACCCTCCCGCGCGTCGACCTCGCAGCCCGGGCCGATCCCGCGCTGGTCAATCACCGGCGGCACAAAGGGATTGCTGAAAACGGTGCGTTGCCCGGCAAGGCTGCCATCGGGCGAAGCGCAGGCACCAAGGCCGAGCGCGAGGATCAGCACACCTGCCCCTGCACACCGCATCGCTTCCGCCTCCAACATATGTGAAACTGGCGTTTTCAATCGCTTGGAAGCCGTGAACCGGGCGTGAACCGGATCCGCAAAAAGGGGGGCACGCAGCCGGGTCAAAAACTGCGTGCCCCCCGAGCGACGCGTCGGCTGTCCCCCCGGATCAGCCGTCGCATCGCTGCCTTGCGCGCCAGCTTCTCGGGGGGGCTGAGCGGGCGGAGCCGCATCGCCAGAAGCGGGCGCTGCAAACCTCAGCCGCGCGGGCGGCGAATGCGCGGCGGGCGCTTGGTGCCGGGCGCGCGGGTCTTGGTGACGTTGCGGCTCACCTGGCCATCCGCGCGGGTGGTGGTGCGATCACGCGCGGCAAGCACTTCGCCCGCGCTGTTGCTGACCGACTGGCTGGCCTGCGAATTGCCCTGCCCGTCACGGCTGCGGCTGCCGGCAAGCCCGTAGGTCTCGCCGCCGCGACCGGTGGCGGTGCCGGTGAAGGTCGATCCACCCTCAGTGCGGGTGCGCTCGCCCGAAAGGGTACGCGACTTGCCGCGGGGGCCGGTCTGCGTCACGTCGATCGTGGCGCCGGTCTCGGTCCGCTGGCGCAGGGCGCTGCTGCTGGCGGTGTTGCCGGTGGCGAGATTGGTCGCCTCGCGGGTCCGGCTGGCGGTGCCGGCATCGCGATCGACCGTGGTGGTCGTGCTGCCGGCGACATTGGGGCCTTCATAGGTCTTGGTGCGGGTCTTTTCCTGCGCTGCGACAGGCAGCGCGAGGGCCAGCGCGGTGAGCGTGGCGAGCATCATGCGGGGTTTGATCATGGCGAGATTCCTCATCCGTTTCATCGTCTTGCGGTTGTCATCCGCCGCGTCGGGGATGTGCGGCGGGTGACAGCAAGGAAACGGGCGAGGTGGCGGGCGCCCTTCGCGCGCGGCGCCGTTTTTTCACTCAGCGCGGCGGTTCGACAGCGGATGTGCCGGATGGGGACAGAGCGGGCTCGGCCGGAACGGCAGGATCGGCTGCGGGCGCGGCTTGCGTGCCATTGCCCTGCCGTCCTGCGCGCACCTTTTGCCAGGTATCCATCAGGGCGCGGCGTTCTTCGGGCGGCAGGCGGCGCAGCGCGGCGCGGCGCTGTTCGGGGTTCATCCGCCGGAGCCGCTCGACTGTGTCGCGCTGGCGCAGCTCGCGCTGGTCCTGGCGCAGCGGGCGCACGATATCCTCGCGGGTGAGCGCTTCGCCCGCCTCGACCCGCCCGCGCAATTCGTCGCGCCGGACTTCGAGGCGCTTGTCGATCAGCCCCTCGCGGCGGGCTTCGGCTGCGTCGATCCGCTGGCGGATGCGGGCCTCCTGTTCAGCCGTGGGCAGCGGCAGACCGGCAGCGGCGCGGCGCTCCTTTTCCTTGGCGATGCGCTGCTCGATCATCTGGCGGCGGGCCGCACTGCGCCCTTCGCGCACCTCGTCGATCCGGCGGAAGGCCTCGCCCAGCTCCTCGGGCGTGTCGATCGCGCCTTCGATCCGCACCGGCGCGAGCGCGGCAGGCACGGCATCGGCGGGGACGGCGGCGGGCTTGGCAGGGGGCTTGACCGCTGCTGCGCTCTCCGATCCGGTGATGCTCGCCCACACCTTCTCGGGCGAGGGCACCGGCAGGCCGACCCGTTCGAGCAGGCCCGTCGCCGCGGCCGCCGTGGCAAGTGCGCTGAAGCCGACTACGCCGATTGCGATGCGCCGTCCGATCCGCCAGCCGCGCGCATAGCCGGTGCCTGAACGACGCAATTCCGGCAGCGGGGCCGGACGCACGGCGGCGGCGGCCAGCACCTTGTCGGCAAAGCCTTCGGGAAGCGCGGGAACCGCAATATCGTCGAGCGCCCGCGCCAGCGGGGTGCCGGGAGCGATGGGTGCGCCGTCGGTATCGTCCATGGCGCTCATCGTGCATCTCCTTGCGCCGCAAACGCCTTGCGCAGGGCCGCACGGGCCCTCAGCAGCAGCGATTCGAACGCCTTGATATTCATGTCGAGCGCGGCGGCCGCCTCGGCATTCGGAAGCTCTTCGTAATAGGTCAGCACGATGGCAGCGCGCTGGCGGTCCGGCAGGGCCATCACCAGCGCGCGGGTGGCTTCGGCCTCCTGATTTTCGGCAATCACGGCATCGGCCAGCGGCGCCTCATCGGCCCGCTCCGGCACCTCCTCGCCCGAGATGCGGCGACCTGCGCGCAACCGGTCAATCGCCAGATTGGTGACCACCCGCGCCAGCCAGCCCGACAGGCGCAGCGTCCCGCCCGCCGGCGTTCCGGCAGGGTGGCGCGCAGCCAGCCGCGGCGCATGGTCCCACAATCTCAAGCACGCTTCCTGCACAATATCCTCGGCCTCATGCGTATCGCCCACCATGCGATAGGCGATCCGGTTGAGCGATGCCGCATGACGCCCGATCACCTCGCGCAAGCCCGCCGCATCGCGGGCCGCCAGCCGGGCAACCAGCGCGGCATCATCGGCCATCACGGCCGCCAAGGGGGGCTCGCCGCTAGCGGTCATGGTTGCGCGCAATGGGCCTCTCTGGCGGCTCGGTCAGGCGGGTTAATTGCACGGATAACGCAGCGGCGCGCAAAACCCTTCGCGCGCTCTCGCAAATCATGCACGCGGCAGGCGCAGTTCGACGAGCAGCCCGCCGAGATCCTCGCTGGTGCCCAGCGTCACCGAGCCGCCGTAGATCTCCGCCACGTCGCGTACGATCGCAAGGCCAAGGCCGGTGCCGGGCTTGCCCGTATCGAGCCGCGCGCCGCGATCGAAGATGCGGATGCG
This sequence comes from uncultured Alphaproteobacteria bacterium, assembly GCA_903934325.1. GTDB lineage: Bacteria > Pseudomonadota > Alphaproteobacteria > Sphingomonadales > Sphingomonadaceae > Erythrobacter. The sequence continues at coordinate 59,953 of CAIZNH010000035.1, read as the reverse complement.
CTCGGCCTCGGGGATGCCTGCGCCGTCATCCTCGATCCAGATCAGGCATTCGCCCTCGCGTGCCTCGGCGCTGTCATCCTCCGGATCGATGGTGACGAAGACCGAACCTCCGCCATACTTGGCCGCGTTCTCGATCAGGTTGCCGAGCATCTCGTCGAGATCCTGCCGCTCGATCGCGACCTCTGCGGCGGGGCTGCCGGCGATGTCGAGCCGGCCATCGGGATAGAGCCGCTCGACCGCCCGGCGCACGGCTTCGGCGCTCTGGCGGACATTGCTGCGCGCCTGCCCAGCCGCCCGCCGCCCGACCGCGCGGGCACGGGCGAGGTGGTGATCGACATGGCGCTGCATCGTGCGGGTCTCGCGCATCACCGCATCGCCCAGATCAGGCGCGCGCGCGGTGGCAGCGTTGGTGAGCACGGTCAGCGGGGTCTTCAAGGCATGGGCGAGATTGCCCGCGTGGCGGCGCGCCTCCTCGGCCTGTCGCTCGGTATGCTCGAGCAGCGCGTTGACCTCGTCCACCAGCGGCTGGACTTCCAGCGGCAGCGGCTCGGCAATGCGGTTCGCGCCCGTGGTGCGCAGGTTCTGGATCGCGGCGCGCACCCTTCGCAGGGGCTGAAGGCCATAGCGGATCTGGAGCAGCGCCATCACCAGCAGGCCAAGGCCCAGCACCGCAAAGCTCCAGATCAGGATCAGCCGCACCCGTCCGATCTGCGAATCCATCTGCGCCGTCGCGCTGGCCACGGCAAAGGTCCAGCGGGTGTCGCTGCCGGGCAGGATCACGGTGCGCTCGGCAATCCGCAAGGGTTCGCCCGGGAACTGGACGGAGTTGTAGAAATGCACCTCGCTGTCGAAGTGGCCGCCCTTGGCCTCCACCCCGTGGAGCTTCAATGTGCGGTCCCACAGGCTGCGCGAGGGCCAGGGCTCGTAACTGCCGCCGCTGATCTGCCAGTAGAGCCCGCTGCCCGGTTCGAGGAAGCGCTGGTCGCCCAGCGTGCGGTAGAAATAGACTTCGCCGCTCGCATCGATCTCGGCCGAGGCGATCATCGCGGTGAGGATGTAGTCGAGCTGCTCGTCGAAATTGCTTTCGACCTGCGCGGTGAGCGTGCGTTCAAGCGCGATGCCGCCGCCCAGCAGGAGGACGAAAATCCACCCCGCCGCAATCAGCCCCATGCGCCGCGCAAGGCTGGCGCGCGGGGCCGGACGGGAGGCGGCAGGCAGCGCAGGTTCGGTCACCGGCTGCGGCGCAGGCGCAGCAGCGCCCTCGCCCGCAGCGGGCGCGGTGACCAGCGCTTCGCCGCCCTCAGGCGCGCGGGGCTTCGGCGGGGTCGTCGAGGCTGTAACCGAGGCCACGGATGGTCGTAATCACGTCTGCGCCAAGCTTCTTGCGGATGCGGGTAACGAAGACTTCGATGGTGTTCGAATCCCGGTCGAAATCCTGATCATAGATATGCTCGATCAGCTCCGTGCGGCTCACCACCTTGCCCTTGTGGTGCATGAGGTAGGACAGGAGCTTGTATTCCTGCGCGGTGAGCTTCACCGGCTCGCCGCCCAGCGTGACGCGGCCCGAGCGCGTGTCCAGCCGGACATCGCCGGCGGTCAGTTCGGACGAAGTGTTGCCCGAAGCACGGCGGATCAGCGCGCGCAGGCGGGCGATCAGCTCTTCGGTCTGGAACGGCTTGGCGAGATAGTCGTCCGCACCTGCATCGAGACCTGCGACCTTGTCGGACCACGAGTCCCGCGCGGTCAGCACCAGCACCGGGAAAGTGCGCCCTTCGCGCCGCCACATGCCCAGCACTGTCAGGCCGTCGATTTCCGGCAGGCCCAGATCGAGGATCACGGCATCGTAATCCTCGCTCGAGCCCATGTAGTGCCCGTCCTCGCCATCGACCGACAGATCGACCGCATAGCCGTTATGCTCCAGCGTCGACTTGAGCTGCGCGCCCAGCGTGGGCTCATCCTCGACGATCAGAATTCGCATGCTTCACCACTTCCCTGCTGCGTGTTTTGCGTGATTTGGTGCGCCTTTGCCGCGCCAGCGTCAAGCAAACGGGCGCTCAGCGCGAACGGCCGATGACGCGGCCGGTGCGCGCATCGACATCGACATAGGTCACCCGGCCTTCGCGGATGAACTTGAGCCGGTAGGCCCGCGCCGTCGAATCGTAGGCCGGGCCGAGATATTCGCTGCCCTGCATCTGCGGCAGGATGCGCCGCTCGATCTCGCGCAGCGACAGCTGGGTGCCCGCCTGCGCCTCGCGCCGCGCTTCGCCCTGATCGCTGAGCGATTGCTCCTGCGCCGCCCCGGGCACAGCCAGCCCTGCCGCGCACAGGGCGACAAGCAGAGCAGCACAAGAGGAGCGGCGAGCGTTCATAATGGCCCCATGCCTAGCTATGCAGCATTGAACAAGGTGTGAATGATGTCACGGCGCACTCGGCGCTGCGTCATTCACCAGCTCGAACTTGAACGACATGCTGATCCCGGTGGAGACCATGCCCGGCTGCACTGGCGGCGGAGCGGCGGCGACCATGTCGGCGCTGGCGCGCATCATCGCCATTTCGGGCATCGGGCCGCGGCTTTCGATGCTCTCGCTGATCCACAGCACCTTGGCCCGGTCATAGCCGAACATCGTCGCATATTCATCGACCCGCGCCTTGGCCTTTTCGATCGCGCGCTTGCGGGCGGCGTCCTTGGCGGCGGCGTCGTTCTCGATCGAGAAGCTGGGGCCGGACAGGTCGTTCGCGCCCGCCTCGACCAGCGCATCAAGCACGCGCCCGGCATTGTCGATCTTGCGCAGGATCACGCTCACCCGGTTGGAGGCCTGATAGCCGCGGAACACCTGACGCTGGGTGGTCTGGTCGTAATCATAGCGGGCATTGAGGTTGATGCCGGTGGTCTGGATGTCCTGCTCGGCAACGCCCAGTGCCTTGATGCGGGCGACCACCTTGGCCATCGCAGCCGAGTTCTGGCGCAGTGCCTCGGTGGCGGTCGGCGCATCGGTGGTGACGCCCGCGCCGATGGTGGCGATATCGGGAGCAACCGAGACGCTTTCGCTGACGGTGAGTTCGACCACCAGGCCCTTGGCCTCGATTTCGATCACGGGTTCGGCGAGCGCAGCACCCGACAGAGCGAGCGAGCTGGCAGCGATTGCGGCAAGTGCGGGACGGATCATGATAGGTGTTTTCCTCCGGTAAGCCGCGCCAATGCACCCCGGCAGCTTTCGCGGGACTGAACCGCCTTGGCAGCGCGCGCGCAAGTCTCTAGGCACCGCGCGCCATGGCGCAACCTCCCATCTTCTCGCTCGAAGGCATGGCCCTGCAACAGGGCGGACGCTGGCTGTTCGGCGGGCCGACGCCCACCACCGGCGCGGCACCGATCGATCTGCACGTGCTGCCCGGAGACCGGCTGGCGCTGATCGGGCGCAACGGCGCGGGCAAGACGACGCTGCTGCGGCTCATCACCGGCAAGATCGATGCCGACCGCGGACAGCGCCGGATCAAGCCCGGGACGCGCATCGTGTTCCTTGAGCAGGACCCTGATTTCACGCCGTTTTCGACCCTCATGGACTTTGCGACAGGCGGCGAGGATGCCCCCGCAGCGCATGAGGTGGAGGCGATTGCCGGACAGCTCGGCATCGACATGAGCCGCCCCGCCGCCACTGCCAGCGGGGGCGAAAAGCGCCGCGCCGCGATTGCCAGGGCACTGGCGCAGGAGCCTGATCTGCTCCTTCTGGACGAGCCGACCAACCACCTCGATCTGGCCGCGATCGACTGGCTGGAGGACTGGCTCTCGCGCTATCGCGGGGCCTTCATCACCATTTCCCACGATCGCACCTTCCTCACCCGCCTGACGCGCGCCACCCTGTGGCTCGATCGCGGCACCTTGCGGCGCAAGGAGGTAGGCTTCGGCGGCTATGAGGCGTGGGAAGAGACGGTCTATGCCGAAGAGGCGCGTGCGGCGGAACGCCTTGATGCAAAACTGAAAATCGAGGCCCACTGGTTAGAGCGCGGGGTCACCGCGAGGCGCAAGCGCAACCAGGGTCGGCTGGAAAAGCTATACCAGATGCGCGCTGTCAGGGCGGCGATGATTGCGGGTGCGGGGACGGCCAAGCTGAAACTCGCTGGCGATGATGATTTCAAGTCCAAGTCGGTGATTGTCGCGGACAATATTTCAAAGACTTATGGTGATCGCCCCATCATCAAGCCGTTCACCCTGCGGATCCAGAACGGGGACCGCATCGGGATCGTCGGCTCGAATGGCGCGGGCAAGACCACGCTGTTGAAATTGCTCACCAAAGAACTCGAAAGCGACACCGGCAGCGTCACCCATGCCCGCACGTTTTCAGGGGTGATGATCGACCAGCAGAGGAAGCTGCTCGAACCGGGGGCGACGGTGCGCCAGATTCTGGCCGAGGGCGGCGACTGGATCGACGTGCGCGGTGTGCGCAAGCACGTGCAGGCCTATCTCAAGGATTTCCTATTCGATCCCGGCCTCGTCGACACCAAAGTCGGTATTCTTTCGGGCGGCGAACGCTCGCGGCTTTTGCTGGCCCGCGAATTCGCGCGCACCGCAAATCTGCTGGTACTGGACGAGCCGACCAATGATCTCGATCTCGAAACCCTTGATCTTCTTCAGGAAGTCATCGCAGACTTCGACGGCACCGTGCTGATCGTCAGCCATGATCGCGACTTCCTCGACCGCACCGTCACCATCACCCTCGGGCTCGACGGGTCGGGCAAGGTGGATATTATCGCGGGCGGATACGCCGATTGGGAAGCGCGGCGAAAGGCCCCCCAAACCGGGGTCAAAGGGGGGTCAAGAGGGGGTCAAGAGGGGGTCAAACCGACCCTGGAGGGGGGGCAAAAGCCCCTTCCTACAAAGACGCCTTCCGCACCGCGATTGTCCTACAAGGACCAGCGCGACTACGAGATCCTGCCGAAACGCATCGAGGAACTGGAAGCCGCCATCGCCAAGGGCGAGGCGCTGCTGGGCGATCCCGAGCTCTACACCCGCGATCCCCAGCGCTTTGCCACGATCAGCGCCGGGATCGCCAATGCCCGCGCCGAAAAGGACGCGGCCGAAGAGCGCTGGCTGATGCTGGCCGAGATGGTCGAGGGTTAAGGCACCCTCAGGTGATGCGGTAAAACTCCGCCACCCGTTCCAGCGCGATTCTGAGCACCAGCTTGCCGCTGCGCGCCGGCCAGCCGAGGGTCTTTTCGGCTTCAGGCAGCGCCTCGCCCGCGCAGACCACGCGCCACAGCACATCCTCCAGCCCCTTGCCGGCGGCCTTGATCGCCCCGTCGAACCGCTGGCGCGCGGCGACTTGCCGTTCGGTCGGCGTGAACCCGCGCTCGCCGGTGGTCTTCACCCGCACAGGATCCCAGCGCATGGTGATGTTGGCGGAAAGCTGTGCGCGTTCGTAATCATTGCGCAGCGCCTCGCCCGCATCGAACAGCCGCGCATTGATGTGCCCGCGCGCATGAAGCCAGGCGATCGGGCTTTCGGCGAGATTGACGGTAACCGTGCGCACCGCGCGCGTGCCCGGGCGGCGGGCCCCGCGCAGCGGACCTTCGGCGGTGAGTTCGTGTTCAACCAGTTGGCGCTTCATGTGTCGTCTCCCTTTGCTTGCGGCAAGACTTGCCAAAGCGGCACATTTGTAGTAAAGAAAAAACCGTATTGGTTAATTTGGACGACACCCTCCATGCTCAACCGCATCCGCGACATCCGGAAGGCCAAGGGACTGACCCTCGCCGATCTCGCCGCCGCCTGCGTACCGCCCACCACCGCGCAGACCATCGGGCGGCTGGAGACCGGCACCCGGCAACTCTCGCTGATCTGGATGAACCGCATTGCCGCCGCCCTCGGCGTCGATCCGGCGAGCCTGATGCGCGCCGAGACCGGCCCGTCGGGCACGGCCCAGATCGTGGCGGAACTGGCCGCGGGCGGTGCCTCCGCCCTCACCTTCCCCCGCGCCGCCGTACTGCCGAGCGAACTTGCCGAGACCCCCGACGCCCCGCCCCCGCTGGTACTGATGGTAAGCGAGAGCGTGGGCGAATATCGCCCGGGCGACCTCGTGTGGCTGCGCCAGCTCGCGCCTGAGGACACCCAGAGCGCGATCAACCGCGACTGCCTCGTGCCCCGCCCCGGCGGGCGCTTTGCTTTCGGGCGGCTGATCGACCGGCGCGGCACCCTCGTCGGCCTGCTGCCGCCGGGTGCGGGGCAAAAGCAGGTGGTGGTCGACAATCCGGCGTGGATTGCGGTGGCCATGATGCTGGTCAGGCCGCTTTAACCCGCCCGCTGCTAGGCCCTGCCCCGTGAAGCACGTCCTTTCCCTCGCGACGCTCTATCCCAACCCGGTGAACCCGCGGTTCGGCACCTTCGTGGCGCGCTCGATGGAGGCACTGGCGAAGCGCGGCGACTGGCGGGTGACGATGGTCAACCCGATCGGCCTGCCGCCGCTGGTGCTGGGCCGCTATCGCCCGCTGGCCGATCTTCCGGCGGAGAATGTCGAGGGCGGGATCACCATCCACCGCCCGCATTTCACTTTGATCCCGCGCATCGGCGCGCGGCGCAATGCGGTCGCGATTGCGCGGGCGGTGCTGCCGCTGGTGCAGCGCATCCACGCCGAAACGCCGATCGATCTGATCGACGCGCAGTTCTTCTTCCCCGATGGCCCGGCTGCCGCGATCATCGCGGGGGAGATGGGCCTGCCGCTGTCGATCAAGGCGCGCGGGAGCGATATCAGCTTCTGGGGCGAACACGGCTTTGCCCGCGAGCAGATGCTGGATGCCGCGCGCCGCGCCTCGGGTCTGCTCGCCGTCAGCCGCGATCTGGCCGGGCAGATGGCAGCGATGGGAATGGATGCAGACAAGATCACGGTCCATTACACCGGGCTTGATCGCGACCGCTTCCGCCCGCTCGAACACACGCAATTGCGGCGGCAGCTATCCGAGGAACTGGGCTTTGCCATGCCCGACAATGCCCCGCTGCTGGCCTGCGTCGGCGCGCTGATCGAGCGCAAGGGGCAAGGCATCGCGATTGCGGCATTGAAGGACATTCCCGGCGCCCGGCTGGTGCTGATCGGCAAGGGCGAGGACGAGGCGCGGCTGCGGGCGCTGGCGGCAAGCGAGGGCATGGCCGACCGGGTCCATTTCGCCGGATCGCTCGATCATGATGTGATGCCGCTGATCCTGTCGGCCGCCGATGCAATGGTTCTGCCGACCGTGAGCGAGGGGCTCGCCAATGCCTGGGTCGAGGCGCTCGCCTGCGGGACGCCGGTGGTGACCTGCGATGTCGGCGGCGCGCGCGAGCTCATCACCTGCGACACCGCCGGACGGCTGGTCGAACGCAATCCTGCGGCCGTGGCGGCGGGCATCAACGCCATCCTCAACGCCCCGCCCCCGCGCGAAGCCGTGGCGGCGCTGACGGAGGCCTTCAGCTGGGACGCCAACGGTGCGGCGCTGGCGGAATATTATGAGCGGCTGACGGGCGGAGCCTGAACCCCGCCACCGTCAATCACACTTCCCCGCGGACGATCTTTTCCTGACGGTCCATCGCGCTTTCGGTCGGCACGAAGCTGTTCGAGGTCACCCCCATCCAGATCAGCAGCGGGCCGGCCATGTAGACGCTCGAATAGGCGCCGATGAACAGGCCGGTCGTGATCGCCGCGACCATGCCGAACAGGCTCGGCGGGCCGAAGATCAGCAGCGGGATCAGCGCCAGGAACAGTGCCAGCGAGGTCATGACCGTGCGCGACAGAGTCTCGTTGACCGACAGGTCGAGCAGCTCCGGCATCGGCATCTTGCGGAACTTCTTCAGGTTCTCGCGGATGCGGTCATAGACCACCACGGTGTCGTTCAATGAATAGCCGATGATCGCGAGGATCGCGGCGACGATCTGCAGGCTGAACTCCATCTGCGTCAGCGCGAACAGGCCCACGGTCACCGACACGTCGTGCACCAGCGCGAACATCGCGCCGACGCCGAACTGCCATTCGAACCGCACCCAGATATAGAGCGACACCGCCGCCATCGCCGCCAGCAGCGCGAGGATCGCCTGATCGCGGAATTCGCCCGCGACCTTGCCCGAGACCGTGTCGTTCCCGTCGGTGCGGACATCGGGATATTCCTTGGCGATCGCCGCGATCACCTTTTGGCCGATCGCGGTAGCCGCGCCCGGCGTATCCTCGGTCCCTTCGGGCAGGGCGACGCGGATCGAGACCGTCTTGGGCCCGCCGAATTCCTGCACCACCGGCTCGCCATAACCGAGCCCGCCGACCAGCTCGCGCAAGGACGGGATCGGGGCGGCATCGCGCTCCTGGAAGGTCATGCGCACTTCCTGTCCGCCGGCGAAATCGACCCCGAAATTGAGGCCGTTCACCAGCACCGCGGTCCAGCTGCCGAAGATCAGCACGAGGCTCATCACGAAGAATGGCACGCGCAGTTTGAGGAACTTGATGTTGGTATCGTCGGGGACGAGCTTCAGGAGTTTCATCGGTCTCGTGCTCCTTTAGATGTTGATGTCGTTGGGGCGCGTCTTGCGCAGCCATCCGGCGACGAACAGGCGGGTCAGGGTCACGCCGGTGAAGACCGAGGTGAACAGGCCGATCACCAGCACCACCGCGAAGCCCTTGACCGGCCCCGAGCCGAAGGCGAACAGCGCCACCCCGGAGATGAAGTTGGTGGCGTTCGCGTCATAAATCGCGCGGCCGGCTTCCTTGTAGCCGGTCTCGACCGCGGCGACGACCTTGCGGCCACGCTTGCGCTCTTCGCGGATACGTTCGTTGATCAGCACGTTGGCGTCCACCGCCGCGCCGATGGTGATGACGAAGCCCGCGATCCCCGGCAGGGTGAGCGTGAAGCTGCCCAATGCCATCAGGCCGAGCAGCATCAGCACGTTGAGCACCAGCGCTGCGGTCGCATAGAGGCCGAAGCGGCCATAGCTCGTCACCATCAGGACGATCACCGCAAGGCTGCCGATCGCCATTGCCAGCAGGCCCTTGCGGATCGAATCCGCGCCAAGGTCCGGCCCGACGGTGCGTTCCTCGATCACCTGCAGCGGCACCGGCAGCGCGCCCGAGCGCAGCGCAATCGCGAGGTTGTTGGCGCTCTCGGTGTTGAAGCTGCCCGAGATCTGCGCGCGGCCGCCCAGGATCGGCTCGTCGATCCGGGGTGCCGAAAGCACCTGCCCGTCGAGAATGATCGCAAAGGGCTTGCCGGTGTTCTCGCGCGTCAGCTTGGCGAACTTGGCCCCGCCCTGCGCGTCGAAGGTGATGTTGACGACGTTCTGGTTGTTGGTCGGATCGACCCCGGACTGCGCGCCGGTGAGGTTCTCGCCGCGGATCCCGCCCAGACGGCGCACCGCTTCGAAGCGGCCTTCCAACGGGGTGCCGGGCGCATAGGGGAACACCTCGCTGCCCGGAGGCGCGATGCCGGCCTGCACATTCTCGGGCAGGGCGTTGAGATCCACCAGCTTGAATTCGAGCTGCGCGGTCTGGCCCAGCAGGCTCTTGAGCGCATCGGGATCCTGCAGGCCGGGCACCTGCACGACGATGCGGGTTTCGCCCTGCCGGATGATGGTCGGCTCGCGCGTGCCAAGCTCGTCGATACGGCGGCGCACGACTTCGGTGGCGCTTTCCATCGCATCGTCGAGCGCGGTGTCGAGCCCGGCCGGCGTGGGCGTGAGGACGATGCGCTGGCCATCGACCACCGACATGTCCCATTCGCGGGTCAGGTTCGCGCCCTGCATCACCGGCTCGACCAGCCCGCGCGCACGATCAATATCGGCCGGGCTGTCGAGCATGAAGGACAGCTTGCCATCGCCGGTCGAGACATCGCCGATGCGGATGCGCGGGGAAGCGTTGCGCATCAGCTGGCGCACGGTTTCTTCCATGTTCTCCAGCCGCTGGGCGCGGATATCCTCGGCCTTGGCTTCGAGCAGCAGGTGCGAGCCGCCCGCAAGGTCCAGCCCGAGATTGACCTCGGGGCTCGGCAGCGCGGCGGGCCAGTCGATCCCGGCGACATTGGCAAGGCTGGGCAGCGCCAGCACGGATGCCGCCAGCGTCACCGCCCACAGCCAGATCTTTTTCCAAAGGGGGAATTCGAGCATGTCTTTCAGGCTCTCACGCGCAAGGGAGAACGACGCCCGCCGAGGCAGGCGCTATAATCAGTCGTTGGCAGGCGAGCCGCCGGGCGGGACGATGTCGCCGATGGTGGCCTTGATCGCCTTGACGCGGACATTGGTGCCCAGCTCCAGCTCGACATAGACGTCGTCGACCTTGATCACCTTGCCGACGAGACCGCCGGCGGTGATGACCTGATCACCCTTCTTCATGCCCGCAACCTTGGCCTGATGCTCCTTCTGGCGGTTCATCTGCGGACGGATGATGAGGAACCAGAAGATCGCGATCATGCCGATGATCGGCAGGAAGCTGATCCAGGCGGGCGGCGCTGCGGCAGCACCCGCGCCAGCGGCGGCGAGAAGGTCGAATGTCATAGGTGTGTGCCCGTCAGGATCCCGTGATTGATGTGCAAGGGCAAGCGCCCCGCCGTTCAAGTGGGCGCGCCTAGCAGCATTGCAAGCTGCTCGCAATCGGCGCCGCCCGCAGCGGTGCAAACACGCAACACCGTTTCCCGTCCCAAACCGGCTTGCCAGCCTCGGGCCACCCCCCTATAGGCGCCGCTCCACTGGTGTCGGGACGTAGCGCAGCCTGGTAGCGCATCACACTGGGGGTGTGGGGGTCGGAGGTTCGAATCCTCTCGTCCCGACCAGTGGTTTCCCCCTTTTGCACGCCCCATCACGCACCGCACCCGGCTGGTGCAGCGCTGGCCCGCTTGCCGCCTGCACAATGTGACAAATACGACAGGAACGCCAATTTACGGTCACAATTGTCACAGGACTGACATTAAACCGACATAGACGCGGCCTGCGAGCGGCTCATCGGGAGCCGCGCGGTAGGAAGGCGCAGTTTCATGGCAAATATTCGCGGCGTGCGCGCCATCTCGCTGATTGCGGGGACTCTTCTGGCCAGCGTCAGCGTGCCCGCGCTTGCGCAGAGCGCTCCGGCTGGCGAATCAGGCGACGCGGCGACGATTGCCGATCTCCAGCGCCAGATCGACGAGCTGAAAGCCATCGTCGCCAGCCTCCAGACGAACCAGACCGCCCCCGCTGCCGCTCCCGTGGCCCAGACCATTACCCTGCCCGCGCCTGCGCCCGGCTCGGCGGTTGCCGTCACCGCCACGCCGCAGGCCCCCGGCGCTCCGGCCGCCGTGCAGCTTGCCGAAGTCGGCACCCCCAAGCCCAAGCCCAAGGCGTGGTACGAAAAGCTGCGCCTGCGCGGTTACACCCAGATGCGCTTCAACCAGATCATCTCTGGCGACGCCGATGCCCCTGCGGGCGTCTCGCGCCTGCGCACCATCGGTGACAGCGACGTGCGCGCGGCCGGCAATTTCAGCTTCCGCCGGATGCGCCTGATCCTTCAGGGCGATCTCAACGAGCATGTCTCGCTCTACTTCCAGCCCGATTTCGCCGCAGCGGTCTCCAACCAGTCGGTCGGCGAGCGGCGCGAGAATTCGGTCAGCTTGCGCGACATGTATGCGGACGTCTTCCCCACCGGCGACAAGTCCTTCCGCATCCGCCTCGGCCAGTCGAAGGTGCCTTACGGCTGGGAGAACCTGCAGTCCTCGTCGAACCGCCTCGCGCTAGATCGTACCGATGCGATCAACACCGCCGCTTCGGGCGAGCGCGACATGGGGATCGTCGCCTATTACACCCCGCCCCGCGTCCAGAAGATCTGGGACCGGCTGACGGCCGACGGGCAGAAGCTTTTCGGCAGCTACGGCGCCTTCGGCTTCGGCGTGTTCAACGGCCAGGGCCTGAACCGCACCGAGACCGATAATGACGTGATGATGGTCGGCCTTGCGACCTGGCCGTTCGAACTCGGCGGCATCGGCCTTGATGGGCAGGTGCTGGAGATCGGCGGATCGGTGATGCGCAACACCATCCGCCCGGAAGTGCGCACCGGCGGGGTCAGCCCGGTCGGCTTCAAGGACGACCGCGTGAACCTCCACGCGATCCTCTATCCCCAGCCCTTCGGCGTGCAGGCGGAATGGAACTGGGGCACCGGTCCCGAATTCGTGCCCGCCAGCGGGCGGATCGAGGAGCGTCCGCTCAAGGGCGGCTATGTGCAGGTGATGGGCAAGATCGACGAATCCCCGATCGGGCCGTTCTATCCCTTCGCGCGCTGGCAATATTACCGCGGCGGCTTCAAGGCGGCGGTCAATGCCCCGCGGCTGGAGACCGAAGAGCTGGAAGTGGGCTTCGAGTTCCAGATCGACCCCTCGCTGGAGATCACCACCACCTATGGCTGGGCCTCGCGCAAGGAAGCCGACGAGCGCCGCTTCGGCCAGGCCGAAGGGCAGATCCTGCGGGTGCAGGCGCAGTGGAACTATTGATCGCAGTGAGCCTGCCACAGCGTGATGCGCTTGGCGGGTTTGCAGCGATAGCATAGGCTGCCTTTCGGGGAGGCTGCACGCATGGAGTCGTCCCCGTGGGGGAGGTTCATCATGCTAGGCACCATGCCGCCCGTCTGTTTCGTGCTCGCCGCCGATCTGGCCACCGCGCGCCGCTTCTACACCGATACGCTCGGGCTTGCCGAGGCGGGCGAGGATCCCTTTGCGGTCAGATATGATCTGGCGGGCACGATGCTGCGCCTGACCAAGGTGGAGGGCCATACGCCAAATCCGCACACCGTGCTCGGCTGGCAGGTCGAGGATATCGAGGCGGTGATTGACGCGCTGGTGGCCAGGGGGGTCACCTTTGCGGTCTATGACGGCTTCGGGCAGGACGAGCGCGGCATCTGGACCCATCCGGCATCGGGCGCGAAGATCGCGTGGTTCCACGATCCCGAAGGCAATAATCTCAGCCTGACGCAGGTGCCCCGCGGCTAAAGGTTACGGCCGACCGTCTCGTATCCGTCCGCCCCCGCGCTGTCGCGCACCACGGCAAGGCCGGCTTCCTTCTGCGCCTTCAGCTCTGCCTTGAGCTTGGCCGGATCGCGCGCGAAGACGAAGCCGAAGCTCACCCCGCCCTCCTTGCCGATGGTGGCATGGTGGAGCTTGTGCGCCTGCACCAGCCGCTTGGCATAGCCCTTCCTCGGCACCCACTTCCAGTAACGCTGGTGGACAAGGCCGTCATGCACCAGCGTGTAGATCACCCCGTAGAGCGTGATGCCGACCGCGAACCACCACAGCCAGTCCCAGTAGAGCGAGCCGTAGATATACATCGCGGCGTTGATGGAGCCGAAGACGACTGCGAACAGGTCGTTCTTCTCGAACACATTGTCATGCGGCTCGTGATGGTCGCGGTGCCAGCCCCAGCCCCAGCCGTGCATGATGTATTTGTGCGCGACCCAGGCGAACAGCTCCATGCCGATCAGCGAGGACATGACGGTAAGGAACACTTCGAGCCAGCTCATGCGGGCACCTTTGCAGTCTGTTCGGCCTCGCCCAATCCGGCCCGTTTCGCCGCCGGCAGGCCCCACCATGGCACGTCGGGGCGGTGGTGATGTTCGAGATGATAGCCGAAATGGAAGCAGGTGGCGAGGCTGGCGAGCGTGCCGAAATCATTGCTGCGCGCATTGTGGCGATCGGCAAAGGGCTGGCCTGCGCGGTGGCAATGCGGGCGGAAGGTGCCGAAGTAGAACAGCTGGAGCGATGATCCCAGCGCCGGCAGGCCGTAGAGCAGCACGATCTGCGCCATCGGAATATCCAGCACCAGCCAGTAGATGCCGACCACAGTGTGCACGAAAACCAGCGAGCGCCAGCCGAAATAGCGCCGGAAGAAGGTCGCGTACCAGCGGGCGAAATCACCCGGATTGTTCTCGTCGAAGTCCGGGTCTCCGGCGTGACCTGCAAGCTTGTGGTGATCGAAATGCGCATCGCGCAGCTGCTTCCACGCAAAGCCCGCATAAAGCGCCAGCAGCACCGCGCCGATTGCAGCATTGATCTTCGGGTAGCCGGGCACAAGGCTGCCGTGCATCGCATCATGGCAGACGATGAACACACCGACCGATAGCCAGCACTGCACCATCGCCACGGCCAGCGCGAGCGGCCAGTTGCTCCACGTGAGCTCGAAGATGAACATGCCCCAGGCGTGAATGCCGAGCCAGCTCCCGGCAATCGCCAGCGCCAGCCCAAGGCCGATGGCACGCTGAAAGCCGCGCGCCGGAAGGGTGAAGTTCGGGCTCATCCGGACAGAGATACGCGCGCGCAGGTCATGCGGTTGCGTATAAAGCGCGCAGGCGAAACGGCAATTGCGTTTGCGATTGCGGCTCTTGCGCTCCGCTGCCTTATTCGCCCTTGGGGAAGAAAAATTCGCGCAAGTGATCGCCGATACGCGCGGGGCGCAGGGTTTCGGCATCGATGCAGCACCACGAGGATTGCACCTCGGCCAGCACATCCTCGCCGCGCTTGATCAGCGTGGAGTAGAACGCGCGCGCGCCGTTGAAGCGTTCGAGCACGGTCTGCGCGATCACATCGTCTTCAAGGAAAGCGGGCTTGCGATAGGTGATCTCGTGCTTGAGCGCGACCCACGCCTTGCTCGCCACATCTTCGGCTGGCGCAATCCCGCGCCAATGCGCCAGCACCGCATCCTGCACCCAGTTCAAGTAGCGCGCATTGTTGACGTGCCCCATGAAATCGATGTCCTCCGCCACGACCTTGATCGCGTGAAGAAACGGCAGGGCGGGCGTCGAGGCGGATTCGGTTGCTGACATATTTGTCAGTTATACCCCGTGATCCTTGCAAATCCATGACGAATTTGACCCGTATCAAGTGCGCATCTTGCGCGATGGCTTCTGGCGCGTCTAATCGCCCTCTCCACCTGAGGAACACGCACCCATGGCCAGCCGCCCGCGCACGCTTTACGAGAAGATCTGGGACGCGCATGTCGTCGAAACCCGCGATGACGGCACGGCGCTGATCTATATCGACCGCCATCTGGTGCACGAGGTGACGAGCCCGCAGGCGTTCGAGGCGCTGAAGGTCGCCGGGCGTCCGGTGCGCCGCCCCGAACTGACGCTGGCGGTGCCCGATCACAACCTGCCCACGACCGCGCGGCTGGACGCCAAGGGCGCGCCCGTGCCGATCGCCGACCCGGAAAGCGCCGCCCAGCTCGCAGCCCTCGAAGTCAACGCGCCCGCCTTCGGCATCCGCTACATTCCCGCGACCGCCAAGGAGCAGGGGATCGTCCATGTGGTCGGCCCCGAGCAGGGCTTCTCGCTGCCCGGCACCACCATCGTCTGCGGGGATTCGCACACCGCCTGCCACGGCGGCCTGGGTGCCCTCGCCTTCGGCATCGGGACAAGTGAAGTCGAGCATGTGCTGGCAACCCAGACGCTCCTGCTCCAGCAGTCGAAGCCGATGGAAGTGCGGGTCGTGGGCGATCTCGGCCCAGGTGTCAGCGCCAAGGACCTGATCCTCCACATCATCGGCACCATCGGCGCGGCAGGCGGCTCTGGCTACGTGATCGAATATCGCGGGCGCGTGTTCGAGCGCATGACCATCGAGGAGCGCCTGACGGTCTGCAACATGAGCATCGAGGCAGGCGCCCGCGCCGGCCTGATCGCGCCGGACGATACCACCTTCGCCTACCTCAAGGGCCGCCCCATGGCCCCCAAGGGCGCGGAGTGGGATGCGGCAGTGGCCTATTGGCGCTCGCTCCACACCGACGAAGGCGCGACCTTCGCCCAGTCCGTCACCATCGACGCGGCGCAAGTCGAACCCAGCGTCACCTGGGGCACCAGCCCCGAGGATGTGGTGCCGATCAATGGCCGCGTGCCTGCACCGGAAGACTTCGCCGACGAGAGCAAGCGCGTCGCCGCGCAGAAGTCGCTCGATTACATGGGCCTCACCCCCGGCACGCCGATGACGCAAGTCCCCATCGAGAACGTCTTCATCGGAAGCTGCACCAACAGCCGGATCGAAGACCTGCGCGCCGCCGCCGCGATCCTCAAGGGCCGCCGCAAGGCCGATAATGTGCGCTGGGCGATTGTCGTGCCGGGCTCGGGTCTGGTGAAGGCGATGGCCGAGGAGGAAGGCCTCGACAAGGTGTTCATCGAAGCGGGCTTCGAATGGCGCGAGCCGGGCTGTTCGGCCTGCCTCGGCATGAACCCCGACAAGGTGCCCGCGGGCGAACGCTGCGCCTCGACCTCCAACCGCAATTTTGTGGGACGGCAAGGCCCCGGCGCACGCACGCACCTCGTCAGCCCCGCGATGGCGGCGGCGGCCGCTGTCACCGGACGGCTCGCCGATGTGCGCGAGCTGGTGTGACCTGAACCCCTTGAAACGCCCTCCCCTAAGGCGCATGGAATAATCATGACCGAAAAACCATCCGACAAGAAACCCACCAGCAAGGCCGCGCTTGGCGTGGCGGCGATCGGCTCGGCCGCGGTGGCTGCCGCGCTGCTCTATGCCGGGCGCAAGCTCGCGGCGAACAAGAAGAAGGCCGACGAGCCTGCCTCGCCGGGGGCGATCCCCTCGGGCGAGCCGCCGCAGACCGACTGAGGCCGCGCCCATGCAGCCCCTCACCAGCGTCGAAGGCCACGCCATTCCGCTTGGCCTCAAGAATGTCGATACCGACATCATCATTCCGGCCAAGTGGCTCAAGACCATCAGCCGCCAAGGGCTTGGCGTGGGGGCGTTCGAGGCGCTGCGGGCCGAACCCGGCAATGTCTTCGACGACCCCGCCTACAAGGGCGCGCCGATCCTCATCGCGGGCGACAATTACGGCTGCGGTTCGAGCCGCGAGCACGCGGCCTGGGCGATGCTCGATCTCGGCATCCGCGTGGTCATCGCGCCGAGCTTTTCCGACATCCATTCGGGCAATGCGGTGAAGAACGGCATCCTGCCCGTGGTGCTGCCGCAGGACGCGGTCGACCGGCTGCTCGAAGTGGCGCGCGAGGGTCTGGCAATCAGCGTCAATCTTGAACAGCAGACCGTCACCACCCCCTATCAGGACCGCTTCAGCTTCGAGATCGACCCGTTCCGCAAGCACTGCCTGCTGAACGGGCTCGACGAGGTGGGGCTGACCATGGCGCGGGGCGAGGCGATCGGCGGGTTCGAAGCGGCCCGCACCGCCGCCCAGCCGTGGCTGATGCGCGGCACCGACGCTGCCTGACACACATCACTTGGGAGAGGAAACCATGAAAGCCATTCGCACCCACCAGACCGGCGGGCCTGAGACGCTGACGCTCGACGAGGTCGAGATCCCGACCCCGGGCAAGGGCCAGGTGCTCGTCGCGGTCAAGGCCTGCGCGATCAACTATCCCGACGGTCTTATGCTGCGCGACATGTACCAGTTCAAGCCGCCCCGCCCCTTCTCGCCCGGCGGCGAGATCTCCGGCGTGATCGAGGCGATCGGCGAAGGTGTCGAGGGCTACAAGGTGGGTGACACCGTGATGGCCGGGATCGGCAATGGCGGCCTTGCAGAAAAGGTTGTGGTGCCGGCGGACCGGATGTTCGCGGTGCCGGACGGCGTGCCCTATGAAAAGGCGGCCAGCCTGCTCATGACCTATGGCACCACTATCCACGGCCTCAAGGATCGCGGGCATATCAAGCCGGGCGACACCGTGCTGGTGCTGGGCGCGGCGGGCGGCGTCGGGCTGTCGGCGGTCGAACTCGCCAAGGCTTTCGGCGCGCGCGTGGTCGCCGCCGTCTCCTCCGAGGCCAAGGGCGAAGTCGCCCGCAAGGCTGGCGCGGACGAAGTGGTGATCTACCCGCGCGAGGCGATGGACAAGGATGCCTCCAAGGCGCTTGCGGACGCCTTCAAGGTGGCTTGCGGCCCCAATGGCGCGAACATCGTCTACGACATCGTCGGCGGGCAATATTCCGAACCCGCCCTGCGCGCCATCGCGTGGGAGGGGCGCTTCCTCGTGGTCGGCTTCCCGGCGGGAATCGCCAAGATGCCGCTCAATCTCACCCTGCTGAAGTCCTGCGACATCTGCGGCGTGTTCTGGGGTGCCTTCACCGCACGCGAGCCCGAAGCCTTCCGCGCCCAGGTGAACGAGCTGTTCGACCTGATGAAGGCGGGCAAGATCGACCCGCTGGTCAGCGAGACCTTCCCGCTTGCCCGGGCAGGCGATGCCATCGCCAAGCTCGAAGCGCGCGAGGCGGTGGGCAAGCTGGTGGTGACCATCGACTGACGCACAACAGGGGCCGCGCGATGCTTCGCGCTTGAAGCGCGGCCCCGCGCGCTTTAGTTCAGTAACCGGATCGTACCCGAGGGAACAAACTGCATGACCGATTTCAGGGACCGCGAGCGCGCCGAAGAGGCCCATTTCGCGCTCGAGGAAGAAACCGCCTTCCGCATTCTCGCCCGCCGCAACCGGCTGCTGGGCGAATGGGCGGCGGGGCTGATGCATCTCACTCCCGAAGAAGGCGACGCCTATCGCAAAGCGGTGGTGCAGGCCGACTTCGAGGAAGCGGGCGACGAGGACGTGATCCGCAAGCTGCTCGGCGATCTCACCGGCGCCAAGGTCGATGTCAGCGAGGCCGACATTCGCGCCAAGCTCGCCGAAATGGCGATCGAGGCGCGCCGCCAGCTGCTGGGCGAGGTCTAGGCCATGCCGATGAGCGCGGCCGCGATCGAACAGGCGATCCTCGCTGCCCTGCCGGGCGCCGAGGTGGAGCTGACCGATCTGGCGGGTGACGATGATCACTGGGCCGCCACGGTCACCGCGCCGCAATTTGCGGGCCTCAGCCGGGTGGCGCAGCACAAGCTGGTCTATGCCGCTTTCGGTGGCCGGATGGGCGGGGAACTCCACGCCTTGCAAGTCACCACCAAGGTTCCCACGTAACACCGTAACACTCACCCCATTATCAGGGCCAAGTCACACATGTCCGATATCAACGCGCGTCTTTCCGATCTCGTCAGCAGCAACGACGTGGTGCTGTTCATGAAGGGCACCCCGCTGTTCCCGCAATGCGGCTTTTCGAGCCGTGCGGTGGCGATCCTCGACCACTGCGGCGTCGCCTATGAAAGCGTCGATGTGCTGCAGGACATGGAAGTGCGGCAGGGCATCAAGAGCTTCTCCGACTGGCCGACCATCCCGCAGCTCTATGTGAAGGGCGAATTCGTGGGCGGCAGCGACATCATGATGGAAATGTTCGAGGCTGGCGAACTCCAGCAGCTGTTTGACGAAAGCGGCGCTGCGAAGGTTTGATTTACGCACCCGCCTTGCGCGGGTGCATCCTCGGTGCTGTTTCCTCCGCTCCGCTCCGGAGCACCTGCGGCTCGCGCGCGTGCGCTCGCGGTCGCTATGCGACCGATGCCAGCACTTCATTGCGGATGAGCGCTAATCGGCCCGAAGGGCCGCAAGCGCAAACGGCCTCAAGTAGCGAAGCGATAGGCCGACAAAAAACGCGCGCCCGAGCTTATGCGAGGGAAGCCAACCAGCGAGGACGCGCTGCGCCGCCTGCCCCTGCGAAGGCCGGGGGCGCCTGAGGCCAACAAAAAAACACCCCGCAGGACCAGTGCGGGGTGTTTCTTGTTTTGGGGAGGCGCAGCCCGGAGACCAGGAAGGGCGCGCCTCGGTTCGAAGACCATTAGGACCGCAACATTCAATGCACAGCCCGTGCCAAACTTGAAAAATGGCTGAAATCCAGCATTTTCACTCCATCGCGCGATCTTCGGCGCGGGCCGGTTGTAAAGCATCCCGACACCCCCTCTCCAAAGCGGCAGGCTGCGGCCAAAGCGCTTGGCAAGACCTTGCCGCCGCGTCATTCTCGCAGGTGATGACCGATTCCGCCGCTCCGCAGGGAATTCCTGCCGCCACCATCATCCTGTTCCGCAATGCATCCGAAGGCGGCCCGCCCGAAGTGCTGATGACAGTGCGCTCGCGTGAGATGACGTTTGCGGGCGGAATGGCGGTGTTTCCGGGCGGACGGGTGGACCCTGCAGACTATGCGCTGGCCGAAGCGGCGGCCGATGCCCACGGCCTCGCTGCCGATGAAGCCGCGCACCAGATTGCCGCCGTGCGCGAGACGCTGGAGGAGACGGGCCTTGCGATGGGCCTTGCCGGCGCCATCGATGCGGCCCGCGCTGCCGCTGCGCGCGCGATGCTGGCCGAGGTCGGTGCGCTCGCCCCGGTGCTCGACGAATTCGGCTGGCAGCTTGATCTGTCGCAGATCACGCCCTTTGCACGCTGGTTTCCCAAGAACGAGAACATCGCCCGCGTCTATGACACGCGCTTCTATCTCGCCAATCTTGGCACCGGTGCAGTCGAGGTGTCGATCGACCAGTCGGAGAACACGCAGCTGTTCTGGACCTCGGCGCAAGGCGCGCTAGATGCGGCGGAGCGCGGCGAGATCAAGCTGATCTTCCCCACCCGCCGCAATCTCGAACGCCTCGCGCTGTTTGCCAGCTACGAGGAAGCACGCGCCCACGCCGAGGCGATCCCGGTGCGCACGATCATGCCGCAGATCGTCGAGGAAGGCGGCAAGGCCTGGCTGACGATCCTAGGGGATGCAGGCTATCCGGTGACGGCGGAGCTGCTGGAGACTGTGGCGCGGGGGTAAGGAGCGGAGCCCCAATAAAAAAACGGCGGCGCGGGGGTTTCCCCGTCGCCGCCGTGTCTGGCCAACCCGAGGGCTCAGAACTTGTAGCCGAACTCCACCCCGAGGCGCTGGCGCGCGCCAGGCGAGATGAACGAGCCGCCGAATTCGACCGCGGTGATCACCTCGTTGAGATACTTCTCATTGAAGAGGTTCTCGGCATAGGCAAACAGCGACCAGGTCTGCGTCTCCACACCGATGCGCAGGTCCGCCACGCCGAAGGTATCGCGCTGCGAGACCGAGTAATCGGCATCACCCACGAAGGCGGGCAGTGCCAGCGCCGAGCCCGGCAGCAGCCCGCTGAACAGCGTCGGGTTGGTGTTGTTCTGCATGGTGTGGAACCACGTCGGACCGGTGATGCGGTAATCGGCGCGCGCGACGAAATCGAGCGTGTCGGTGACCGGCAGATCCAGCTGGGTGCCGAGGTTGATGGTGTAGTCCGCAGTGTAGGGCGACTTGTTGCCGACCGTGCCCGGACGCGAGGCATTGGCCTTGATCTCGCTCTCGGTCACGTTGGCCGAGCCGAACACAGTCCAGCCGTCGAGGATCTTGGCGGTGAGGTTTGCCTCGGCGCCGTAGATCTCCACCTCGTCGATGTTCGAGACCACGCGCAGCAGGCCGAACCCGCCGACGAAGAACTCGAAGAACTGCATGTCGTCGATCGTGGTGTAGTAACCCGCGAGGTCATAGGTCACCACGCCATCGAGCAGATCGCCCTTGATCCCGACTTCGAAGGCGCTCGAGACTTCCTTGCGATACTGGTCGTTGATAAGGACGTTGGTGCCGATGAACTGGTTGAACGACTGGTCGACAATCGCGGCCGAGCCCTGGTTGTTGAACCCGCCCGATTTGAAGCCGACGCCCCAGTTGGCGTAGAGATTGGCATTGTCGGCCAGCTCGTAACGCAGCGAGATCTTGGGCTGGAACTGGCTGAAGGTTTCCGACTTGCCCGGGATCGCCTGCACATTGCCCGCCACCACGGTCTGGCCGGGGTTGATCGGCCCGCCGGTGATCGGATCGCGCACCGCCGGAACGAGGCTCTGCACCTGCCGGTCCTCGATATCGTAACGGCCCGCGACGCTGATGTTGAAGCGGTCGCTCACGTCGAAATCGGCCGAGGCGAACAGCGCGAAGACATCGGTCTTGAAGCTGTCGTGATAGAGCTGGGTGGTCGGGTTGGTCGTATTCGGCGCGTTGTAGAGCTGGCGGATCACGCCCTGCCCGAGGTCCGCCCCGAGGCTGACGCCCACTTCGCGGTCGATGTGGAGGTAATAGGCGCCCACCTGCCAGTCGAGGGTATTGTCCCCGTTGGAAGCGAGGCGGATTTCCGCGCTGATATCGCTCTGCTCGCGGATCTGGAACTGGGTGCCGTCACAGGTGGTCGGGCTGTAGGGGCCAAAGGTCGATCCGGTCGCCGGGTTGAAGATGAACGGGATAGGGCTGGTGCCGATGAAGGTTGGCGCGTTGAGCGGGAAGCCGGCGAGCGCATTGGTGCTGGCGGCGCAGGCATTGGCCGCAGCAACCGAAGCCGGGGTCGCGCCCGGGAAGGTGAAGCGCGCAAAGTCGGCCGAGGTGCCGTCCGCCGTCAGCGACTGGTCGACATCGCTGTACAGCGCCCAGGCGGTCAGGGTCACGCTGTCGAATTCATGCTCGATCTTGGCCGAGGTTTCGAAGGTGGTCTGATCGTTGGTCGGCCGGATGTTCGAATAGAAGCCGAAGGGGTGGGTGTTGACGTCCTCGAAGAAGGCCGGGTTCACCGCTGCGAAGTTGGGCAGGTGGAAGCTGGCGTTGAAGTTGATCGACGCGCCGCTGAGATCGGCGTAGCGCGCCTTCACGTCGAGCTCGGTATTGTCGCCAAGCTGGGCGACGAAGCGCCCGTCGACCGACCACACGTCCTGATCATCGATGGTGCGCGATTCGAGGAAGCGGTTGCGGAAGAAGCCGTCGGTGGTCGAATAGCTGCCCGACAGCACGAGGCCGGCACTGTCGCCCACCGGGGTCGCGACATAGCCGGTGGCAAGGTAGGTGTTGTCCTGTGCGGCGCGCAGGGTCATCCCGCCTTCCAGCACATCGCCCGGCTTGATCGTCTGGATGACAATCGCGCCAGCGGCGGCGTTACGGCCATAGAGCGCGCCCTGCGGGCCCTTGAGGATTTCGATCTGGCGCAGCGTGCCCTGGTTCTGGTTGAGCTGGGCGGTGTTGGTCTTGAGAATCCCGTCAACCACCAGCGCGACCGAGCTTTCCGCGTCGCGCGCGCCGTTGATGCCGCGGATGTTGATCTGGGTGTCGCCCGCCTCGGCGGTGCCGGTGACGATGGTGACGCCCGGGGTCAGCTGGACGAAGTCGTCCGCGCGCTGCACGCCGGTCTTGGCGATGGCATCGGCGCCGAGCACGGTGACCGAGGCCGGAACATCAGCCAGCGATTCCGACTGGCGGCGCGCGGTGACGATGATCGCATTTTCATCTTCGGCGGCGGTGGTGCCGGCGGGGGCGTCCTGCGCAGCGGCAGGAACGGCAAGGGCAATGGCGCCAAGCGCCGCGCCGGTGGCAAGAGTGAGACGGAACTTCATGGGAGGCTCTCCTAAAGGGATCGAGAGTGGCTAAAGGGATCAGACGAGCGGGTTGGCCCCGCTCATGTAGACATAGACTTCCTGGAACTTCGCGCCGCCCGGACCGGGACGCAGGCGCCAGAAATTGGTGTTCTCCAGCAGCGTCACCTGACCATCATGGTCGTGCAGTTCGGCGGTGAAGCAGGCAGTGATGCGCCCGTTTGCCTCGTCCACCGTGCAGGTGAAATCGCGGTGGATGATGGTTTTGTAGGACGCGAAGAAATCCTCGAACATCCGGGCGATTTCGGACTTGCCGCTATGCCGCGTGAAGGCGGTCTGCACGCAGAACAGCGCGGTGTCGTGGAAGCAGTCCAGCACCGCCTCCATGTCCTTGGCATCGACTCGGGCGAAGTACTTGTTCAGCGCGAAGTCGATCAGCTCGGCGCGCGACAGGGTGGGTTCGTACTGCATCAGACGTCCCCTTCCTTCAGCAGGTTGTCACCCGACATGTAGACATAGACGCGGTGGAACAGCCGGTCCTTCAAGTAGAAGCGGTTGCAGTTCTCGTAGCGCAGTTCTTCGCCGCCATTGGGGGTGATGAGCACGGTGAACTGGCTGCAGATCGCGTTGGTTTCAGGGTCCGCGGTGTGGACGAAATTGCCGTGCCAGATGGTCTCGAAATCCGCGAACAGCTTCACGAACATCGCCCGGATCGCCTCGCGGCCCTTGTGCACCGTGTTGCTGGTCACCTCGGTCAGGATCGCGTCGGGGGTGAAGCAGTCGAGCACCTTGTCCATGTGCTTGTTGTCGACCCCGTCGAAATACCGCTTGGTGACGATATCGACATAGACGGGATAGGGCAGCGGCGTCTGGCCCGGGCCGCCTTCACTCCATTCGCTCATCAGTACCAGCCCTTTCGGATATTGGCGTGCATCGGCACTTCGGGTGCGGGGAAGGCCTTCTTGGAATGGGTGAGGCCAAGCTCAATCAGGGTTTCGAGCTGCTTGTAGGCGACTTGCCCCGGGTTCAGCACCGGCACCGGAAGCTCGCTTGCGAGATAGGCCGCCGACTGGTGCATGGTGGTCGAGCCGAGCACGATCACATCCGCGCCGTCTTCCTCGATCGCGCGCAGGGCTTCGGCCTTCAGCTTGGCGAAGACGACCTCTTCCTTGCCTTCGAGCAGTTCGGTGACATCGGGCCGCGTGTTGATCGAACGGACGCTCGCGCAGCGGTGCTCCCAGCCGTGCTGGTTCAGCACCTTCTCGTAGAGCGGGAACCATTGCGGCCACATGGTGATGACCGAGAATTTCTTGCCGAGCATCTGGGCGGCAGCAAAGCTTGCCTCGCCCGGGCCGACCACGGGGATGTTGAGCACCGAGCGCAGCGGCCACAGCCCGCTGTCGCTGACGGTGTCGATCAGCACGCCGGCATAGCCTTCCTCTTCGGCCGTGACGCCGGCCTGGAACACCGTCCAGTCCATCAACAGCGTGTCGTGATAGGAATCGCCCAGCGCCGCACCCCAGCGCACCGCCTCGAAGGTCGGGGCAAAGCCGGGGCGCACGAAACCATCGGGAAGCTGCTGGGCGCGATTGGCGACCCCGGCTTCATCCATGGCGATCGGCACGATGACCTTGATACGGTTCACGGCACTCCCCTGTTGCCTAGTGGTGGGTGGTTATTGTATACAAAACACTCCCGTCAAGTGCTTTCCCCAAATGTGACAGCACTCGCGCGGGCGGTGTGTTTTTGGTGCCGCAGGCCCTTTGCGGCGCAAACCGGCTGACGACAGAAAAGGCATGTGATGAACGCACCTCTCCCCCGCCCTGCTGAAGCCGAGGCCCGTTCCGCATGAGCCGCGCGTCCGATCAGGCCTATGCCAAGATCCGCGCCCATCTGCTGAGCGGTGCGGTCAAGCCGAACGAGCAGCTGACCGAGGATCAGCTCGCCCAGATCACCGGAGTCAGCCGCACCCCGGTGCGCGAGGCGGTGCGACGGCTGGAGGACGAGCTGCTGCTGGTGCGCAGCGATACCAAGCGGCTGTTCGTGGCCGACTGGAGCCGGGACGACATCGAGGAGATGTTCACCTTGCGCCAGATGCTGGAATGTCACGCGGCCGAGCGCGCCGCGCGCCGCCTCACGCGCGGGCAGGTTGCGGCGCTGGAGCTGGTCAACCGCGAATTGAAGGCCGCGATCGAACAGACCCCGCCCGATGTCGCGCGCTTCCTCGATGCCAACCGCAAGTTCCACGAAGCGATCATCGAAGCCGCGGATTCGCCGCGGCTCGGGCAGATGCTGGCCAAGCTGGTGGAGGCCCCGGTGGTGCTGCGCACAGCGCGCACCTATTCACCCGAGGACCTGCGCCAGTCGGCCCGCGATCACGACGAGCTGATTGCCGCCTTTGCCGCGCATGATCCCGATTGGGCGCGCGCGGTGATGGGCAGCCACCTGCGTCGCGCGTTCCACACCTTTGCCCGGACGGTCGGCCCGATGGCGGACGAAAGCGGCGCTGAAGCCGCATAACAACGCCTGATATCCGGACCGGTTCCGAATGGCACGGCTGGTCGCAGCCGCATTGCAATTGTATACAAATTGGGTAAGTCACCCCCTGACCCCCGTTTCTCATCAGGCGATTCACCATGAGCCCCGACAGCATCGAACTGGTCGAAGTCGGCCCGCGCGACGGGCTCCAGAACGAGCCTGACATCATCACCACCGACACAAAGCTGGCGCTGATCAATCGCATGATCGGCTATGGCGCGCGGCGGCTGGAGGTGGCGAGCTTCGTCCACCCGCAGCGCGTGCCGCAGATGGCCGATGCCGAAGCCGTGATCGCCGGCCTGCCTGACCGCCCGGACTGCACCTATGTCGGCCTCGTGCTCAACAAGCGCGGCGTGATGCGCGCGCTCGCCACCCGCGAGAACGGCGCGCGGGGCATCGATCAGGTCGGCTGCGTGATCGTCGCCAGCGACACCTTCGGCCAGAAGAACCAGGCCCAGACCATCGCCGAGGGCCTCGCTGAAACCCGCGACATGCTGCGTTTCGCCCGCGCCGAAGGGATGCGCGCGCAGGTCACCATCTCGGCAGCGTTCGGCTGTCCGTTCGAGGGCGAAGTCAAGCATTCCACCGTACTCGCTATTGCCGAGGAACTGGCGATCGATGCGCCGGAGGAGATCGCGCTGGCCGATACCATCGGGGTCGGCACGCCCTTCGAGGCAGGCGAATTGTTCGGCAAGCTCGGCGCAGTGCTCTCCGGCACGATCCCGATGCGCGCCCATTTCCACAACACGCGGGGTACCGGTATCGCCAATGCGTGGGAGGCCTACAAGGCGGGCGTCAGGGTGTTCGACGCATCGCTCGGCGGGCTTGGCGGCTGTCCCTTCGCGCCGCGCGCCACGGGAAATATCGCGACCGAGGACCTCATCTACATGATGGAGCGTTCAGGCGTAGGCACGGGCATTGATCTCGAAGCGGCAATCGCCGCCAACAAGTGGTTTGCGGGCGAGCTGGGGCGGGAACTCCCCTCGGCTGTCGCCCGCGCAAGCTGACACAAGACAGGAAAACGGCATGACTTACAGGCTGGGCGTAGATGTGGGCGGGACTTTCACCGACCTCTTGCTGTTCGACGAGAGCAGCGGGGCCTTCTGGCGGCACAAGACCCCCTCGACCCCGCATGACAGCTCCGAAGGCATCCTCAACGGGGTGAAGGCGATCATGGCCACCGCCGGGATCGGCGCGGAGGACATCACCTACTTCCTCCACGGCACCACAGTCGCAACCAATGCCGTGCTCGAAGGCAAGGGCGCGCGCGTCGGCCTCGTCACCACGCAGGGCTACCGCGATATCATGCAGATCGCCCGCAGCTTCGTGCCCGGAGGCCTCGCCGCGTGGATCGTGTGGCCCAAGCCCCAGCCGCTCGCCCGGCTCGAACATACGGTCGAAGTGCCCGGCCGCATGGACGCCCAAGGCCGCGAAGTCGCCCCGCTCGATGAAGACGCGGTGCGCGCCGCGCTGCGCAAGCTCAAAGCGGACGGGATCGAGGCGCTCACCGTCAGCCTCATGAACGCCTATCTGAACGGCGCGCACGAGGCCCGCATCGGCCAGATCGCCGCCGAGGAACTGCCCGGCATCCCCGTCTCATTGAGCCACGAAGTCCTGCCCGAAATGCAGGAATACGAGCGCACGCTCTCGACGGTCGCCAATGCGGCGGTGCGTCCGGTGGTAAGCAAGTATGTCTCCAACCTGCGTGACCGGCTGGAGGCCGAGGGCTTTGGTGGCCGCCTCTCGCTGCTGCGTTCCGACGGCGGGTTGATGAGCAGCCAGAAGGCCGAGGAGCACCCCGTCAACATCCTCATGTCCGGCCCCGCCGGCGGGGTGACGGGCGCGCTCTGGGTGGCGAAGAACGCGGGCTTCGAGAACATCCTCACGCTCGACGTTGGCGGCACTTCGACCGATGTGGCGCTGATCCAGGGCTTGGAACCGCGCCGCCAGCGCACCACCGAAGTCGGGCACTTGTCGGTCCGCGCTTCGGCGCTCGACGTGAAGACTGTGGGCGCGGGCGGCGGCTCGATCGCCCACGTGCCCCAGCTCACCGGCGCGCTGCGTGTCGGCCCGGAAAGCGCGGGCGCGGTGCCGGGGCCGGTCGCCTATAACAAGGGCGGCACGCTGCCCACGGTGACCGACGCCAATGTGGTGCTCGGCTACCTGCCCGAAGACCTCCTCGGCGGCAGCTTCAAGCTGGATCGCGAAGGCGCCAAGGCCGCGGTGCAGACCATCGCCGATGCGCTGGGCGTCACCCTGATGGAAGCCGCGCGCGGGATCATCGATATCGTCAACGAGAACATGTTCGGCGCGCTGCGGATGATCTCGGTCCAGCAGGGCTACGACCCGCGCGAATTCGCGCTGATGGGCTTCGGCGGCGCCGGCCCGCTCCACGTGAATGCGGTCGCCCGCCTGATGGGCAGCTGGCCCGCAATCTCGCCGGTTTCCCCCGGCGTGCTCTGCGCGCTGGGCGATGCGACCACGCGAATGCGCACCGAGACCGCGCGCAGCTTCTCGCGCCTCGCCAAGGACACGAGCATCGCTGATCTGGTCGCCGTGCTCGACGAAATGGCAGCGCAGACCCGCAGCGAATTGCTGGCGGACGGCATTCCCGAAGAGCAGATCACCTCGCTGTTCGAAATCGACGTTCGCTATGCAGGCCAGGCCTTCGAAGTGCCGCTGACGATCACGCAGGACATCCTCAAGAAGGACGGGATCGAAGGCATCCTCGCCCGCTTTGACGAGGAGCATCTGCGGCTCTTCACCTTCAACATGGATACGCCGCACGAAATCGTGAACCTGCGCGCTGTCGCACAGGGGCAGGCCCCCGCCCTGCCCGCGGCGCAGCTGTCCAAGGGCGATGGCGATCCGTCAGCCGCCAAGATCCGCGATCACGTGATGTGGATCGGCGGCGAGGAGCGGCCTGCGGTGATCTACGACCGCGCCAAGCTGCGCCAGGGCGACGTCATCGAAGGCCCGGCGATCATCACCGAGATGGATTCGACCACGCTGGTCGAGCACGATTGCCGCGCGGCCGTGGACGCTGTCGGCAACATCCTCATCACTCTGAAGACGGAAGGCTAAGACCATGCCGGCTCGCATCATCGAACCCAACACCACCCCGTTCAACACCATCGCGATTGACCCGGTCACGCTCGACATCATCGAGAACGCGCTGCGCAATGCGCGTATCGAGATGGACGCGACCCTCGTGCGCACCGCCATGAGCCCCGGCATCCGCGAACAGGGCGACGCCTTCCCGCTGATCTCCGACCCCGCCGGCAAGATGATCGTCGGACAGTTCGGCAGCTTCATCGACGGCTTCCTCAAGCAGTTTGACGGCACCATCGAAGACGGGGACATGATCTTCCTGTCCGATCCCTATTCCTGCGGCGGTGCGGTCAGCCACTCCAACGACTGGCTGGTGCTGCTCCCCGTGTTCAAGGACGGGCGACTGCTGGCCTACACCGCGATGTTCGGCCACCAGAGCGACATCGGCGGTTCGGTCCCTGGCTCGATGCCGATCGGCGCATCCTCGATCTTCGAAGAGGGCGTGCGCATCCCGCCGGTGAAGATCTGGAAAAAGGGCGAATATAACGAAGACCTGATGAAGCTGGTGATGCACCAGACCCGCAAGCCCGACTGGTGCCAGGCGGATTTGAACGCGCTCATCGCCAGCTGCCGCGTTGCCGCGCGCCGCGTGATCGAAATGGCCGAGCGCTTCGGCGACGATGTCTATGTCTCGGCCACGCAGGAGCTGCTCGCGCGCAACCACCGCGCGATGAAGGCGCTGCTGGCGATGGCGGTGGCGGAAGAGCCGGTAAGCTTCGAGGATTACATCTGCGACGACGGCAAGGGCTACGGCCCCTACAAGATCCGCTGCACCATGTGGCGCGATGGCGACCGCGTGATCCTCGATTTCGAGGGCACGGACCCGCAGTCGGCCGCCTCGATCAACTTTTTCCTCAATGAAAACATGTTCAAGATGTTCTTCGGCATCTACATGATCATGGTCTTCGATCCGCAGATCCTGTTCAATGACGGGTTCTACGATCTGATCGAGGTGCGCATCCCGGCAGGCTCGCTGCTGAAGCCGCACTTCCCCGCCGCGCTGTCGGGCCGCACCCATGCGCTGGGCCGCATCTTCGACATTCTGGGCGGGCTGCTCGGGCAGAAGACGCCGGAATTCCTCAACGCCGCTGGCTTCTCCTCCTCGCCGCACCTGTTCTATTCGGGCTGGGACAGCCGCGAGGATGGCAGCCGCGACTGGTTCCAGCTGTTCCAGATCGGCTTTGGCGGCATTCCGGGCCGTCCGCTGGGCGACGGGCCGGACGGGCACTCGCTGTGGCCGGGCTTCACCAATGTCCCCAACGAATTCCTCGAGCGCTACTTCCCGCTCCGCATCGAGCGCTATTCGACCGCGCCCGACAGCGGCGGGGCGGGTCTGCATCGCGGCGGCAACGGCATCCACATGACCTACCGCTTCCTCGCCGATGGCGAGATCGCGATCCATGATGACCGCTGGTTCGTGCCGCCGTGGGGCGTCAATGGTGGGCATCCGGGCGCACGGGCAAAGAAGGTGCTGGAACGCGCCGATGGCTCGCAGAGCATTGTCGGCAACAAGGTCGAAAGCGTCGCCGTGAAGGCGGGCGATCTGCTGCACTTCATCACCTGGGGCGGCGGCGGCTGGGGTGACCCGCTGGCGCGCGATCCCGAGCTGGTGGGCCTCGAAATCCGGCAGGGCCTCGTCACCCCCGAAGGCGCGCGCGCCTATGGCGTGGTGGCGGACGGCGCGGGCCTTGTGGATGCAGCCGCAACGCAAGCCCTGCGCGCCGAAATGTCGGCCGCCCGCGGGGAACTGCCGCTGTTCGACTATGGCCCGGGCATCGATGCGCTGCGTGCCAATTGCGAGGCCGAGACAGGCCTTCCCGCGCCGATCCAGCCGGTCTGGACCGCTCTGCGGGAGGCGGCGGAATGAACGCGCACGCCGCATTGGGCAATCAGAGCGCGCTGGCGGGCATCAAGGTGGTCGAGATGGGGCAGCTCCTCGCGGGCCCCTTCTGCGGTCAGCTGCTCGGCGACATGGGCGCAGACGTCGTCAAGATCGAGCCGCCGGGTGCGGGCGATCCGATGCGCAACTGGGGCCAGGGCGACGAGAAGGTGCAGTGGGAAGTGATCGCGCGCAACAAGCGCTCGGTCACCTGCAACCTGCGCGTGCCCGAGGGGCAGGACCTCGCCCGCCGGTTGATCGCGCAGGCCGATGTGCTGATCGAGAACTTCAAGCCCGGCACGCTCGAACGCTGGGGCATGAGCCCGGCCGAGCTGCACGCCTTGAACCCCGGCCTGATCATCGCGCGCATGTCGGGCTACGGGCAGGACGGCCCCTACTCCGACCGCGCCGGCTTCGGCGGGATCGGCGAGGCGATGGGCGGCTGGCGCTACATCGTCGGCGAGCCTGATCGTCCGCCGAGCCGCATGGGCATCTCGATCGGCGACACCCTCTGCGCCACCTATGGCGCGCTGGGCGTGCTCGCCGCGCTCCACCACCGCGAGAAGACCAGCGAAGGTCAGGTGGTCGATTCCGCCCTGTATGAGGCAGTGTTGCAGGTGATGGAGGGGCTCGTCCCCGAATATGACCGCAACGGCGTGATCCGCGAGCGTTCCGGATCAGTGCTGAAGGGCATTGCCCCGTCCAACGTCTATAGCTGCAAGGACGGCAGCTACATGATCGGCGCCAACAACGACGCGATCTTCGCGCGGCTGTGTCAGGCGATGGGCCGCCCGGAATTGTCGAGCGACGCGCGCTATTCCAGCCACATCGCCCGCGGCATCCATCAGGACGAGCTGGATGCGCTGATCAATGACTGGACCGGCACGCTCACCGTGGACGAGGTCGATGCGCTGATGATCGAGTATTCGATTCCCGCCGGCCGGGTCTACCGCGCGCCCGACATGCTCGCCGATCCGCATTTCCAGGCGCGCGAGGCGATCATCGAGGTGGAGACGCAGCAGCGCGGACGCATCAAGATGCAGAACGCCTTTCCCAAGCTCTCGAAGACGCCGTCGAGCATCCGTCGCCCCGCGCCCGCAGCGCCCGGGCAGGACAATGCCGAGGTGCTCTCCGAACGGCTGGGGCTGGATCCTGCCGAGCTTGAGCGGCTGGCGGCGGCCGGGATCATCTGATGACCGGCCCCTCGGCAGCCGACAATTACGCGGGCGTCTATGAGGGGCGGCTCCAGCCGGGCCAGCGTCCGGCGCTGCTGATCGTCGATCTGGTGACGGCCTATCTCACCGAAGGCTCGCCCCTGTTCATGGCAGACGCCGCCGCTGCGCTTGCCAGCAATGTGCGCTTGGCCGAGGCCGCGCGCGCAGCTGGCGTGCCGGTGGTCTACACCAATGTCCGCTACAAGCCCGATGGGTCGGACGGCGGGGTGTTCTATCGCAAGGCCCCGGTGCTCAAGGCCTTCGTCGAGGGATCGCCCTTGGGGGCCTTCCCCGATGCAATCCTGCCGCAGCCGGGCGAGCGGGTGTTCACCAAGCAATACCCATCCGCTTTCTTCGGCACCGGCCTTGCCGAGGCATTGCACGCCGATGGCATCGATACCCTGCTGATCACCGGCTATTCGACCTCGGGTTGCGTGCGCGCCTCCGCGCTCGATGCGATGCAATACGGCTTTGTCCCGCTGGTGGTGCGCGAGGCCTGCGCCGACCGCCACGAAGGCCCGCACGAGGCAAACCTGTTCGACCTGCAAGCCAAATACGCCGAGGTGATTTCCGAGGCCGAAGCGCTGGCGGTAATTGGTGCCAGCACCTGAAGCATGCACCCATCGGTCCCGCAGGGACCGCAAGGCCGAACGGCCGTCCGCAGGGGTGGCCCCGAAGGGGCCGGGCCCCCGGAGGGAAGCCAAGGCGACGGATGTCGCCGCCGGTACCTGAGGCCAAACAAAAAATTGGCGCGCCCGGCAGGACTCGAACCTGCTGCCTCAAGATTAGAAGTCTCGCGCTCTATCCAGATGAGCTACGGGCGCGCGCCGGACCCGCCAATAGCGCGCTTTGCGAGCCAAGGGAATCGCGCTAACCCGATGGGCGATGGAAAACACCTCTCCCGCCGCCGATCCCGCCGCAGCCTTCGATCGCGATCCGACTGACGGGATCGTCGCCACGGCCCGCGCGCCCGTGACTTTCCGCTATTACGATCTCGTGATGGCAGGCTTCGTGACGATCCTGCTGCTGTCCAACATCATCGGCGCGGCCAAACTCACCTATGTCAATGTGCCGTTCTGGCCGCAGGGCTGGTGGCCCGCGCCCGATGGCACCTTCATCTATGGCGCAGGCATCCTGTTCTTCCCGCTGGGCTATGTCATCGGCGACGTGCTGACCGAGATCTACGGCTTTGCCCGCGCGCGGCGGGTGATCTGGGTGGGGACGGCGGCGATGCTGTTCCTTGCCTTCATGTCCTATGTCGTCACCGCCCTGCCCGCTTTCGACGGCTGGGAATGCGCCGCGAGCGGCTTTGGCGGCGAGCGCCCGCTCACCTCCAGCGCCGATCCGGCGATCACCGGCGGGGCGATCTGCCAGACGACCTATGAAAGCGTGTTCGGCAGCACCTGGCGCATCGTCGTCGCCTCGATCACCGCCTTCTGGGCAGGCGAATTCGTCAATTCCTTCGTGCTCGCCAAGATGAAGGTGTGGACCAAGGGCCGCGCCCTGTGGAGCCGCACCATCGGATCGACCTTTTTCGGACAGGCAGTGGACAGCCTGATCTTCTACCCCGTCGCCTTCCTCGGCATCTGGACGACGGAGGCCGTGATCACCGTGATGATCACCAACTGGGCGCTCAAGGTGGCGTGGGAAGCGGCGCTGACGCCGGTGACCTATGTGGTGGTGAACCGGCTGAAGAAGGCCGAGGGCGTGGACCTTTACGACATCGACACCGACTTCTCGCCCTTCGCAACCAGCGGGAAAGCCGCCGATTAAACCTCGCTGTCGGGCACCACGTCGACACGCCAGCCGGTGCCCAGCCGCGTGGCGAGCGCTTTCATGTCTTTCTCGGTCGGCTGGCCCAGCAAGGCCGCGTGGCTCTGCGCCAGTCTGAGGACCAGCGCACCCTCCTCCACCACCAGCCGGCTGACTTCGAGCGAGCGGCGCGACTGCGCGCCGAGCCGCCGTGCCAGCCGCAGCGCGAGGCCCCAGCGGATCGCTTCTTCCAGCGCCTCCTCGCTCGCCAGCGCGCGCACGCGGGGCGGCGGAGTGAGCTGGTTGCCATTGGCCGCAATCGCCGCCGCCATCATCGCGCGGCCCTTGCCATCCACGGCGATCCAGCGCTTGTGCAGCGCCCAGTCGATAGCCTGTCCGAGCCGCAGGTTGGGCTCGATCTGCATCGAGGCGAGCGCGAGCATCGTCGCCGCCAGCCGCAGCCTTTCGCTGCCATGGGTGCGCGCGGGTGCAGCGTCGAGCGTCCATGCCGCCATGCGCGTCGCCAGCGTCGGCGGGGTGCCGCGCTGGCTGGCAAACACGGCCACACCGGCCAGCAGCGGGTCCTGCGCCCGGCTATGCGCGGGCAGGCGATCATAGAGCAGGCCTTCGCGCAGGCCCCATGACGAGAACACCACCCGGTCAGGCGCGAGCCGGGTCAGCAGCGCGGCCAGCAGCACCGCGGCATCGGGCAGCTTCTCGGCGCGCATCGTCGAAATCCGCTCACGGCTGCGCAGGGCATCGCTCTCGCTCCCCGCCAGCGCATTGGCGACCTCCATCGCGGTCACCGTGTCGATCTCGAACCCGTGCGGATCGCTCAAAGGGTGACCCTTCACCGCCATCGCGAACACCGCCATGGCGCGCCACGTGCCGCCGACAAGGTAGAGCGCGCCATTGGCCTCGGGCGGGTTCTCGGCGCAGTCCCATCCGGCCTTGCGGATCACCTTGTCGAGCGCCTTCTTCATCTCGGCCTGCGAGCCCTTGGCGTATTCGGGCAGGCGCAAGGTGCCGAGCGGCAGGGTGCTGGCCCCGTCCGCCGAGCCCCTCGCGACGCGCACCAGCTCGAGGCTCCCGCCGCCCAGATCGGCCACCACCCCGCGCGCTTCGGGGAAAGCACCGATCACGCCATGGGCAGAAAGCAGCGCCTCTTCCTCGCCCGAGATCACCCGCACGCTCAGCCCGATTGTGCGCAGCCGATCGACAAATTCCGGCCCGTTGCTGGCTTCGCGCACGGCGGCCGTGGCGACGGTTTCGACATCCTTGATCCCGAGGTCTTCGAGCAGCAGCGCAAACCGCTTCAGCCCACGCAGCGCCAGCGCCATGGCCTCGTCCGCCAGCCGCCCGGTGGCGGCAATCTCGCGCCCGAGCTTGGCCGTCACCTTCTCGTTCAACAGCACCATCGGCGCGCGCATCGAACCGCCATAGACGACGAGGCGCACTGTGTTCGATCCGATGTCGATGATCGCGCGGCTCGGCGTGCTGCCGCCGAAAGCCCCGCCGCGGTCGTCCCGCCGCTTGCGATAGGTCATGCAGCCCCGCCCCTGCGCAAGCTGAGCTTGGGCACCGCACCTGCCTCCAACGCCCCGCCGCGCCCGGACAGCGACGGGTTGGTCATGAAATAGCGGTGGCAGTTGAACGGCTTGCCGTCGGCCACGACGCGCGAATAGGAGCCATCGGCATTGAGCCACCAGGATTGCTGGGTATCGAGCATATTGGCGAGCAGCACCTGCTGGAGCACCTGATCGTGCACCGTGCGATTGAGGATCGGGATCAGCGCCTCGACCCGGCGATCGAGATTGCGGCTCATCATGTCGGCCGACGCGATATAGAGCGCCGCATGGGCGCTGGGCATGGCATGGCCATTGGCGAAGGCGTAGATACGGCTGTGTTCGAGGAAGCGGCCAATCACCGACTTCACGCGGATATTCTCGGAAAGGCCCGCGACACCCGGGCGCAGGCAGCAGATGCCGCGCACCACCAGTTCCACCTGCACGCCCGCGCCCGAGGCGGCATAGAGCCGGTCGATCACGCCTTCATCGGTCAGCTGGTTGCACTTCATCCAGATCGCCGCCGGACGGCCCGCCGCGGCATTGGCGATCTCGGCATCGATGCGCGAATAGATTTCCTCGCGCAGATCGATCGGCGCGATGTGGATGCGTTCCAGCGCGTGGGGCTGGACATAGCCCGTCACGAAATTGAACATCTTGGCCGCATCGCGCCCGAGCTTGGGATCGGCGGTGAAGAACGAGAGATCGGTATAGATACGCGCGGTGACGGGGTGATAATTGCCCGTGCCGAAGTGGCAATAGGTGCGGAAGGACGCGCCTTCGCGCCGCACCACCATCGCCACCTTGGCGTGGGTCTTCCAGTCGGTGAAGCCGTAGATCACCTGCACGCCCGCACGTTCGAGCTTGCCCGCCCATTGCAGGTTCTGCTCTTCATCGAAGCGGGCCTTCAGCTCGACCACCGCGGTGACCGATTTGCCCGCCTCGGCCGCCTCGATCAGGGCGCCGATCACCGCCGATTGCGAACCGGCGCGGTAGAGCGTCTGCTTGATCGCCACCACGTCCGGATCGGCGGCGGCCTGCCGGATGAAATCGACCACCACCTCGAAGCTTTCATAGGGGTGGTGGACGATGATGTCCTTCTCGCGGATGGCGGAAAAAGCATCGCCGTCATGCTCGCGGATGCGCTCGGGAAAGCGCGGGGAATAGGCTTCGAACTTCAAATCGGGGCGATCTTCGGCGACGATTTCGGCGAGGCCGTCGACCCCGATGATCCCGTCGGTCTTGATCACCGCGGCCTCGTTGATGCCGAGCTGGTCGAGCAGCAAGGCCTCGGCAGCGGGATCGAAATCCTCCTCCAGCTCGAGCTGGATCACCTGCCCGCGCCGCCGCCGCTGGATTGCGCTGCGGAAGGTTCGCACGAGGTCTTCGGCCTCTTCGGCGATCTCGATATCGCTGTCGCGCAGCACGCGGAACAAGCCGTCGCCCTGGATCGTGAAGCCGGGGAACAGGGCTTCGGCATAGCGCTGGATAAGGCTGGCGATCGAGATGTAGAGCGCCCCGCCCGCCCCGGTCTCGGCGCCCGTCACCTCGTCCGGCACGCGCACGAAGCGCGGCAGGGCGCTGGGGATCAGCACCATCTCGATGATCTGCTCGGCCGTCTCGTCCCGCGTCAGAGTGAACAGGAGCCCCATGCCCTCGTTCTGGACGAAGGGGAACGGGTGCGCGGGATCGAGAGCCTGCGGGGTGATGATCGGCAGAATCTCGTTGAGGAAGAACGCCTTGAGCCACTTGTGCGCGGCCGGCTTCACGCGCTGTTCGTCGGCCACGTGAATATCGGCCGTCGCTAGCGCCTCGCGCAAGGTGCGCCACAGCTTCTGCTGGAGCTGCGACAGCTCGACCAGCTTTTCACGGATCGCGGCCAATTGCTGCGAAGGACTGCGCCCGTCGATCGAGGGGGTCGCCAGCCCGCGCTGCACCTGGCCGACGAGGCCGGCGACGCGGATCATCATGAATTCGTCGAGATTGCTGCCCGAAATCGACAGGAAGCGCAGGCGCTCAAGCAGCGGATAGGCCTCGTTCCCGGCCTCGGCCAGCACGCGCTGGTTGAACTGGAGCCACGAAAGCTCGCGGTTGAAATAGGGCGATTCGTCCGGGCCAAGCTCGGCAAAGCCGGGGGCGCCCGAGGGATCGGGTCCGTCTTCGCTGATGGTCGGTGCGGTGCTCATCGCTGTCCTGTTACGCCGGGCGGGTGCCTGTTATCGCGTGGACTTCAGATGTAAATCACCAAG
The DNA here is from genome assembly GCA_903934325.1 of uncultured Alphaproteobacteria bacterium. Taxonomy (GTDB): domain Bacteria; phylum Pseudomonadota; class Alphaproteobacteria; order Sphingomonadales; family Sphingomonadaceae; genus Erythrobacter. Next base: position 22,492 of record CAIZNH010000035.1, on the reverse strand, counting down.
CCGCGCGTGTCACAACAAATCCCGGCTTTGCGCGATGCCGGTGATGGTTCGCTTGCCATTGGCATCGCGCCCAAGCTGCACAATCACGTCGATCACGCTCGCGGCATAGGCGATCGTATCGCTGCGGGTGAGGCCGATGCCGGTCTGCATCACCATCAGCGCCAACTGCTCCAGCGCGCCGCGCATCGAATTGGCGTGGATGGTGGAGAAGCTGCCCGGGTGCCCGGTGTTGATCGCGCGCAGGAAGCTGACGCTTTCGCTGCCGCGCAATTCGCCCAGCACGATCCGGTCGGGGCGCAGGCGCAAGGCGGCTTGCAGCAATTCGTTGGCGGTGACCTTGGCCTCGCCCAGCGCGCCCTTCACCGCGACCAGACCCACGGCATTGGCGCCGGGGAACTTCAGCTCGGGCGTATCTTCCACCAGCACCACCCGCTCGGCTTCGGGGATTTCGCCGAGCATCGCGTTGAGGAAGGTCGTCTTGCCGGTGCTGGTGCCGCCCGAGATAAGGATCGTGCGGCGGGCAGCAATCGCAGCGCGCAGATAGGCGATCGGCGCAGCGGCGGGATCGGGCATGACCGGATCGGGCGCGGCCATGAGCGGCCCTGCGTCATAGGCATCGAGCGGCAGATCGAGCCGGCGGTGGCGGCGGATCGCCATCACCCAGTGCTGGCGCGCAGCCGGCGGACCGCAGAACTGCACGCGCGCGCCGTCCGGCAAGGTGGCGCCGAGCAAGGGATGTTCGCGGTTGATCCCCTGATGCGAGACCCGCGCCACCTGTTCGGCAAGGCGCTGCACCAGCCGGTCGTCGATCTCGGGGGTCTCGATGCGCTGCATCCCCGGGTGGGCGGCATCCTCGATCCACACCTCGCCCGGGCGATTGACCATGATCTCGGTCACCGTGTCGCGATCAAGCCAGCGACGGAAGGGCGCAAGATAGGCGTCGAGATAGACCGAGCGCTCCGCGCTCAGCGGCACGGAACCGTCCTCGCTGCCCAGCCGGTGGATATCCGCGCTCATCGTGCCGCTCAGCGGGCGACCGAGCTGAAATCGAGATCGCGCGCGGTAAACACGCGGATCGGCTCGCCCATGCGCACGCGGATGGTGGGGCTGATCTGGCCTTGCGATTGCACCGCCGAGTTGGCCGCGCCCTGCGCGCCGCCCGCGACGATCACGCCGCCCACGCCGCCGGTCGCCAGCGCGCCGAGGCCGCCGACGACGGACAGGAGCAGGCCCGAACCGAAGCGCTTGAAGAAGTGGCTGTTGACGTCGCCCTCCAGCCCCGTGGTCCCGTCAAAGGCAATCGCGGGCGAGGCAAGGCTGACCGAGACGCCATCGGGCCGGATCAGCCGCGTCCAGATCACATAGGCGCGGCGTTGGCCCTGCTGCACCCCGGCCTGATACTGGCCGATCAGGCGCGAGGAGCGCGGCACGAGAATGCGCTTGCCATCGAAGCTCTTCACATCCTGGCTCACCACCGCGCGGACATAGCCCGGCACATCGGTGTTGATCGCGGTCTCGAGGATCGCGGGGATCAGCGTGCCTTCGGTGATGGTGGTCGAGGGGTTGACCATGCTGCGCGCCGTCGCCGGACCGCCGCCGACCCCGCCGATGCGCGCGGCAAAGTCGCCCGCGCTGCCGCCTCCGCCCGTGGCGGGCGCGGTGCCGGCCGCCGGAGCAGGCACGCCGGTCGCCTCTGCAAAGCGCGAACCACGCGCCGAACTGCCGTCAAAGACAAGCTGCGGGCTGGCATAGGGGTTGGTCGCAGGCATCCCGGCAACCCCCGGCTGCACGGCATAGACCGGCGCGGGCGCAGCCACAGGGGCAACGGTCGGATCGACCGGCGGCGCCACCGGCACCGGCGGCGCGACCGGCACCGGCGCGGGCTGCGCGGCGGCGACCTGCGGATTGCCCACCCCTTGCGGATCGGGCAGGCGCGCGGAATTCATCGCCCAGAAGGTGACCGCGCCAATCCCCGCCACCAGCGCAACGCCGGCAGCGAGCCCCAGCCCGTCACTCCCGCCGCGCCTTTCGGTGATCGCGGGAAAGGCAGCCCGACTGGCGAGATCGATGATTTCGGCCGATTCCTGCTCGCGCGGATCGCCGTTCCCGGCAGACCCGCCCTCGCCCTTCTTCGGCGGCAGACGCATGGCAAGGCGCATCAGACAGTCTCCCTTTGCGGATCGCGGCAGGCGGCGCTCATTTCGCCCCCAACTTGCGCGGGGCAGTGAGCCCGGCGCTCTTGGTGCTCGGCGCGGCCGGGCCGGTGTTGGTGAGGGTCGCCGTGTCGCGGCCCGAGCGCAGGATCAGCTGCGGCGGCACGCCGTCGACCACCACGGTCTCGCCCCGCACAGTGAAATTGACCGGGCCTTCCTCGCCGTCCTCGTTGGTGACAAGGATCGCCGGGATCGCGGTGCCGGCGGGCCAGGTGAGGAACACCGCCTCGCCATCGTCGAAGGTCTTGGCGGGCAGCAGGGCGGGCGTGCCGGCACTGGCCCATTCAAAGTTGATCCGCGCGGGATCGACCACCGCGTAAGGATCCTTCGCGGCGGCAAGTTCGGCCGGATCGGCCTTGGCGCGCAGGGCTTCGGCCTCGGCCTCGGCAGCGGCGGCAAGCCGCGCTTCCTCGGCGGCCTTCTCCAACTCGGGATAGCGGAATTGCAGCACATAGAGCGCGGCATTGCGTGGGCTAGCGACGAGATCGAACAGGTAGGTGCGCTTGTCGGTCACCACAGTCATATTGGTGCGCGCGGCAGGCTCCAGCGGCTTCACGAAAAGGATCGTCTGCGCCTTGTTGGGCTGCACCTGCCAGGCCGTGCTGTCACCGATCGCGACATTCTCGATCATCTCGTCGGGCGCGAACTTGATGGTGGTCTGCACCAGCACCTTGCCGTCGATCCGCACCACAGCGGCCTCGTCATAGACGCGGGTCTGGATGCGCGCGTCACCGGCTAGCACGGGGCTCGCCAGCGCCAGCGCGGCAGCGGAAAGGATCAGCCCGAAACGGCTGGATCGGGTCATTGGTAGGTCTCCGAAGGGGGAACGGCGGCAGGCGCAGGCGCGGGGGCAGCACTGCCGGCAGAACGGAAGCGGTTGCCGATCCCGCGGGTGCGCGAGGTGGCGGCGGGAGCGAAGGGCGCGGCATGTCCGGCGCCATCACCCGTGGCGTAGATCCGGGTCTCGCGCGTGGCACCTGCCGGGCCGGTGTCATTGGCGGCGGCGACCACCTGCGCCGGCGCGACATCGACCCGGCGCGCGCCCGCGCCAAGGCCAGCCGCAGCAGGCGCCACAGCGGTGCTGCGCGGAGCCATGCCGACGGTGGCGGCAGGCGCGGCGATCATCCGACCCGCATCACCCGCACGGCTGCGCGCGGCCTTGTCCGGCACCAGCCCGAACACCTGCCAGCCCGACACCATCACGCCCGAAACCACCAGCGCCAGCAGCATCAGCGCCATATGCACCGCGCCTATCAGGAAGAAGGCCATTGCCGCGTTCTGGTCGATCTGCCCCGGCACCTTCACCAGCGCCGCCAGCACCGGCACCGAAAGTTCGAGCATGATCGATCCGCCCAGCACCGCAAACAGCGGCGCCAGTGCCATCATCGCCAGCCCCTTGAGCCAGCCGGTGAACAGCCCGCGCGTGCCTTCAAACAGCGCCAGCACCACGAAGATCGGGCCGACGGCAAGCAGCAGCGCCAGCGCGATCCGCGCCGTTACCAACAGGCCGACCGTGCCGAGCAACAGCAGCATCGCCCCCAGCCACATCATCCCGCGCGGCGAGAAGGCGCTGATATCCTTGGTATCTCCGCTCGCCTTCTGGATCGCGGCGAAGACCACATCGAGCTTCTGCGCGAACACCGCCGTGGCGCTTTCGCCCTGCACCCCGGTCAGCACGCCCGCGACCTGATCCGGCCCGCCGATGAAGAGGTTGTAGAACACGGCCGAGAAGGCGACGAAGCTGGTGGCAAAGGTCAAAACCAGCCCCAGCGTCATCATCTTGGGCAGCAGCGCGCGCACCGAGAGATTGGCGCGCCCCAGCATCAGCGAGATGCCGAAGAACGCGACGTATAGCCCCAGCAGGATGGTCAGCGCGAAGGCCAGCTGGCCATCGGTGCCGAACAGGCGGTTGAAGGCCTGCTCGCTCATCCCGCTGGCAATGCAATCGACCGCAGTGAGCGCGGCGGAGACGCCGGTGCCCATCGCCTCTGCGGCCATATCGCAGGTGGTGCTCATTCGGCGGCCTGCCACACAGGCTGGCCATCGGCATCCACCGCCGCCCCATCAGGCCATGCGCGGCCCGTAAGCGCCGGGAACCACGCCGCAGGCTCGTCGCCCACCGCCTCGCGCAGCAGATCGAGCCGCCGCACCGCACTCTCGCGGCCGGAAAGGATGGTCAGCACCTCGGGCGCGCCCGACAGATCGAGCCGCACGACGACGCTCGCATCGGGCTGGCGCACGAGGAAGCAGCGGCTGTGCGCGGGCAAGCTGCGGATCAGCGCGAATTCGTGGCTCGTGAGGCCGAAGCCGTCGCAGTAATCCTCAGGGCGCGCGCGGCTGTTGGGCATGAACACCATGGTCGCGGTCTGCTCGACCAGCGCGGTGGAGATGCGGCTGTCCAATGCATCGCGCGCCGACTGCGTGGCAAAGCCGACCAGCGCGTTGCGCTTGCGCAGCGTCTTCAGCCAGTCGCGGATGCGCGCGGCAAACACCTCGTCGTCGAGCGCCTTCCAGCCCTCGTCGATCAGGATCATGGTCGGCTGCCCGTCCAGCCGCTCGTCGATGCGGTGGAAGAGATACATCATCGTGGGCGTGCGCAGGCGCGGATTTTCGAGCAGCGCGGTCATGTCGAAGCCCATCACGCGGGTGGCGAGATCGAGCTTGTCCTGCGCATTGTCGAACAGCCAGGCGTGCTCGCCCTCACCGATCCACGCGGCCAGCCGGTCCGCCAGGTCGCCCGGCGTCGGGCGACGGGTGCCCGCCAGCAGCTCCTTGAAGTGCTTGAGGCGCCGGAGCGAGGGATCATTGGCATAGGTCGCATCGACCGCAGCGCTGATGGTCGCAAACTCTTCCGGCCCATCCGCCTTGAGCAGCACGCCGAGCCAGTCCCGCAGGAAGGCGCGATTGGCGGGCGTATCGGGCAGCGAGAGCGGGTTGAAGCCGGTCGGCGCGCCGGGCGCGATCCGGTCATAACGCCCGCCGATGCCGCGAATGAACAGCTCCGCGCCGCGATCCTTGTCGAACAGGATGGTGCGCGGTTTGAACTTCTGCGCCTGCGCGGCAAGGAAGTTCATCACCACGGTCTTGCCCGAACCCGAAGGGCCGATGACGGAGAAGTTGCCCAAGTCGCCGTGGTGGAAGTTGAAGAAGAACGGCGTGGCGCTGGTGGTCTCCAGCAGCGTCACCGCATCACCCCAGTGATTGCCGCTCGCCTGCCCCAGGGCAAAGCCGTGGAAGCTGCCGAAGCCCGCCATATTGGCCGAGGAAATCAGCGCGCGGCGGACGATGTATTCCTCGTTGCCGGGGAATTGCGCCCAGAAGGCGGGTTCGAGATTGGTGTCCTCGCGCACCGCAATCGCGCCGGTATCGGCGAGCGCCGCCGCGCAGGCTGCCACCGCATCGTCCAATCGCGGCAGCGTCGTCTCGCGCACCAGCACCGTGAGGTGGTGATCGCCAAAGCCGACCGCGCCATTGCCCAGTGCATCGCGTGCAGACAGCATGTCGGCACGTTCGGCCGCTGCCTCCTCGTCCACCGAGCGCGAACGCCTGAGGGCGAGATCGATCCGCTCCTTGGCCGTGGTTCGCTCGTTGGGGGCGTAGCTTTCGGTCACCACCATCTCGAACGGCAGGCGCAGGATATTGTCGAGCAGCCCCGGCGAGGTCGCCTCGGGATAGTCTTTCAGCCCAAGGATCGCGGCGAAATCGGGCGCGGCTGACCCGCGCAGTTCCATCGCATCGAGCCCGAAAGAGGCGCGGCGATAGGGCAGCATATGGCCGATATCGGTTTCGGGCGAAGGCCGGCGCACGGGGCGCATTTCGCCATTATAGAGCGCCGAGAGCAGCTCCAGCATCTCCGAATTGGTGCCGCTGCTGCCTGCGGCCTGATAATCGCCCAGCACCGCTGCGCCGTAATTCTGCAAGCTGGCGACAAGGCCGCTCACGGCCGCCTTGAGGCTGCGCAGATCCTTGGGATCGGCCTCGGGCTCGTCTGCCGTGCTGCGCGCAAACATCTTCGACAGCCGCTCGGGCAGACCGGTCTTGCCGCGCGCGGGGCGGCGGATCAGGGTGATGAACTGATCGTTGATGAACAGCGATCCGCCCGCCAGCCGCTGCTTCCAGCGCGCATCGATATGGCGGCTGAGCGCGTCGGGGAATTCGGCATCGAGTTCCACCTCCACCCGGCGGCGGATGACGTGGTGATACATCACAAAGCGCGCATCGAGCGTGCTGCGCAGCATCACCTCGCGGGTCGCTGCGTGAGCGTTGAGGGCGTCGGAATCCTCGGTCTCGAACAACAGGCCGGGCACCTGGATCGCGCTCATCACCGAGCCATCGCGCAGCAGCACGGTGCTCTCGTCGATCAGGCGGGCATAGGGCAGGCGGTCACCCACCTTGGCTTCCTTCGCGCTCCACGCGGCGGCGCCGATCCATTTACGGGGCATAGGAATTGCACCCCCAGCGCTTGAAATTGGGCACGCGCGGGCATTTGGAGACCTTGGTGATCCACAGGTCGAAAATGCGCGGCTCGCGCAAGGACGCGAAGTAGCCGATCACGTGCATCACCAGCGGCACCGGAATGATCCAGAAGCTCTTGAGCATCAGGAAGGCGATCGTCGTCACCATCAGGTTGATGATGAAGAAGTTCATCGTCACGCCCGCAAACATCTGCGGACGGGTGAGCGCGCGGTGCACCGGATGGCGGACGAGCTCGCTCATGGCCCTATCCGGCAGCCGACTGGATGCCGGCAACGATGGTGGTCGCGCCGAACAGGATGAAGACGCCGATGATCACGGTCGCGCCGAAGCGCCAGTTCATCCGGCCGGTGAGCATCATGAAGCCGATCGCGGCCACCGCCATGACGGCCACCGTGGTCGCCACGGTGCCCAGCAAGGTGCCCTGCAGCCACAGGAGCGCATTGTTGATCGGGCCGGAGCCGGCCGGATCGGCGGTCTGCGCCATGGCCGCGGCAGGCGCGAGCGCGAGGGTGAGAACGGCAGCCATACGGGCAGGCAAACGGAGCAGCGACATCATTTCCTTCATGGTACTTTCACGTCTCGCACGCGCCCCCGCCTATCGGCCTGAGACACGCGCATGGTTGGACAAGCGGCCGATGATCGCCGCCACATAGTTCTGCGTTTCGCGGATATTGGGAATGCCGCCCGCGCGCTCGACCCGTCCGGGCCCTGCATTATAGGCGGCCAGCGCCTTTTCGAGATCGCCGCCGAACCGGTCGAGCTGTTCGCGCAGATAGCGCGCCCCGCCTTCGAGGTTCTGGAAGGGATCGTCGGAATTGACCCCGAGATAGCGCGCTGTGCCCGGCATCAGCTGCGCAAGACCGCGCGCGCCGACCGGCGAGACCGCGTTTTCCTGCCAACGGCTCTCCTGCCACACCAGCGCTTCGAGCAGCGAGGGGGAGAGATCATAGCGCGCGGCGAGTTCGGCAATCTTGGCGGTGTAGCGCGGCGGAATGCCAGCAGCATGGCGGGCGGGATCGGCGATCATGGCATCGGGCAGCGCAAGCCCTTCGACCACCACTGGCGCGCTTGCCGCTTCGGTTTGGCTCGCGGTCGCTGCGGCAGGCCTGCCCGCCAGCGGCCCGGCCACCCAGCGCGCACCTTCGGCCCCGAGCTCAAGCACATCGGCCCGTGCCCCGGTCGCAAGGCCGAGCAGCATGGCGACAATGATGACGCGGCCAGCCGCGGCGAGAATCATTCCCCGGGTCCCTCTGTAATCCTCCGCCCAATGTCTAACCTAAATGACAAGCGGGTGACAGTCCCGCGAAAGCGCGCATTTGCAAGGGGCTGCACAACGCAAAAGGGCGGGCTGCCGGATCGGCAACCCGCCCTTTTTGCGTGCCTTTCGGCGGCGCTTAGTTGCGGTAGGTCAGCTGTTCGGTGCGCAGCTGCGCGGGGCGGAACTCGCCGCGTTCGAGCATCCGGATCGCCCTGCGCGCAAGCCGGCGCGAATCGGTGGTGGCCCCGTCGGCCGTATCGAGATCTACCACCTCGTGGCAGGTCAGCGCCGCCTCGAAGGCCGCGCGCGCCTTGGCGTCCTCGCCGCGGTGGGCATAGGCGATGCCGAGATTGATCATCACCGCCGGATCATGCGGATCGGCGGCGCTGGCGCGCTGGAGCGTGACAATCGCCTCCTCCCCGCGCCCGGTGGCGAGCGTGGTGGCCGCCAGATCGCTTTCGGCAGCAACAGCAAGCCCGGCGACAGGTGCGGCCGGCAGCGGCGTGGCGGCGATCAGGGCCGTCGCAAACAGCGTGAAGGACATGGTCAGAAGGCTCCTCTTCCAGTGTGGGAGCATAGTGACTCGAAAAAAGCGCATCCGCAACAAAAGCGTAACAATGTAATATTTCTGCAATTTAAAACAGCAAGTCATTGTTTTTGCGTCATCGCGAACTGTCATAATCGCGATTTCGCCGAAGTGGCGCGTTGTCACATTTGTCTTTCTTCAGTCATATTACAGCGAATGCCATGCGACTGTAACGCTGCAAGAATTCTGTCATGCAGCAACCCTAGCGAAGCCCTGCGCAGCCGAATCCACCGGCTTTCAACGCGCACCCGATTCTCGGCTTTTCAGGGGACCGCTCGCTGTGAAAAACATTCAACGTACTCTCGTTCTGGGCTGCAGCCTGCTCGCGCTCGCCGGCTGCGGCGCGGACGAAATCGTCTCGCCCGGCACCGGCGGCAACATCATCATCAACAACCCGACCCCGACGCCCACCCCGACGCCGACGCCCACGCCGACCCAGACGCTGGTGACCCCGGCGGCCGGCTGTCCGACCATCGCCACCTCGGGCGGTCTGGTCGATGCCGGCACCATTTCGGGCCCGACCGGCACCTACCGTGTGTGCCAGCTGCCGGCGCGCTTCACCTCGACCGACACCCTGCCCTTCATCCGCGGGCTGGTTTACCAGATCAACGGCCGCGTCGATGTCGGCACGGATCGCGGCTTCTCCTCGACCGGCACCACCGTCACCCTCAATGTCGAGCCGGGCGTGATCTTCTTCGCGCAGCAGGACTCCTACCTCGTGGTCAACCGCGGCAACGCGATCCAGTCGAACGGCACCGCCGAACGCCCGATCATCTGGACCAGCCGCGACAACATCCAGGGCGTCGCCAGCGATAACAGCCAGCAGCAGTGGGGCGGCGTCGTGCTGCTCGGCCGCGCGCCGATCTCGGATTGCTCGACCGGCGTGTTCAACACCGCCGCCGCGCCGACCAACAACCCGACCTGCGAAGGCCGTCTTGAAGGTGCCGCTGTTGCCACCCCGTTCGGCGGGGCCAACTCGGCTGACAGTTCGGGCTCGTTCCGCTTCAACCAGATCCGCTTCTCGGGCTTCGAACTGGCGCCGAACAACGAGCTCCAGTCGCTGACCACCGGCGGCGCGGGTTCGGGCACGGTGATCGAGAACCTCGTCTCGTTCAACAGCTCGGATGACGGCATCGAGTTCTTCGGCGGCGGGTTCAACGCCCGCAACTTCGCGATCATCGGCGCATCCGACGATTCGCTCGACGTCGATACCGGCGCGATCGTCAATCTCGACACCGTGATCGCGGTGCAGCGGTCCTCGACCGGCGACCGCCTGATCGAACTCGACTCGCCCAACGTGGCTGACCGCACCCCCTCGAACGCGATCCCGCAGACCCGTTTCCAGGTGAACAACTTCACCTTCGCGGCGCGCGATGCGGCTCCGCAGGTGGTGCAGGCCCGCGGCGGCGCGGCGCTCGGTCTCACCAACGGCGTGATCAATGCCGGCACCAACCACTGCTTCCAGATCGACGAGCCGACCACGCTCGCGGCGATCATCGGCGTGGACTCGGTGGTCGGCGATTGCCCGGCGACCGATCCGATCCGCGGCGGCGGCGGCAACACCAATGCCGATGTCGCAGCCCGCATCAACGGCGGCACCAACAACAACCTCGCCTTCGCGATCACGCTCACCAACGGCGTGGTCAACGGCGCGAACGAAACCGCCCGCACGCCCTTTGCCGCGAACGGCCGTTCGACCTTCTTCCCGAACCGCACCTTCATCGGCGCGATCCAGAACGCCGCGGCGCTGACCAGCATCTTCGGCAACTGGACTTGCAACTCGTCGATCCAGAACTTCAGCAGTTCGACCGGCGCCTGCACCTCGCTCCCGGTCTACCCGGTTTAAGCGAGCGTCTTGACCGCTCTACGGGGGAGACGCCGCAGCCCGCAGCGTCTCCCCCATTTTCGCATTCAGCACGACCAATTCATGAGAGGGTTCTCACCTATGTCGACCGGCAAGCGCCTGGCAGGGCTGCTGCTTTTCACCACCGCGCTCACCATGCCGTCCGTGCTTGCAGCACAGGACGCAGGCAGCGAGCCGGCCCCCGAGGAGCAGGCCACGGAGCAGACCGACGCGCCCGCCGAGGAGACCCCGCCGGAAGAAGAGCTCCAGCAGTCCGACATTTCGGTGCCGGGCGGCGGCATCATCGTCACCGGTCGCCGCAGCCGTGATCCGGCGCGTAATTCGGGTCAGGTGCTGACCGTGCTCTCCGAAGCCGATATCGCACGCACCGGCGAAGGCGACATTGCCGGCGCGCTCGGCCGGGTGAGCGGGTTGTCGCTGGTCGGCAATGGCCGCGTCTTCGTGCGCGGCCTAGGCGATCGCTACTCTCTCGCGCTGCTCAACGGCCTGCCGCTTCCCAGCCCCGAACCGCTGAGCCGCGTCGTCCCGCTCGACATCTTCCCGACCAGCGTGATCTCCTCGTCTCTGGTGCAGAAGACCTATTCGGCCAACTTCCCGGGCGAATTCGGCGGCGGGGTGATCAACCTCACCACCAAGGCGATCCCGACCGAGGATTTCCTCACCATCTCCATCGGCTCCAGCGGCGATACCGAGACCACCTTCCAGAACGGGTTGACCTATTTCGGCAGCGATCTGGACAGCTTCGGCTTCGACAACGGCAACCGCGATATCCCGACCGCGCTGCAAGGCCTGATCGCCAGCGGCACGCGCATCAATGATGCGCCGGCCGCGGTGCAGCGCCAGCTGGCCGGGCAGATCCTGCCGTCCAATCTGGTGACGCTCCAGAAGAACGACGTGCTGCCCGCCAACTTCTCCGCCAATCTCACCGGCGGCGCCTCGATTGAGGTGGGCGACGGCAATTACCTTGGCCTGATTGCCACGGCCGGGATCACCAACACCTGGCGCAACCGCAATGTCACCAGCCAGCAGTTCGGCGATGCGCAGGCGGGCCAGATCCTGTTCGATTCGCAGAACTTCATCACCGACAACAAGGTTCTGGTGAACGCGATGATCGGGATCGGCCTCGATATCGGCGAGCACACCGTGCGCTGGACCAATCTCTACATCCGCGACACCCTCAAGACCGCGCGTCTCGCCACCGGCACCGACGCCTTCACCGATGTCGCGCGCCCGTTCGATTTCCAGACCCAGCAGACCGGCTGGTTCGAACGCCAGCTGATGGATTCGCAGATCGTTGCAGAGTTCAACTTCGACTCCTTCGAGATCGATCTGCGCGGCGGCTATGCCCAGACCGACCGCGAGGCGCCCTACAACGCGATCGTGCCCTATATCCGCACCAACATCCCCAATGATCCCTTCGGCAGCGAATTCGTGGTCGACGTGGGCGCGCTGGTGGGCGGGACCGAGCGCATCCAGGTCGGCTTTGAAGAGCTGACCGAAAAGCTGTGGTTCGGCGGCGCGGACGTGTCTTACGAAGTGGCCGACAACCTGACGCTGACGGCGGGCTATTCCTATTCGGACACCGCGCGCCGTTCGATCTCCTTCATCATCCGTCCGCTGATCAGCTCCTCGGCCGAATTCACCACCGCCCTGCGCGCGCTGGGCCTGCGTCGTCCGGGCGACATCATCAACGGATCGACCCTTGCGACCGGGATCATTCCGCCCGGCACCACTGCGCAGCCCTTCTTCAACATCACCGTTTCCGATCCCACCCCCTTCCCGGTGTTCGACGCCGCGCTGACGGTGCACGCCGGATACCTGATGGGCCGCTACCAGCCGACCGACACGCTCACGCTGGAAACCGGTGTGCGTTACGAAGACGGCCTTCAGGTCGCCGCGCCCGATCCGACTTTCGGCGGGGGCAACCTCGCCAACCCGACCCGCATCGCCAACGACTATTTCCTGCCCTCGGCAACGGTGACCTGGCAGGCGATGGATGATCTGCAACTGCGCCTCTCGGCCTCGCAGACCATCGCCCGCCCGCAGTTCCGCGAGCTGGTGGAGCAGACCTATTTCGATCCGGAATCCAACCGTCGCTTCCGCGGGAACCCGTTCCTTCAGGACAGCGAGCTGATCAATGCCGAAGCGCGGCTCGAATATTACCTCGGGGGCCCTCGCAAGGTCAGCCTCGCGGGCTTCTTCAAGTCGATCGACAACCCGATCGAGAACTTCCTGATCACCGCGCCGGGCATCATCGAGACAAGCTATGCCAACGCCCCCAAGGCCGAGCTTTACGGGGCCGAGCTGGACGTTTCCTACGGCATTGACCTCGCCGACTGGGGCAGCTTCTTCGAGACCAAGCAGTTCCTGATCCTCGCCAACTACACCTACACCCAGTCGAGCATTTCGGTGAGTGCGGGCGATCTGGCGCCGATCCCGGGTGCTGTCGGCCAGCCGGCGAGCCAGCTGTTCGATGACGGCGCGCCGCTGGTGGGCCAGTCCGATCACGTCGCCAACCTGTCGCTGGGGATCGAGGACACCGAAAAGGTGCAGCAGTTCACCGTGCTGTTCAACTATGCGAGCGAGCGTGTGACCCTGCGCGGAGGGGCGCTGCCCGATGTGGTCGAGGCTCCGGGCCTGACGGTCGATCTGGTGGCCCGCAGCGAGCTGAAGCTGGCCGGCATTCCGCTGGAGCTGAGCCTTGAGGCGCGCAACATCTTCGGGCGCGACAATTTCGAGTTCCAGGAAGTGAACGGCAACCGCGCCGAGCTCAACACCTTCGATGTCGGCACGAGCTTCGCGATCGGGTTGAAGGCGAGTTTCTGACCAATCGGGAGAGGCTTCGGTCTCTCCCGAACCCGTCGCCCCGTGCTTGACACGGGGCTCGGCTTTCATCTGGACTGCGACCGAAAAGAGCTAGCTTAGCCCCGTGTCAAGCACGGGGCGACGGAGAACTGGCGCCCCCCCCTCAACCCAGATCAAACACATACCCCAGCGAGCGCACGGTGCGCAGCGGGTTGCCGCCGCCTGCCGCCTTGATCGCGCGGCGCAACCGGCCGACCCATACGTCGACCGTGCGCTCGTCGATCGCCGGTTCGCGCTTGCCGAGGCCGCTGATCAGATCCTCGCGGGTGAGCACGCGGTTGGGGTTTTCGGCAAAGAAGCGCAGCAGACGGAATTCGTTGGGGCGCAGCACGATCGGCTCGCCCGCCCAGCGCGCCTGCAAAGCGGCCATGTCGATCGTCAAGGCGCCCGCCTCGAAGCGGCGGGTGGCGTGGCGCTCGGCCCCGCGCGATTGCAGCGCCAGCACCCGGTCGAGCACCGCGGTGCGCGAAAGCGGCCCGACCAGATAGTCATCCGCCCCGGCCCGCAGCGCGCGGCGGCGATCCTCGGCATCGTCCTCTTCCAGCACCATCGTGACATGGGCATCGGCGGTGCGCGGATCGGCGCGCAGGCGGCGGCACATCTCGAGCCCCGAGATGGTCGGCATCACCCAGTCGACAAAGGCCCACATCGGCCCTTCCACCAACCGGCGCGGACCATCGGGGCCCAGCTTGTCGAAGGTGAAGCGCCGATCATCATGCACGAAATCATCAAGGCTTTCGCCAAGTTCGCTGGTCAGGAAGATATTGACGACGTCCATCGTGGCCCCGCACAGTTGCAAGGACAGGAGTGGCGCAAGCATGTGACGCGCTTGTGACTAAATCACATGCGAATGTAACATTCGGTTGTTGGTGGTGCAGCCCCCCCGCCCCTACCTCACACTTACCTTGTCCATCGCGGGCATCGGCATCCCCATGCCGGTCGGGAACTTGGGGCGATAGGGCGCTTCGAGCGCGGCCACTTCCTCTGCCGTCAGCGCGATATCGAGCGCGCGCACCGCGTCGGCGATGTGCTGCGGACGGGTCGCGCCTATGATCGGGGCCGTGACCTCAGGCTTGGTGAAATGCCATGCGAGACCAAGGCTCGCCATCGCCTCCCCGCGTGCGGCGGCCAGCTGCGCAAGCTGGTCAACCACAGCGCGATCCGCGGCATCCTCGGGCTTGTAGAGCACCTTGCCCACGACATCGCTTTCCGAGCGCACCGAGGTCTCGCCCCATGGCCGCGTCAGCCGTCCGCGCGCGAGCGGGCTCCACGGGATGACCCCCACGCCCTCCACCGCGCACAGCGGCAGCATCTCGCGCTCTTCCTCGCGGTAGAGCAGGTTCAATTGGTTCTGCATGGAGATGAACCGCGTCCAGCCATTCGTGCGCGCGGTCTCCTGGGCGCGGGCGAACTGCCATGCATACATCGAAGACGCGCCGATATAGCGCGCCTTGCCCGCCTTCACGATGTCGTGGAGCGCCTCCATCGTCTCCTCGATGGGCGTGTTGTCGTCCCAGCGGTGGATCTGGAACAGGTCGACATGGTCCATGCCGAGCCGCGTCAGGCTGTCGTCGATCGCGGCGAACAGCGCCTTCCGCGAAAGCCCGCCGCAATTGGGGGCGTTGCGCCACACGCCGAAAGCCTTGGTGGCGACCACGATCTCGTCACGCTGCGCCATCTCCTTGAGCAGCTTGCCGGTGATCTCCTCCGAGGTGCCGCCCGAATAGATGTTGGCCGTGTCGAAGAAATTGATCCCCGCCTCCAGCGCCTCGCGGAAGAAAGGCCGCGCGGCGTCCTCGCCCAGCAGCCAGTCGCCATGCCAGCCCTTGGAGGTGTCGCCATAGGCCATGCAGCCGAGGCACAGGCGCGAGACAGTGAGGCCGGAGCGGCCGAGGCGGGTGAATTGCATCGCGGGTGCTTCCTTCAGGAGAGGGTGAGGCCGCCGTCCACCACCAGCGTCTGGCCGGTGATGTAGGCCGAAAGCGGCGAGGCGAGGAACAGCGCCGCGCCGGCCATGTCCTCGGGCGTACCCATGCGGCGCAGGGGGATCTTCCTGAGGGACGCTTCGCGGCGTTCGGGGTGATCGGTGGTCACGCTCGTCAGCTTGGTCGGCACCAGCCCCGGGGCAATGCCGTTGACGCGGATGCCGTCGCGCGCCCAGGCCTCGCCCAGCGTCTTGGTCAGGCTCGCCGCGCCCGCCTTCGATGCCGCATAGGCGGGCGTGCCGATGGTCGATTTGAACGCCGCCACGCTGGAGACGATGATGATCGCGCCCTTGGCTGCGCTCAGTGCGGGGTGGAATGCGCGGGCGGCATCCATCACCGAATTGAGGTTGATGTCGACCACCTGATCCCACCCATCGCGGGTGAATTCCTGCCGGCCATAGCGCACCGTGCCCTGGCAAAGCACCAGCACATCCACCGCGCCCAGCACCCCGGCCAGCCGGTCCACCGCCGAGCGGTCGGTGAGGTCAAGCTGGCAGTAATCGAGGCCGGTGAAGTCGCTGTCCTCTGCTTCGAGATAATCGCCTGCATCGGGCCGTGTGCCGGTGACAGTGACGCCCGCCCCGCGCGCGCGGAATCCGTGGGCGATACCATTGCCGATCCCGCTCGACCCGCCGATGACGAGCACGCGTTTGCCGGTAAAGTCGAGCGGTTCGGTCATGTCAGGCCCCTCCCAAGGCACTTAGATCGAGCGCGAGATCACTTCCTTCATGATCTCGTTCGTGCCGCCGAAGATGCGCGTCACGCGCGCATCGCGCCACAGGCGGGCGATGGCGTATTCGTTCATATAGCCCGCCCCGCCGTGGAGTTGCAGCGACACGTCGCAGGCTTCCCACTGCAGATCGGTGTGCCACAGCTTGGCCGCGCTCGCCTCGTCGGTGGTGAGTTCGCCCGCGAGGTGCTTGCGGATCGCCCAGTCGAGATGCGCCCAGCCCACCTGCAGCTTGGCCTTGAGGTCGGCGAGGGTGAACTTGGTGTTCTGGAATTCGAACACGGTCTTGCCGAAAGCCGCGCGCTCCTTGGTGAACTTCACCGCCTCGTCGAACGCCCGCTGCGCCGCCGCCTGCGCGCCGACCGCGATGCTGAGGCGCTCCTGCGGCAGTTCCTCCATCAGGTGCACGAAGCCCATGCCTTCCGCGCCGAGGATGTTGGTCATCGGCACGCGGCAGTCGTTGAAGAACAGCTCCGAGGTGTCGGCGGAGTGCTGCCCGATCTTGTCGAGATTGCGTCCGCGTTCGAAGCCGGGGGTATCGGCGTCCACGAGGACAAGGCTGATGCCCTTGGCCCCGCGCTCGGGATCGGTCTTGGCGACCACGATCACCACATCGGCGTTCTGGCCGTTGGTGATGTAGGTTTTCGAGCCGTTGATGACGAGGTGGTTGCCGTCCTTCTTCGCCGTGGTGCGAATGCCCTGAAGGTCGGAACCGGCGCCCGGTTCGGTCATGGCGATCGCGGTGATGATGTCGCCGGTCACCATGCCGGGCATATACTTGGCGCGCTGTTCGGGGGTGCCGAGGCGCTCGAAATAGTTGGCGGTGATATCCGATTGCAGCGCGAAGCCCGCCGCCGAGCCGAGGTAGGAGAGTTCCTCGGCGACGATGCAGTTGAACCCGAAATCGAGGCCCAAGCCGCCGTTTTCTTCCTTCACGGTGGGGCACAGGAGCCCCGCCTCGCCCACGGCCTTCCACACGTCGCGCGGCACGATGCCGTTGGCTTCATGCTCGTCGAGGTTCGGCGTGAGGTGTTCGGCAAAGACCTTGCGGACAGTGTCGCGGAAGGCCTCGTGGTCTTCGTTATAGGCGGTGCGATAGGAGGTCGCGAGCATGGGGGGGTCTCTCCGGCAAAAGGGTTTTGATTTGCCACGATTGAACAGCGCCGCTCGCCAAGGGTCAAGCGCGAAAGTGGGGAGAGGTCAGGAGCGGCTGCACACCACCAGCACGTGCAGCGCCTTGCCGTCCTCGGTCAGCACCGGAGTGGCCATGCCGTTGGGCAGATCCTTCAGCACCGGCCGCAATTGCGGGGGCAGTTCGGTCGCGTGAACAAAGGTCTTGCGCTCCACCTTCGCGCCCAGCGCCTTGCCCAGTTTCACCGCTTCCCCGCAGGAATTGATCGCCATCGTGCGCGACTGGAATTCCTCGATCGGAACCGCGCTGGCAGCGACCGAGAGTTGCACGAGGTTGTAATCGGGAAGCGAGGAGACGCGCTCCTCCTGCGCAAGCACGGCTGCGGGGATCAATGCGCCAGCGAAAGCGGCGATAGCGGGCAGGACATGATCGGGCACGGCAGTCTCCCTGTTGCCGGGAAAAGACTGCCGCCGCGATACTGAACCACTTGTGAATGCAGCGGAAAGCTCCGCCGCAGGCTTACCCCACAAACGCGCGTTCGATGACGAACTGGCCGGGCTTGTTGTTCGCGCCCTCGGTAAAGCCGCGCGCCTCCAGATCGGCGGCGTGGTCCTTGATCATCGCCATCGAGCCGCACAGCATCACGCGGTCCTCATCGGGCACGAAGTGCTGCGGGCCCTTGGACTGTTCGAACAGCCGGCCATCGTCGATCAGCTGCTGGATGCGACCCTGGGTGCGGAACGGCTCGCGGGTGACGGTCGGCACGTAGATCATCCGCGCGCGGTCTTCATCCTCGAGCAGCGGGTCGCCTTCAAGCTTCGATTCCAGCAGCTCGCGATAGGCGAGTTCGGCCACGTTGCGCACGGAATGGACGACGATCACTTCCTCGAACATCCCGTAGACCTCGGGATCGCGCACGAGGCTCATGAAGGGCGCAAGGCCGGTGCCGGTCGAGAGCATGAACAGCCGCTTGCCCGGCAGCAGCGCGTCGGTGACGAGGGTGCCGGTCGGCTTCTTGCCGAGATAGATCGGATCGCCGACCTGGATGTGCTGGAGCCGCGAGGTGAGCGGGCCGTCCTGCACCTTGATCGAGAGGAACTCCAGCTCCTCCTCATACGAAGGCGAAGCGACCGAATAGGCGCGCAGCAGCGGCTTGCCGTTGTCGCCCGGCAGGCCGATCATCACGAACTCGCCCGAGCGGAAGCGGAAGCTCGCCGGGCGCGTCATCTTGAGCGTGAACAGCCCCTCGCACCAGTGGTGCACATAGGTGATCGTCTCGACAGAGAGCGCCGCGCTTTCAGTGAACTGGTCGCGGGTCGGGGCGGTGTTGGTCAAGAGAGGCCTCGGATACAGGTGTGCGCCGGCCAGAAGCGGCCCGCAGGATCGGGGCGCAAATGGACGAACACCGCGCCCCCTTCAAGACAGTTTAGTGATAAGGCCTGAAAGCGCGCCTTGATGGAGCGCAAATCAGTTCCAGCCTGCGCGGTTGAAAATCGTCACGGCTTGCGGCTGTCCCTTGCCGATTTCGGCGGCGCTGAGGGTGTCGGCCTTGAAGCTGCCGAGCGCCTCGACCGCCGAGGTCGCGGCGACGCCCTTGGCGGTGGGATATTCGTTGTTGCCGCCTGCGAGCAGCTGCTGGGCCGTGTCGGAAGCGAGGTATTCGAGAAACTTCACCGCATTGGCGCGGTTGGGCGAGGACTTCACCACGCCCGCCGCGCTCATGTTGACATGCGCTCCGGTGGTCGCCTGATTGGGGAAGATGATCCCGACGCCGTCCAGCACCTTGCGTTTCTCTCCGCTGGCGAAGCGGGCGAGGTAATAGGTGTTGACCAGCGAGATGTCGCACTCGCCGGCGGCCACGGCCTCGATGTTCGACATGTCATTGCCCTGCGGCGGGCGCGCGAAATTGGCGACCACGCCCTTGGCCCAGCTTTCGGCCTTGGCCGCGCCGTCATGGGCGATGATGCTGGAGAGCAGCGCGATGTTGTAGACGCTGGAGGAGGAGCGCATGCAGATGCGGCCCTTGAATTCCGGCTTGGCGAGGTCTTCGTAAGTGGCAAGGCCCGCAGGCTGTCCCTTGGCCTTGTTGTAGATGATGATCCGCGCCCGCGTGGTGAGCGCGAACCAGCGGTTCTTCGGATCGCGCAGGTGGGCGGGGATGCGCTCCTTGAGCACCGGCGAATCCACCTCGGCAAGGATCCCGGCCTCCTCGGCCCGCGCGAGGCGTCCGGCATCGACCGTCACAAAGACATCGGCGGGGCTGAATTCGCCCTCGGCCGCGATGCGTTCGATCAGGGCGTCGGCATCGGCCTCGATGCGGTTGACCTTGATCCCCGTGGTCTTGGTGAAGTCCTCGTAGAGCGCCAGATCGGTGTCGTAGTGACGCGCGGTATAGACATTGACCTCGCCCGCATCGGTCGGCGCTGCGCCGTCACCCTCCGCCCCTTCTGAGCAGGCGGCAAGCCCGCCAAGGCTGGCACAGGCGGCAAGGGCGAGGAGCAGTTTCTTCATGACTTTCGCGAATCCTGATAGCAAGTTGCGAATGACTTGCAATATTATCTGGCGATGCGCAAGTGCTAGCCTTGGGCAAACACCTTGAGGCTGCCCTTCCTCGGGGTGACGCGGTAGCGGCTGGCAGGGTTGACCGGCGCGGCGCTCTCGGCGGTGATCTCGCTGCCGTCCGCCGCCACCAGCACCACCCGCACGGCGGGGCCAATCGCGTGGCAATCGCGCACCCGCAGCCCTTCCGGGTCCTCGACCAGATCGAGCGCATCGGCATGAACCAGCAGATCATAGGCGGCGGCTTCCGGCACAGCCGCAGCGGCACAATCGGCGCTCCACAGCCCGAAAGCCGTCATAAAGCCGCCCTCCCCGCGCGCGCCGGAGACGACCTGCGCCCCGCCGAACATTGCGCCCACTGCCGCGCTGGCAGGGGCATCGTGAAGCTCGCTGGGCGTTGCAAACTGGACGATCCGTCCCGCCTCCATCACCGCGATCCGGTCGGCAATATCGAGCGCCTCGGCCGGATCATGGGTGACGAGCACCGTGGTCGCCCCGCGTTCGCGCAGGATGATGCGGCAATCACGGCGCAAGCGGCGGCGCAGCACGATGTCGACGCTGGCGAAGGGCTCGTCCATCAGGAGCACCTGCGGCCCCGGCGCCATCGCCCGGGCGAGCGCGGCGCGCTGTTGCTGCCCGCCCGAAAGCTGGTGCGGATAGCGCGCGCCCAGCCCCGCAAGGCCGACCTGCGCGAGCCAGCCCTCGGCCTCGCCAGCGCGAGCCTTGGGCAGGCCGAAGGCGATATTCTGTGCAATCGTCATATGCGGAAACAGCGCGCCGTCCTGAAACACCAGCCCCACGGGGCGCGCTTCGGGCGGAGGGCTGTGACGGGCATCGGCCAGCACTGTGCCGTTCAGCAATATCTCGCCCTGCTGCACCGTGAGCAGCCCCGCCGCGAGGCCAAGCAGAGTTGACTTCCCGCAACCCGACGCGCCAAGCAGGCAGGTGATCTCTCCTGCCGGCGCGTGGAAGCTGATGTCCTCCAGCGCCCGGACCTGACCATAGCCGTGGGCAATATGACGAAATTCGAGGCTCAATCCTGGTTCCTGCCCTTCGCATCCGGCGTGCGCCGGTGAGCCGCCTTAGGCAATTTGCAGGCAGCTCGGCAAGCGGCGGCGCAGGGGCGCTGAGCCGCTGGAGCCTTGGCGCGCTGGCAATTGCCGCGCTGGCGGGCCTGCCGATCGCCGCGATCGGCTGGTCGGCGCTGGGCGGAGGCGGGGGTTCGGGCGCGGCGCTCGGCGATCTCGCCCGCACCGTGCTGCCCGCCTATATCGCCAACACCGCGCTCCTCATGGTGCTCGCAGGCGCAGTCGCGGGCGTGATCGGCACGGGCTGTGCATGGCTGATCGCGGCGACCCGCTTTCCCGGGCGCAATATCCTCAGCTGGGCGCTGGTGCTGCCACTCGCGCTGCCCGCCTACATCGCCGCCTATGTCTATGCCGACATGCTCGACTATGCCGGGCCGGTGCAAAGCGCGCTGCGGGACGCGACCGGCTGGGGCGACCATGACTATGCCCTGCCCGATATCCGCTCGCTGGGCGGCGGGGCGCTGGTGTTCGGGCTGGTGCTCTATCCTTACGTCTACCTCATGGCTCGCACCGCCTTTGCGACCCAGAGCCTTACCCAGTTTCGCGCTGCGCGCAGCCTTGGCGCGAGGCCTTGGCGCGCTTTTCGCGAGGTGGCCCTGCCCGCCGCGCGCCCGGCCATCGCGGGGGGCCTCGCGCTGGTGCTGATGGAGGTGCTCGCGGACTTCGGTGTGGCCGAGTATTTCGCCATCCCCACCTTCTCGACCGGCATTTTTCGCAGCTGGCTGGCGATGGGCGACAAGCCTGCCGCGCTCAAGCTTGCGGGCGTGATGCTGCTCTTCGTCATCGCGCTGGTGGCGCTCGAGGCGGCCACCCGGCGCGGGCGCACCGACAGCCGCGACGGCCTCGCCCAAAGCCGTGAGGCGGAGCCGCTGGTGGCACTCTCGCCGCTGGGCAAGGCGCTCGCCCTTGTCGCCTGCCTTGTGCCGGTGGTGCTCGGCTTCCTCCTGCCCGCCTTCTACCTGATGATGCTGGCCGCCAGTCCCGCAGCGCAAGGCGCGGCGGGCGATCTGGCGACCTATGCGGGCGGCAGTCTGCGGCTGGGGCTGATGACGGCGAGCCTGTGCCTTGTCGCCGCGCTCCTCCTCGCCTTTGCCCGCGCAAGATCCGGTGCGGGGCTGACGGCCGGCGCGATCCGGCTGGCGACCCTGGGCTATGCCCTGCCCGGCGCGCTTCTGGCGGTGGGCCTCTTGGCACCGCTCGGCGCTTTCGACGTCACCCTCACCCGCTTTGCGCGCGATCAGCTGGGCTGGAGCGGCGGGCTGCTGCTCACCGGCACCTCGGCGATCCTCGTCTATGCGCTCGGCGTGCGCTTCCTGACGGTCGCCTACAACTCCGTCACCGGAGGGCTTTCGCGCATTCCGCCGGGGCTCGATTCGGCGGCGCGCAGCCTTGGCGCGGGGCCGGGCCGTGTGCTGGCAAAGATCTATGCCCCGCTGCTCGCCCCCAGCCTTGCAGGGGCCGCCGCGCTGGTGTTCATCGACACCCTGCGCGAACTGCCCGCGACCCTGATCCTGCGCCCCTTCAACCTCGAAACGCTGGCCACCCGCACCTATCGCCTCGCCAGCGACGAGCGGCTGGTGGAGGCGGCGATCCCCGCGCTTATCCTGCTCGCAGCGGGGCTGCTGCCGGTGCTCGTGTTGAATCGTTTGTCCCGGCGTTGAGGCGCCGGGGGCAGACCACCCGCCCCGCCTCCCCACCCGGCCACCAATAGTACCACTATGTTATGGTGGCCGGGT
>CAIZNH010000034.1 GCA_903934325.1 uncultured Alphaproteobacteria bacterium | reverse complement strand
TGCCCCCCATGATCTGATAATCAAACAGGCGGCATAACGACAACCGGGATTAGCTTAACTTAGCCGCCAAACTGTCCAAGAAGGCGGGACCATCTCACAGCTTGCCGATGATTTCTTCCGGCTTGTGCTTCCTCGCCATTCCATTCCTCCTTCGTGACCAATTCTAAAATAGAAATTGGGCCACTCAGAAGGGGGCAGATCAGCCTGAGCAGGCGTATCAGCAAGCCGATGCAGGACAGTCTCGTTGAACGCCAAACGCCAATCCAGCCGTGCATTAGCAAGCTGGTGCAACGCCCATTGATCAAACCCCGCATCGGTGTCGGTTATTCCGTATGCCAAGCGCATCAGCTCCAACGCGACCTGCTGCGCTTCATCTGGGTTATGATCTGCATCTAGCTGGTCGCCCTGCCTCCAATTGGCGAGAAATGCGCGCTGTTCAGCATTAAGAGGGAAATCTTCCAGAAGGCGGTCGACATGCTCATCGGCGCTACGAGGACGAGACTTCCGGGTCATCCTACACTCCTGATGGGTGTGATAGTTGCCCCTTCCCGGAGTTGATCGAGGTAGTCGCTCCACCACTGCGCCATCTCCACGCGTTCCTTCCAATGCTGACCCCGGTGATAAGCGGCGCGAACCTTGTCCTTGTCGCCGTGGGCAAGTGCCCGTTCGATGGCATCGGGATGCCACTTCCCCGACTCGTTCAGCAGGGTCGATGCCATGGCCCGGAAGCCGTGCGCCGTCATTTCGTCGGATGCATACCCCAGCCGCATCAAATCGCAATGCTCGCAAGCGCCTCTTCAGCGTCATCGCGCACCAGATGGCCATAGTGCTTTTCGATCATCGCAACGCTTGTTCCCGATAGCTGCGCCACCGTGAGGATGGGCAGGCGAGCGCGTATCAGGTCCGTGATGACACTGTGGCGCAGGGTGTAGGCGGATGCTGCACCGGGGAGGCCAGCCGCCTTGACCGCATCCTTGATCGGATGCTTCCATGCATCCTTGTTCCACGCCTCACCGCTCGTGCGGGCGAAGATCGATGCGGCTGGTAGTTTGTCCTGCACCTGCGCTTCGAAGAAGTCGGCAATCATCTGCGGCATGGTGAGCTGGCGCGGGTTACCGTTCTTGTCCTTGCCGACCGTGAGCGCCCGGGTACGCTTGTCGAAGTCGCGCACCGTCAGTCCTGCCAGCGCGCCGGGGCGTAGGGGCAAGAGGCAAAGGGCTTTGACAAAGGGGCGCGCCTCATCGCACGTGGCATCGATCAGCTTCTTGCGCTCTTCGCGGTCCAAATACAGCTCCCGGCGCTTGTCGGCTCCCTTGAACGGGCGCAACGCCTCTTGCCATGCGGCGTCCGTGTTCGGCGCACCGGGCTTCAGCACCATACCGAGCGCAGCGCGCAGGGGCACCATATCGCGATTGACGGTCGACTTGGAGCGTTCCTTCATGCGCTTCTTTTCGGCTTCCTTCGTGCGCGTCACCAACGCGGGGGCTTGCTCCAGCCGCTTGCGCCATGCCTTCAGGTGGTGCCGCCGGAGCTTGTCGAGCTTCACCTTGGCGATGGGATCGGAATAGACGTGCCGACGGAAAACCCCTTCGGCAATCAATCCGGGCTTTTCCCTCAGATAGGCTTCACATGCATCCTTGACCGTTTCCATGTCGTGGGCGCGCTCGCCGCCGGTTTCGACCGTTTCCGCCCACGCCTCGGCATCCGCCTTGGCCTGCTTGAACACTTCATGGCCTGACAGGGTGCCATAGTCGCCCAACCGCTTGCGCGCATTGCGGTTGGCCTCGGCGTCATAGAAACGGGCGAACCAAATGCCACCCGCCTTCTTTCGCGAGGGCCGGTAGCCGAGATAGACCCCTTGGCGCAGACGGTGCCAGTGCGGTTCATTGCCGCTCCTCGGCTTCAACTTCTCACGCTCCCCGATGCGGCTGAGATCGGCCATTGTCGCCACCCTCCAGAACTTATGAAAAAAGTATGAAAAACATGGGCGAACAGCATCGAACACCATAGACTGTTTTTACACACTTTTCCTGTCCGAGGAAAGCCCAATCTGCCCATTTTCCCACCCTTCACACAGGTGGGGTCACAGGTTCAATCCCTGTCGCGCCCACCATCTTTCCTGCGATGACGAGAGATGGCGGCTCCCCCAGAGGCGGGCCGCTCGGCCAGCTGTTCCGCCCGCGCGGCGGATGCAGGGAAATTTGCCTGCGGTTAATCTTTATCTTCTTAAACTCTCGCGGTTTTCTGTTATGAAGGCGGCCTGTTTCCAGCGCTGCCGTGAAGGGCCGGGTCCGAACCACCGCGATGTCATTGCCAAAGCACACCGTTCCCGCTCTGATGGCAGCAGCATTCCTGCAACCCGCCTGCGCAACCAGCCCGATGCCCACCACCTGCACTGTCACCGGCGCGACCGGAGCCCTGCCCGGCATGGATGCCGCCGCGATCTGCGAGCGCTTCGAAAGCGATCTTGCCGCCGCGCTCGGACAGCGCCCTGCGCCCGAAGGGCTGGCGATTGCCCTCACCCTGCACAAGCGCGGCGCGATCGATGCGCAGCTCTCCGCCGGAGGAACTGGCGCGCGCCCGCAATATCCGTCCATTTCGGTCGAATCCACCGACCGCGCCCTGCAGCCCGATGATATTGATCGTCTGGCCCGCGCGGTTGCGGCGGTGCTGGCCGAACCGCCAACCGATCAGACTGCGCAGCCGACTGCGCCACACAAAGGGGAGTAACCATGTTCATCGAGACCTTCGCCGGCAATCGCGAGCGGCTGGGGATGATCGCCGAGGATGGTGTTCCGGGTGGCGGGCTCGAGACCTACCGCGAAACCATCGTCCACACCGGCGGCTGCGCCTGCATGGGCTGCGGCGGGCTGAGCAACAAGGGGCTCACCGGCGGCTCTGACGATCAGCCCAGCGACACCGTGATCGGCGGGGTCGGCACGACATCGTCGATCGCGCCGGGGACCTCGGTGCAGGGCTCGATCGAAACCGGCGGCGATTCCGACTGGTTCCGGATCTCGCTGGTGGCCGGCCAGACCTACACCTTCACCGTATTCCTTCCCCCAAGCGGGCTGCGCGATTCGATCCTCACCCTGCGCGATGCCAACGGCACCTCGCTGATCGAGAATGACGATGCGAACGGCGCGGCGAACCTGCTCTATTCCGAGATCAACTTCACCGCGACGACCAGCGGGAACTACTATCTCGACGTGCGCGGCTTCCAGACGCGGACCGGCTCTTACATACTCCACGTCTCGCAGCCCCATGTCGACGCGGCGCTCGGCAATGCCTCGACCACGGCGAGCCTCACCGTCGGTGCAGCGGCGACAACGGCAGCGATCGACGTCAATGGCGACCGAGACTGGTATGCCGTCACGCTGGTCGCCGGGCAGACCTATGAAATCATCACCAGCGCCACCCCGTCCGGGCCGGGCGCGGATGTCGACACCACGCTCACCCTGCGCTCGGCAAGCGGATCGGTGCTGGCCTTCAACGATGACAGCGCGGGCACCTATTCCCGCATCCGCTTCACCGCGACCACCAGCGGCACCTATTTCGTCGATGTCGGCGGCTTCGTGGATTCGGACAGCGGTGGCTACCGCCTGGCGATCAACGAGGCCGCGCCGCTCACCGAATTCACCTATAACCAGATCGCCAACCAGCTGCTGGTCAATTACTGGGGCGGTTCGGCACGGCGCTGGAATGTCGGCCCGGGTGGCACGCTGACGGTGAACCTCACCGGGCTGACGAGCGACGGGATCTTCCTCGCGCGTGAGGCGCTGAGCCTGTGGACCGATGTGACCGGGATCACCTTCTCCGAAGTCACCAGCGGCGCGCAGATCACCTTTGACGACGCGGAGGAAGGCGCCTTCGCCAGCTCCACCATCGTCAACGGGTTCATCACCAACTCGTCGATCAACGTCGGCACGGGGTGGATCACGCAATATGGCACGGGGCTGAACACCTACTCGTTCCAGACCTATGTCCACGAGATCGGCCACGCGCTGGGGCTGGGGCATGGCGGCAACTACAACGCCAATGCCAGTTACACGCAGGACGCGCTCTATCTGAACGATTCCTGGGCGACGACGGTGATGTCCTATTTCGATCAGGCGGAGAACACCTTCTTTGCCGCGCGCGGGTTCAGCCGGGTGTTCGCGATCTCGCCGATGCAGGGCGATATCGTGGCGCTCCAGCAGTCCTACGGCAATGCGTCCTCCACCCGCACGGGTGACACGATCTATGGCGTGGGCAACACCTCGGGCCGCGAGATCTACGGGGTCAGCACCGCGGTGCGCAATGCGGCCGGCAATCTGCTCGCATTCACCATCGTCGATCATGGCGGCACCGACACGCTCGACTATTCGACCTTCACCGCCAACCAGCGGATCGACCTCAACCCCGAGACCTTCTCGAATGTCGGCGGCAGCACCGGCAATATGAGCATCGCGCGCGGCACGGTGATCGAGAACGCGATCGCCGGATCGGGGGCGGATACGCTGATCGGCAACAATGTCGCCAACCGCCTGACCGGCGGGCTCGGCAATGACACGATCAATGGCGGCTCCAACGTCGACTTCGCCATCGTGCGCGGCACCCGCTCGCAATACACCGTGACGCAAACCTCCACGGGCGTGTTCCAGGTGACCGGCCCGGACGGGACGGATACCCTCACCGCGATCGAGTTCCTGCAATTCGACGACCAGATCCTGCGCCTGCGCCCGGGCACGGGCGTCAGCGTCACCTTCAACACCGCCGACCGCACTGTCTACCAGACCGCGATGAACGACATCCGCGACTTTGATGGCAATGCGCTGGGCGGCAATGGCGGCTGGCTTCGGATCGGGCAGGCGGATGTGAACGGGGACGGCGATATCGACCAGATCCTCGTCAACCGCCTCATCGGCCGCTTTGCGACAGTCGGCACCGCGCCGGACGGCCTCGTCTATTTCAACGACCACGGCTGGGCGGGCGAAACGCGGGTCGCTGGCATCTATATCGATCCGCTGGTGCTGGCCGGTGTTGTCGAGCGCTTTGGCCCGAACGACAGCCAGCGCCGCTTCCAGAACGATCTCCAGATCGAGAACATCAACCGCGTGCTGGGCGCGAATGATTATGATCGTGACGGATTGCAGGAGGTCTATTTCGCCCTCACCGATGGCACCGCCTACCTGCGCGCGATCATGGAGAACGACGGCAACATCCGTTACGCGAACTACCAGTCGCAGCAGGAGGTGATCAACTATCTCACCGCCAACGGCTTTGGGCCGGATACCTGGGCGGGATGGTTCCCGAACACCAGCGGCGGCGTGCAGAGCCTCTCGGAAGATACGGTCGCAGGGGCCGAAGAGAGCGATCTTGGCAGCGCAGTGCCGGCAGGTCTGGGCGGCGAGAACGCAGCCACCCCCGGCCTCGTCTTTGCGGACAGCTTCGCCTTTGCCAACCGGCCCTTCGAGGATCATCTGCGGGCGGAGTTCTACTAGAGCCTTTTCCGCCTGCGGTGAACGCCCCTCCCCGCTTGACCGGAACCGCCCGTTCGCGGCAAGGCTGACCGCGCGCCCCGGTTCCGGGCAAACGAGGAAAAATCATGCGGAAGACTATCAGGGGCCTCGGCCTCGTCGTGCTGGCCATGCTTGCGGCGGGCGGGCAACCGGCCAGTGCGCAGTCCTTCATCGACGGCCGCTTCGATCCGGCGATCCCGACGCTTCAGGCGACCGTCGGCCATGCGCCCGGCACCCGCATCACCTCTCCGGACGAGACCTATGCCTATCTCAAGGCGCTGGTCGCCGCCGCGCCTGACCGGACGCGGATGGTGCAATATGCCACCAGTTGGGAAGGCCGCCCGCTCTATTACGTGATCGTCTCGAGCCCCGAAAACATCGCTCGGCTCAATGCGATCCGCGCCGATCTGGCGAACATCGCCGCAGGCCGCGCCTCGAACGGGGCGGCGCTGCCGGTCACCTGGCTGGCATACGGCGTCCACGGCAACGAGATCTCCTCGACCGATGCCGCGCTGATGACCGCCTATCACCTCCTCGCCGCGCAGGAGGATGCCCGCGCCGCCAAGATCCTGCGCGAGACCATCGTGGTCATCGACCCGATGCAGAACCCCGACGGGCGGGCGCGGTTCGTGAACAATTTCCTCGCCGCCAAGGGCATCGATGCCGCTGCCGACCGGCAGGCCGCCGAGCATGACGAGCCATGGCCGAGCGGGCGCGTCAACCACTACATGTTCGATCTCAACCGCGACTGGTTCACCCTCAGCCAGCCCGAAACCCGCGGCAAGGTCGCCGCGATCCGCAGCTGGAATCCGGTGGTGGTGGTCGATCTGCACGAAATGGGCGGGGACGAGACCTACTTCTTCTCGCCCGCCGCCCAGCCCTTCAACCCCAATCTGTCGCCTGCGCAGATCCGCGCCTACGAGCTGATCGGCCGCGCCAACGCCGCCGCTTTCGACGCGATGAGCGAGCCCTATTTCACCCGCGAGGTCTATGACCTATTCTACCCCGGCTATGGCGACACGTGGAACGCGCATCAGGGTGCGATCGGCAGCACCTATGAACAGGCCTCGGCGCGCGGGCTGGAGTTCGAACGGCGGGACGGCACCACGCTGACCTATGCCGACGGGGTGCGCAACCACTTCACCACCAGCCTGGCAACCGCGGGCGCGGTGGCGGACAATCCGCAGCGTTTCCTGACCGACTTCGCGCAATATCGCGCGGGCAATGCCAGCGGTGCCGCCGGACGCGGGACCTATGTGATCGATCTTAGCAAGCGGCGCTGGAATGCCGAGACCCTTGGCCGCCGTCTCGCCGCGCAGGGCATCACTGTACAGCGCCGTGAAGGCGCGGCCAGCCTGTGCGGCAAGAGCTACCCGCAAGGCTATCTCGCCGTCCCGCAGGCCCAGCCCGCCGCGCGGCTGGTGAAGAGCCTGCTTGATCGCGACACGCCCCTTCCGCCGGATTTCCTTGCCGAGCAGGAACGCCGCCGCTCGCAGGATCTGCCGCACGAACTCTATGATGTCACCGCCTGGTCGGTTGGCCTTATGGCCGGCGTCGATGTCACCTTGTGCAACGCGCCCGCCACGGGCGATGCGCTCGCCGCTGACACGCCGGTGGCCGCGCTGAGCGAAGGCGCAGGCACCTTCGGGATCGCCGTGCCGTGGAACGACAGCGGTCAGGCACGGCTCGTCTCACTGGCGCTGCGCGAAGGGGTCGAGGCGCGCGTCACCGACAAGGCCTTCACCAAGGCCGGTCGCGAATTCCCGCGCGGCACGGTGGTGTTCCCGGCGGGTAGCAACAGCCCTGAAAAGATGGCCCGACTTGCCGAACTCGCCCGCGAAGTCGGCGCGCAGACGGTCGCGCTCGATTCCGGATGGGTCGATAGCGGCCCCAATCTCGGCAGCGAGAGCTTTGTGCGGCTGACCTTGCCGCGCGTCGCCATTGCATGGGACGACGGCATTGATCAGCTCAGCGCAGGCGCGATGCGCTATGTGCTCGAACGCCGCCTCGGCGTGGCTGTGGTGCCGATCCGCACCCAGCGCCTCGCCCGCGCGGACCTGTCCGACTATGACGTACTGCTGGTGCCCGAGGGTGAGCCCTCGGCGATCCTCGGCGAGGGCGGGCAGCGCACGATCCGCGATTTCGTGCGGCGCGGCGGCGTGCTGGTGGCGGTGGGCGACAGCCTCGAGACCTTCAGCGGCGGCGATGCGCCGATGCTCAAGATCAAGCGCGAAGCCGCGCTCGGCCGCGACCCGGCAGCCGGCGAAAAGGACAAGGACGGCGCGCTCGCCGAAGCGGTCGAGATCGCCAGTGACGCGGAATATCGCGAGGCGATCAAGGACCAGCAGGCCCTCCCCGACACCATGCCCGGCGCGCTGCTCAATGCGGTGGCGGACCGCGATCACTTCCTCTCGGCAGGCTATGACGCGGGCGCCGTGGTGCTGGCGACGGGGACGCAGATATTCACCCCGCTTGACCGGGCTGATGGGACGAACGTGCTGCGCTTTGCCGCTCCGGGCAATCTCATCGCCAGCGGTTATGTGTGGGACGAGAACCGGCGGCAGCTGGCCTACAAGCCCTACCTGATGGCACAGCGGCAAGGGCGCGGGCTGGTGATCGGCTTTGCCCATGATCCCGCGACCCGCGCCTATCTCGACGGGCTCGACCTGCTGATCGCCAATGCCGTGCTGATCGCGCCCTCGCGGGTGCGCTGAGACCGGCGCGCAGGGCGGAGTGATCTAGGAACCTGACACGGAATGTGTCATGCTGCTTGGCATGACGCTGTTCCACGCGCTCGTCGTGCTTCATGTCGCCACCGGTGTGGTGGGGCTGACGGCGTTCTGGGGGCCGATTGTCACCCGCAAGGGCGCCGTCAATCATCGCAAATGGGGCAAGGCGGCCTGCTACGGCTTTATGGGCGCGGGCATGCTGGCGATCGCGATGGCGCTGCTCTCGCTCTACGGGCCGGAATACCGCCACCCCGAAATCACCGACCGAACGCTGTATGAGGGGCTGTTCGGCTGGATGATGCTCTATCTCGGCATGCTCACCATCGGCTTTGTCGACTATGGTCTCGCCGTGGTGCGCCACAGTCGTGATCGGACTGCCCTCAGGGCTCCGCGCTATCAGGCGGTGATTGCCGCCGTGATTGTCTCGGGCGCGTGGTGCGGCTGGTTCGGCTTCAAGGTCGGCCACCCGCTGATGATGCTGGTGGCATTCATCGGGATCGTGTCGATGCTGATCCAGCAGCGCTACATCTGGCAGACCAGCGATCCACCGCGGCAGACCTATGTTGGCGAGCATTTCCGCGCGCTGATCGGCATGGGGATCTCGGCCTATACCGCGTTTCTGTCGGTCGGCCTGATCCGCATGATCCCCGAGCACGTGTTCAACCCCGCGATCTGGGCGGGGCCGAGTGTCATCGGGGTGAGCCTGATCATCTACTTCACCCTCAAGGGAAAGAAGCAGGCCGCCGCCAAGCCGTCAGGGTCGCGCCCACATCCGCAATAGGTTCGCGATGGTCTTGTCGAGCGTCAGCAGCTCGGCCGATTGCGCGGGGAGCTGGCGGCGCAGCGAGGCGCGCAGGTTTTCCAGATCGAACAGCATCTCGCGTTGCGACGGGTCGGCCACCAGGCTCTCGATCCAGCCAACGCATACGATCCGCGTGCCGCGCGTCACGGGCCGGACCTCGTGGATGCTGCCCGAGGGGTAGAGCACCATGTGCCCCGCCTCGCCCTTCAGCTCCTGGGTCATACCGGCTGCATGGACCACCAGCTCGCCGCCGTCGTAATCTTGCGGAGGGGTGAGGAACAGCGTGAAGGACAGATCGGTTCGCAGCCGGGCATCTCCCTTGCCCATCAGCGCATTGTCGACATGGTTGCCGTAATGCCCGCCCACGCCCGTCTTGCTGATCAAGAGGGGCGAGAAGCGGCGGGGCTGAGCGGCGGCCTTGACCACCGGATGATCGGCAATCAGGCGCGAAAGCTCGTCAGACAAGCGGCGGCCGGGGACAGAGTCCATGCTGGCCTGAAGGTTGCTCTTGACCGCACGGGCCACCGCGCCAGCCGTCTCGCGCCCATCGCGCCATTCGAGCAGGGCAACGCGCTCGGCAATCGCGGCGAGGTGTTCGGCATCGGGAATGGCGTGAATGGCAAGGATCATCCCTGGCCCTCTAGCGCCGCAGCAGGCCTTCCGCCAGCAATCGGTTGACCCCGTCTGCGACCTCTTCCGGGGACTTGTCCGACTGCCCCCATACGGCGAAGCGCAGGCCGGCAAAGACGTTCATGCCCATCATTGCCCAGGCTTCGATTTCGCCCAAGCCATCGCGAAACTCACCCCTTGCCGCGCCCGCCTGCAAGCGCTCGACAAAGCGCGCGGCGATGGTTTCATAATGTTCGCGGTAGCTCGCGGGATCGACGAATTCGGCCTCGTCGATGATGCGGTAGACCTCCTTGTGCTCGGCCGCGAAGTGCAGGAAGGCGAGCAGGCCCGCACGCTCGATCTCGAGCGCGCCCATGCCTTCGTTGATGGCCGAACGCGCGCTGCTCTTCACCTGTTCGCTCATGTCGGCGACCAGCGCCCGGAACAGCGCGTCCTTGCTGTCGAAATAGGTGTAGAAGCTGCCCAGCGCCATGCCTGCGCGCCGCGTGATCGAGCTGACCGAGGCTTCGTGAAAGCCCTTTTCGCCAAACTCCTCGGCGGCCGCATCGAGCAGCTTGCGCAAGGTCCGCCGCCCGCGCTCGGTGCGCGGCGCCTTGGGATCGTCCGCAACCAGCGGCGCGTCGATCACATTGCTGACCCGAGTGTTGCCCATCCGCATCTCCCTCCACGCTTTCGGTAAGCCGCGCAAGGGGCGTGCACAAGTCTAAACTTGAAAGGTGGTTCAACTTTCAATATTGATGAGCGCACAAGAGGGATAGGAGAGGACCACCCCCATGACCAAGATGCTTTGCTCGCGCGCACTGCTGCTGGCCGGCTGCGCCACACTTGCCACTTTCGCCGCACCTGTCGCCGCGCAGGACAGCGTCGCCGATCCGGCCGCCTCGACCGCCGAGGATGATGGCACGATCATCGTCACCGCCCGCCGCCGCGAGGAACGCCTGATCGACGTGCCGCTTTCGGTCACCGCGCTTTCGGGCGATGCACTTATCCAGCAGGGCATTCAGGACCTCACCCAGATCGGCCAGCAGGTGCCCAACATCACGCTTGAGGTGAGCCGCGGCACCAACACCACGCTCACCGCCTTCATCCGCGGTGTCGGCCAGCAGGATCCGGTCGGCGGGTTCGAAGCGGGCGTCGGCCTCTACATCGATGATGTCTATCTGAACCGTCCGCAGGCCGCCGTGCTCGATATCTACGATGTCGAGCGGATCGAAGTGCTGCGCGGGCCGCAGGGCACGCTCTACGGCCGCAACACCATCGGCGGCGCGATCAAGTATGTCACTGCCGCCCTGCCCGACGAGACCAGCCTGATGGTGCGCGGCACCTATGGCTCCTATGATCAGGCAGATCTCATCGTCAGCGCTTCGACCCCGATTTCCGACAGCCTGAAGATCGGCGCGAGCGGCGCCCGCCTGTCGCGCGGCGGCTTCGGCGAGAACCTCACGCTCGGTACCGAGAACTACAACAAGGACGTGTGGGCCGCGCGCGGCACGATCGAGTTCGAGAGCGGGGCATTCTCGGCACGCCTGTCCGGCGATTACGTCAAGGACAATTCGCAGGCGCGTCAGGGCCACCGCTTCATCACCAGCCTGCGCAGCGGCGCGCCGGTGCTCGATGACGTGTTCGACACCCGCGCCGGGCTCAACATCATCGATCAGGAAGTCGAGGCCTATGGCGGCGCACTGAACATGGCGCTGGCGGTGTCCGACACGATCACTCTCAAGTCGATCACCGGCTACCGTCAGGACAAGTCGACCACGCCGATCGATTTCGACAGCCTTCCTGCCGCCGACCTCGATGTGCCGGGCATCTACGAGAACGACCAGTTCAGCCAGGAGCTCCAGCTGCTCTACGAGAGCGACAATCTCTCGGGCGTGATCGGCTTCTACTATCTCGATGCCAACGCCTTCACCGCCTTTGACGTGGCACTGTTCACCACCGTTGCCGGCCTCACCGCGCAGACGCTGGGCGATGTCGACACCAAGACCTGGTCGGTGTTCGGCGATTTCACCTATGACCTCACCGACACGGTCAGCGTCTCGGTCGGCGGGCGATACACCAACGACAAGCGCACCAGCCAGGTGCTGCGTACGACCTTCGTCGGCGGGTTCTCCCCGCTGTTCGGCGGGGCGGGCGTGGCCGCGGCGGTGACCAGCAATTTCAACGGCAGCGCGACCTTCAAGGACTTCAACCCGCGCGCCTCGATCAGCTGGCAGCCCAATGCCGATCACAACCTCTATTTCACCTATTCGCAGGGCTTCAAGGGCGGCGGGTTTGACCCGCGCGGCCAGACCACCGCTTGCCGCAACAGCCGCGGCGGAGCCTGCACGGCTGACGAGGTGTTCGACTTCATGGCCTTCGACCCTGAAACGGTCGACAGCTTCGAACTGGGCTGGAAGGCCTCGCTGCTCGACAATCGCCTGAACATCAGTCTCGCCGGCTTTGTCGCCGATTACACGGATGTGCAGATCCCCGGTTCGGTCGGCTTCGATGCCAATGGCGACGGGGTGAACGAGACCTTCATCGGCATCACCTCGAACGCCGCCAATGCGAGCGTCAACGGGCTCGAGTTCGAAGGCAATGCGCTGGTGGGCAAAGACTTTGCTGGCGACGGCAGCCGCTTCAGCATCAACTGGTCGCTCGGCGTGATCGATGCCAAGTACAACACGTTCATCGACGCTTTCGGCCGCGATGTCGCCGATCAACGCGTGTTCCAGAACACGCCGGAAATCACCGCGCACATGGGCTTCAATCTCGGCGTGCCGATGGCGGGCGGGATGATGGACTTCATCGGTCTTGCCGCGCTGCGCTCGGATGCGAGCCAGTTCGAAGTACCCAACCCCTTCCTCGATCAGGACGGCTTCGTGCTGGTCGATGCGAGCATGGTCTACACCGTCGACAGCGGCCTGTTCTCGATCGGGCTGCACGGCAAGAACCTGTTCAACAAGGAGTATATCGTCGCCGGCTACAACTTCGTGGCGGGCGGCGTGAACGGCGCGCCCTTCACCCCGACACTGGGCCGCGAAGGCACGCTGACCGGCTTCTACGGCGATCCGCGCCGGATCTTCGTGACCGCGCAGGTCAACTTCTAAACCTCTCCCCGGATGGGGCGGCGGCCTCTTGTGTCCATCACCGCTGCCCCTTCCCTCTTTCCTTGGCCTGCCTGAAGAGGCATAGGCCCGTGCCATGCACGATATCCGTTTTATCCGAGAGAACCCCGAGGCTTTTGACGCCGGCCTCGCCCGCCGCGGCCTCCCGCCGCAGGCCGCTTCGCTGATCGCGATTGACGAGGAGCGCCGCGCCGCGACCACCGCAGTGCAGGTCGCGCAGAGCCGCCGCAACGAAGCCTCCAAGCTGATCGGCGCTGCCATGGCCAAGGGCGACAAGGACGCCGCCGAGGCGATCAAGGCCGAAGTCGCCGCGCTCAAGGACCAGATGCCGGTGCTCGAAGCCGATGCCGACGCGCGGGCGGCGAAGCTCAAGGCCGCGCTGGAAATCATCCCCAACCTCCCCGGCGCGGATGTGCCTGATGGCGACAGCGAGGAAGACAACCGCGTCGAGAGCGAATGGGGCGAGAAGCGCGCCTTCGACTTCACCCCCAAGGAACACGCCGATATTGCGCCTGCCCTCGGCATGGATTTCGAGACCGGCGCAAGGCTGTCCGGCGCCCGCTTCACCTTCCTGCGCGGAGGCATGGCCCGCCTGCACCGTGCGCTCGGCCAGTTCATGCTCGACGTGCAGACGGGCGAGCACGGCTATGCCGAATGCAACCCGCCGGTGCTGGTGGGCGACGATGCGATGTATGGCACCGACAAGCTGCCGAAGTTTGCAGAGGACAGCTTCTGCACCACCAATGGCCGCTGGCTCATCCCCACCTCGGAAGTCAGCCTCACCGCCAGCGTGATGGGCGAGCTGCTCGACGAGAGCGCCTTGCCGATGCGCCTTACCGCGCTGACCCTGTGCTTCCGCTCCGAAGCCGGCGCGGCGGGGCGCGATACGCGCGGCTTCATCCGCCAGCACCAGTTCGAAAAGTGCGAGCTGGTCTCCATCGTGCGTCCGGAGGATTCCGAGGCCGAACACCAGCGCATGGTCCGCGCCGCCGAGACGATCCTCGAACGCCTCGCCCTGCCCTATCGCAAGCTGCTGCTGTGCACGGGCGACATGGGCTTTGGCGCGCGCAAGACTTACGACCTTGAAGTCTGGCTCCCGGGGCAAGGCGCGTACCGCGAGATTTCGTCCTGCTCGAACACCGGCGATTTCCAGGCCCGCCGGATGAACACCCGTTATCGCGTGGCGGCCGAAAAGCGCACCGAGTTCGTCCACACCCTCAACGGTTCCGGCCTTGCGGTCGGCCGCACGCTGGTGGCGGTGATCGAGAATTACCAGAACGCCGACGGCAGCGTCACCGTGCCTGACGAATTGCTCCCCTATATGGGCGGGGTGAGCGTCATTTCGCCAAAATAACCCCGTTCGCCCTGAGCTTGTCGAAGGGCCGCCTTTCTTCTTCGCGAACCGCGCAACCAAAGGAAATACAGTGCTTCGACAAGCTCAGCACGAACGGTTAGGGATGGCAGCGCGATGAGAATCCTCCTCACCAATGACGACGGCATCAACGCCCCCGGCCTCAAG
This sequence comes from uncultured Alphaproteobacteria bacterium, assembly GCA_903934325.1. Classification (GTDB taxonomy): domain Bacteria; phylum Pseudomonadota; class Alphaproteobacteria; order Sphingomonadales; family Sphingomonadaceae; genus Erythrobacter. The sequence goes on along the minus strand of CAIZNH010000034.1, from coordinate 12,414 downwards.
GTGCTGGAGGAAATCGCGCGCCAGTTTTCGGACGACATCTGGATCTGCGCGCCGTCCGAGGAGCAATCGGGCGCGGGCCATTCGCTCACGCTGACGCGGCCCGTGCGCCTGCACAAGCATGGCGAGCGGCGCTTTGCCGTCTCCGGCACGCCCACGGACAGCGTGATGATGGCGCTGCGCACGGTCATGCCCGAAGCGCCCGATCTGATCCTGTCGGGCGTCAATCGCGGCGCGAACCTTGCCGACGACATCACCTATTCGGGCACGGTCTCGGCTGCGATCGAGGGCGCGCTGGCCGGTGTCCGCTCGATCGCCTTCAGTCAGGTCTATGCCCGCGAAGGCATGGGCGACGATGTGCCCTTCGGCGCCGCGCGCGAATGGGGGGCAAAGGTGCTCGCGCCCCTGATCGACGCACCGATGGCCGAACGCACGCTCATCAACGTCAACTTCCCAGCGCTTGCCCCCGAGGATGTGAAGGGCATCCGCGTGGTGCGGCAGGGCTTCCACGACTATTCGCGCGGCACCATCGTCGAAGGACGCGATCCGCGCGGCTATCGCTATTTCTGGTTCGGGCTGGATTCGATCGAGCACACCCTCGATCACGGCACCGATCTCGAAGCGATCGAGGAAGGCTATATCGCGGTCACCCCGCTCCAGCTCGATCTCACCCACTATTCGACCATCGGCATCCTTGCCGAGCGGTTCGCCTGAGGCGTTACCCGCGGAACCACACGAATACCCCACCCATCGCCGCCATGCCGACGAGAAAGTGTCCGGCATCGATCAGGAACAGCGTCAGCGATTTCCTGAGATAGAGGTAGTTGATCCCGATGGCGGGGATCATCACGCCTACCGCAAAGCCCGTCGCCATCATCATCACCACAAAGGGCTTGGGATCGGTGCGGGCGATAAGGTGCCACAGCACCATTGCGATCAGCATCTCGAAGGCGAAGGTGAGGCCGAAGATCAGCGGCATCGCATTGCCATCACGCATCTGCGTGTTGGAAAGGCCCGCCGCACGCTGCCACGGGGCGGCGAAGATCACGCCATACCATAGCGCACCGACCGCAAAGAAAGCGGCGGTTCCGGCCAGCACCGGCCACAGGGCAAAATCACTCATCCTTGCTCTCCCGCCACATCCGGCCATTCCAGCGCAAGCGCCCCGCCATCGGGCAGCGCGCGCCAGTTCTCCAGAAAAGCATCCAGCGCATCGCGGATATCACCCAGCCGCGCGTTCACCCCCTCAGGGGCAGGCACGTGGCTGGCGGCCCAAGCGGGCGCAGCCATGGCCATGATCATCGCGTCGTCAGCCCCGCCGCTCCAGCTTGCGGCCTCGAAACATTCCACCAGCCTTTCGGCCTGCACCAGTTCGATGATCGCCGCATCGGGCGTGGCCGCCCGCTTGGCGCTGGCGTGGCCGCCCGTGTGGGCGAGGGTCTGCACCGCATCAGGGGCAAGCCCGCTCGCCAGCAGCCCCCAGAAGCCGCGCGCCATCCCGAGTTCGCGCTCGATGAAGAAGTGGAAGGCATCGTGGGGATAGGGCCCCTTGCGCGGAAAGGCGAAAGCTTCCTGCGAGCCGTCAGCCCGGGTGACCGCGATCCGGTCGCCGTCAGAACCCTTGGTGATGGTGATGCGCATGGCGGCAGTCTAGCCGCAATCGCGCGAGGCCGGTAGCCCGCCTTCAGATGACGTAGGCGAATTCCTCGTCGCCCGGCGCAGGCTTGCGACCGCGCATTTCGGCGTCGAGCTGCACCACAGTGCGGCTCGCGGTCTTGACGAAGACACCGGGGATGACGGCGTGCACCATGCAGGCGAGCCCGCCTGTCACCATCCGCCAGCCGAAGCTCCAGGCGGTGCGGGCGTGCTGGCCATACGTCTCGCCGATGGCGCGCGGATGTTCAATGAAGAGCTTGGCGATCATGGCCGCCCAATGCCCGCTCGGCAGGCCTGCGGTCAAGCCCACGTGACTCCGCGTCCCGCTTGGGCTATGCGCGCGGCCTTCATGAGCACGATCACCCTCCCCCAGCCGCCCAAAGTCGGCATGGTCTCCCTCGGCTGCCCCAAGGCGCTGGTCGATAGCGAGCGCATTCTCACCCGGCTGCGCGCCGATGGCTACGAGATGTCGCCCGATTATGCCGGCGCCGATGTGGTGCTGGTCAACACCTGCGGCTTTCTCGATTCGGCCAAGGAGGAAAGCCTTGCCGCGATCGGCGAGGCGATTGCCGAAAACGGCCGCGTGATCGTGACCGGCTGCATGGGCGAGGAAGCCGACGCGATCCGCGCCGCACACCCGCAGGTGCTCGCGATCACCGGCGCGCATCAATACGAACAGGTGGTCGAAGCGGTGCACACCCACGCCCCGCCGAGCATGGGGCCGTTTGTCGACCTGATCCCGCAGCCGGACATTAAACTCACCCCGCGCCATTACAGCTACCTCAAGATTTCAGAGGGCTGCAATCACTCCTGCGCCTTCTGCATCATCCCGAGCCTGCGCGGAAAGCTCGCCAGCCGCCGCATCGATGCCGTGCTGCGCGAGGCGGAAAAGCTGGTCGCGGCCGGCACGAAGGAGCTGCTGATCATCTCGCAGGATACCAGCGCCTATGGCGTTGACATCCGCCACGAGAGCCAGACGTGGAAGGGCTGGGATGTGCGCGCGCACATGACCGACATGGCCCGCGAACTGGGAGGCCTCCGCACCCCCGAAGGCCATGCGCCGTGGGTCCGGCTGCACTATGTCTACCCCTACCCGCACGTCGATCAGGTCATCCCGCTGATGGCGGACGGGCTGCTGACACCCTATCTCGACATTCCCTTCCAGCACGCGGCGCCTAAGGTGCTGAAGCTGATGCGCCGCCCCGCCAACGAGGCCAAGGTGCTCGAGAGGCTGAAGAGCTGGCGCGAAATCTGCCCCGATATCGCGATCCGAAGCTCCTTCGTGGTCGGCTTCCCGGGCGAGACGGAAGAAGACTTCCAATACCTGCTCGACTGGCTGGAAGAGGCCCAGCTTGACCGCGTCGGCGCCTTCCGGTTCGAGCCGGTCGAAGGCGCGGCGGCGAACAACCTGCCCGATCACGTGCCCGAGGCGGTGAAGGAAGAACGCTACGCCCGGATCATGGAAGTGACCGAGCGCATCTCCGCTGCCAAACTCGCCGCCAAGGTCGGCCGCACGCTTCCCGTCATCATCGACGAGGTGGGCGAGGCGGACGAGGACGGCGATATCGGTGCAACCGGTCGCAGCCAGGCCGACGCGCCCGAAATCGACGGGGCGGTTTACCTGCGCAACGTGCCAGCAAGCCTGAAGGCGGGCGATATCGTCAGCGTGACGGTTGAAGACGCCGACGCCCACGACCTGTTCGGCGTGATCGCCTGAGGACGCGCGCCTAGCTTCCGGCACCTTCTTTCCGGGCCACCCGCTTCAATGCGGCCTGCGGAATATAGGCCTCAGGGATCGGGCGCATGTGCTTTGCAAGTTCGGCGGCCAGTTCGGGATAGTCGGGCAGCATATCGCCTGCCTGCGGCAGGGTGGTCGCGGTGTAGAACAGGTCGAGCTCGTCCGTCTCGAAGGCGTTGATTGCAAAGTCACGCAGGCTTTCATCGCGCAGCCCGGCAATCAGCAGCTGCTCCGCTTCGTCCTTCAGCCCGTGGCACAACAGTCCGCGGACAGTCAGCCTGACGCCGTCCTTCCAGTTATCGCGCAGAAAAGCGAGCTCGCCTTGCGCATCGCGCGCGCGGCCCAGCCGCTGGAGTGCGCAGGCCCGGTCTGACGCGATGATCAGCTTGGCATAGGTGCTGCCCTGCGTCTCGGCCACCTTGCGCGCCAGCTCGGTCGCGGCCAGGCCCTGCTTCCAGCGCCCCTGTCCGACCAGACGCGAGGCGCGGTTGATCACGAAATTGACGACCCAGTTGTGTTCTTCCGGATCAAGCTTCGCCAGATCGTCGAACACCTTGTCCGCCTGCTTGGGCTGACCAAGCGAATCATAGGCATAGGCCTCGATATTGAGCGCCCATGCGTCGCCCTCTTCAATCCCCACGCCCCGTGCCTCGCGCTCGCGCCAGCGCTGGGCGAGCGTGATCGCCTCGGCGAACTGGCCATTATAGTGGAGCGCATGGGCCGCATCGGAAAAGCGGTCGCGATCATTGGGGGCATTGGTGAAGCGGATGCGCGTGGCCCTGACATGCTCGTCCCCGACCAGCGTGAGGTTTGGCCCTGCGCGCATCTCGATCTGCGGCCAGAGGGGTTCGAATTCGCGGCTGGTGAGCAGCCTGATATACGCGGTGGGGCTGGTAATCGGCAGCAGCAGCTGATCGGCCAGATCGCCGCGCCCCGCAACCGCCGCTGCACGCAGTGCGCGGATCGCGACGCTTTCGTGCAGCTGGGTATCGATGAAGGCGAGCTTGCCGCCTTCCGCCCATGCAAGCGCCAGCGCGTCGAAATCACTCCCGCGGCCATTGCGGGTGAGGACGCTGCCGGCGAGCCAGTAATCATCCTCGTCAAGCTGGCCGAGCCCCGTGTCATTCAGCGCGCGCAGCACCGCGAGCATCCCATCGGGATCCTCCAGCCGGTTGGCGAAATAGATCGCCATGCCGGTCTCCGGTTCGTCCGGCGTAAGCTTGGCGATCTCGCCCACCAGCTGCGCGCCATCGGCGTAGCGCTTTTCGCGGTCGGCACACAGGGCCTGGGCCAGCAGCCTGACGCGGCGCACCGGGATGGGTCGCGCAGCCTTGGTCTCAAGCTCGACCAGGAGCGGGGCGCCAAAGGTGCATGGCTCGCGTGACCAGCGATTCTCGTCCTGCGTGAATAGCGCCACCAGCACCTTGGCATCCATTGCCGCGAGATCGGGCAAGGGGTCGGCGGCAGGCTCATCGGCGGCCAGCGGCGCTGCCAACAATGCGCCGGTGAGCGCCAGAAACGGACGGATGCCTGACATCATTGGCGCGATCCCCTTGTTCATCCTGCCTTTTCTCGCGAGACGCACGCGAAGGGAAGCGGAAAATCCGCGAGCCGCAAAGAAAGGCGGAAGCGTTAACCCCTCCCCCTTCACCGTCCCCGCAAGGGACGGGCAAAGGTTAACGGCTGGAAACCACCGGCAGCGCACGGCATAATCGCGTGCATGATCCGATCGCTCGTCATCCCCATCGCTTGCGTCGCTCTGGCGGCGTCCTGTGCACCCTTGCTGGCGCAAACCTCTGCCGGCGATGCAGCGGAGGCAGCCCAGCTGGTCGCCGCCCGCGCAGATCAGGCCTTCGAGCGGATCGATCCCGATAGCGAGATGACCCCGGCGATCGCAGCGCCCGAGGCGATCGCGCTCGAACGTCCGTTGATCTATCCCGGCGATGACGAAGTGACCTTCAGCCCCGCCGCCCTCACCGAGATCGCCCCGGCCCCGCGCGGCCCCGCCTCGCGCATGATCGAGAGCGCCCCGATGCTGGCAGAGCCCGCCGCACTCGCCAGCAGCGATCCCTTCGTGATCAAGTCGATCCTGCCGATCGAGGGCAGCATCCGTTACGGCGACTGGTTCTGGGACGAGACCGCCGCGCCGGGCACCGGCAAGCTGGTGATCACCGTCGATCTCGAAGCGCGCGTGATCAGCGCCTTCCGTGACGGGCACGAAATCGGGACGGCGGTGGCGCTGCTCGGCACCCGCGCCCATCCGACGCCCACCGGCACCTTCCCGATCCTCACCAAGGAACGCGACAATGTGTCGGAAAAGTATAACGACGCGCCGATGCCCTGGACCCTGCGCCTGACCTGGGATGGCATCGCGATCCACGGCTCGCCGGTGATGAACGGCTATGCCAGCCACGGCTGCATCGGCGTGCCCGATGCCTTTGCTGCCAAGCTTTTCGCAGCAGCGCGGCGCGGCGACAGGGTGATCATCACCCGCGGCCGCCTGGTGGGCATCGGCGACAAGGTGCTTTAGGGCGCTAGTTCACGCTGCCCCGAGCAGGCTCCGGCCGGAAGCGCCAGACGCGCATCGGCACGCCGACCTTCTCGACCTTTTCAACGCCGGCCCGCGCCAGCACGCCGCCCAGCGAGGCATTCTCGCCCGCCCACAGCCGGTCCCACGCCCGCGCTGCTTCGGCCCGCGTGGCCTTGCCGCCCAACGCATGGATGATCCCGAGGATCGTCTCGATCCCGATCACGCGCGGCACATTGGCGCAATAGGTGTAGCCGATGCCGCCCGGCGCACTCTCGTCGCGCATCACCATCTCGTGCCAGTCGAGTTCGGCATACCATTGCAGCGCCTGCCAGCCTTCAAGGATATGTTCGGCGCTGGCGGCGAACTGGACCGGATCGAGCCAGTCGGCGGAAGCAAGCGTCTGGCGGACCCGCACCCGCTCGAAGGCAGGGTTGGTATTGGAGGGATCGCGGACGGCTGTAATCCCGGCCTCGGCCACCACCGCCTCCAGCTCGCGCTTGCGCCAGCCCAGCAGCGGGCGAAGCAGCGCGTGCCTGCCCGAACCTGGCCTCAAGGCAGCGCGCACCCCGGCCAGCCCAGGCAGCCCGCTTCCTCGGTTCAGCCGCATCAAGAGGGTTTCGGCCTGATCATCGGCGTGGTGCGCCGTGGCGACCGCGCCCAGCCCGGTCGCTTCGGCCCATTGTTCGAGCGACGAATAGCGCCCCTCGCGCGCCTGCGCCTGGATGTTGCCGGTCAATGGTGTCAGCGTCATCGCGGTGAAGGGAATGCCGCGCTCGCGCGCCAACCTCTCGACCAGCGCGACCTCGACTGCCGCTTCGGGCCTCAGGCCGTGATTGATACTGGCGACGGCGATCTGCCCGGGCATCGCCGCATGGGCGAGCAGCATCAGCGCCAGACTGTCCGGCCCACCCGATACCGCAAGGCCAAGCGGCCCCTCGCGCTCCTCCTCCGGCCAAAGAGCGGCCAGATCGGCTGCAAAGCGCGCGGCGGCCTGCTCTAGCTGCACGTCACCTTGGCACGGTTGGCCTGATAGTCGTTCGCCAGCCGTCCCGCGGCGAGCAACGGATAGGTCTCGGCAAATTCGGCGAGCGCGATGCAGGCGCGCTTGGTGTCCTTCATCGCGATCATCGAAGCGCCGAGATAGAGCAGGCTGTCCGGCGCTCGCTCGCCGTTCTTGTTGGCCTGATAGTTCTTGAGGAACCAGCGCGCTGCCTCTTCGGGCATCTTGTCGTCAAGGAAGGCGCGGCCCAGCAGGTTGCGGCCAAAGCTGATGCGCGCATGGTTCGGATATTGTTCGACGAACTTGGTGAGCTGCTGGCGCGCTTCGGGGAAGAAGCCCCCGCTCCACAGGCGGAACCCGTAGGAATATTCGTCGTCGCCCGCATCGGCGGTCTGCGGCTTGGCGATGGCCTGCACCGCGGCGAGCCGTTCGGCGCTGGGTGCGCGGACGGGGGCAGTGGCGGGGGCGGTTGCGGGCGGCGTGGCTGCGGGCTTGGGCGCAGGTGCGGCCGCGCGGGGAGCTGCGACGGGCGCAGGCGTGGGCGTGGGCGCGGGCGCGGGCGCGGGCTTTACCGCAGGTTCAGTCGCCGGCGGTCCGACGGGCGCCGGATCCACCGCCGCGACCTGCCCGCCTTCGAGCGCGGCAAGCCGCAGTTCGAGCTGGGCAAGCTGGTTCGCCTGCTCTTCCGAGCGTGCCGTCAGCACCTGAAGCTGGGCTTCGAGCGCATCGAGCCGGACCAGAATATCGGTCACCGGCGTGTTGGCAGGCGGGATCACCCCGATGGTTGGCTGGGCGGGGTTTGCAGGGGCCTGACTGCCCGCACCGATCTGCGGTTCGAACAGGCGCGCATCGCCGCCCGGGAAGACCTTGCGCTGCAGCGCGCGCACCTCGGCCTCGATCTTGCGCAGCCGCGTCTCGGCCGCGCTATCCTGCGCAAAGGCAGGAGCGGGCACGGCAGAAATCGCGGCAGCGGCAAGCAACACGCGCGCCATCCGCAGGTGCAGCGCACGCTGGAGCAGCCGGGGGGCAAAGGTCTGGGCGGAGGCGGTGGTCATGTGCGGCAGGCTCCCTAGCGATTGGCCGCCCCGTTCTGGCGCGGGACAGATGAACACTGGCCGAATCCCTGCCTTGTCGGGCCGGGCAAGTCGAGAGCGAGGAACCCCCTAATCAACGGGAATTCGCACCGCGATGGAGGCAGCTGCGCTCAGACTGTCGGCGGGCTGGCACCGGTATCGCTCGCAGGCGCAGGTGCCGGAGCTTCGACCGGGGCCGCAGTGGCTGGTGCCGGGGCGGACGCGGCATCACCGGAAGGCGTGGCGGCGGTGCGCGGCACGCGGCGCGGGGCAGGACGCGGCGGGGCGAGCAGTGCTGCTCCCGTCGCCGCCGCACCGGGGGCGCCCGCAGCCGCCTGCACCTGTCCGCGCGCCAGCAGCGCCGCAGCCGAGATCGGCACGTCCGCGATCTGTGTCGGCGTGCTCGCCAGCGCCGGAACCGCTTTGCCTCCGATGGTGATCGCCAGCAAATCGGGACGACCGGTGTTGATCCGCGGATCGGCAGCGGTGGCGGGCAGCGTGAAGCTTTCGCCCTGCTTCAATTCCTTCTCGATCAGACGCGCCCCGCCCGCATCGGCGATCCGCAGCCACACATCGGCGAGCGCGGTGATCACCACCGGGCCGCTCGCGGCAGGAGCAGCAGCAGCGGGGGCAGCGGCCGATACGCTTGGCGAAGGCTTGGGCGCAGCCAGCGGGGCAGGACCGATCCCGGCGCCAAAGCGGGTCGAGAAGAAGGCGATCAGGCCAGCAGCCAGCAGCAGCGCGGCAAAGGCACCGAACCATGCGAGGCCTGCCGAGGGAAGCTTGGCCGGATCGCCGGGCTCGATCCCGCCGCTCCCTGCGGCTGCGCGGTGTCCGGATCCATCGGCCAGTTCGGCGCGCACCGCATCGGTGATCGCGGCGTCGTCCAGCCCCACCGCCTTGGCATAGGTGCGGGCGAAACCGATCGCATAGGTGCGCGAAGCCAGCGCGGCAAAGTCGCCCTCCTCGATCGCTTCGAGATGGCGCAGCGGGATCCGCGTCTCGCTGGCGATATGGCTCAGTTCGAGCCGCCGGGCCTCGCGCGCTACACGCAGCCGGGCCCCGGCCCCGTCATAGACCTCAAGGTGCACACCATCGGCGCTGATATCCAGTTCGCTGTCAATGACCCGGTTTCCACGCCTTCTGATGAGGCTGTTTGCAAAGGATTGCGTGAATTGCGCTTGAACAGGAAAGAGCCTGCCTGCGCGCCTCCTGTCAAGCGGGCAAAGGACGAAGCGGCCCGCACCGCGCACGGAGCGCCGCAAGCAGCCCTGTTGCCGCCTCAGTCATATTCGATATCGCGCGCCTCGGCCCAGGCCGAAAGCTGGGCGCGCAGATCGCGCTGGGGCTCGGCCAGCCAGCCGGTCATCGCAGCGGAAAGCTCGGCCAGATCGACCTTGCGCACCAGTTCCTTGATCGGGCCGACCGCAGCCGGCGTGATCGACAGGCGGCGATAGCCGATACCGAGCAGCGCCAGCGCCTCAAGCCTGCGCCCGCCCATCTCGCCGCACACGCCGACCTCGACCCCGCTGCCGATGCTCGACTGGATCACCCGCTTCAGGAAACGCAGGATCGACGGACTGAGCCAGTCATACCGCTCGGCCAGCTTGGGGTTGGCGCGATCGGCGGCGAACAGGAACTGGGTGAGATCATTGGTGCCGATCGACAGGAACGACAGGCGCGGCAGCAGCATGTCGAGCACCTCGGCGAGCGCTGGCACTTCGAGCATCGCGCCAAAGTGGATGCGCTCAGGCAGCAGCTTCTTCTGCGTGCGCAGGAAGTCGAGCTGGTCGTCGAACACGGCCTTGGCGGCATCGAACTCCCACGGCTCGGACACCATCGGGAACATCACGTACAGCGAGCGCCCGGCCGCCGCTTCGAGCAGCGAGCGCGCCTGGATCTTCATCAGCCCTTCGCGTTCGAGCGCGAGGCGCAGCGCGCGCCAGCCCATGGCCGGATTCTCGTCCTGCGCGGCAATCTCGGAAGCGAGATAGGGCACCGACTTGTCGCCGCCGATATCGACCGTGCGGAAGATCACCGGCTTGTCGCCTGCCGCATCGAGCACGTCGCGGTAGAGCCGCGTCTGGCGCTCGCGCTGGGGCAGCGTTGCCGAGACGAGGAACTGGAACTCGGTGCGGAACAGGCCGACCCCGTCCGCGCCGGTCATGGCCAGCATCGACATGTCGTCACGCAGGCCGGCGTTCATCATCACCTGGATGCGCGTGCCGCAGCGGGTGAAGGGCTCGACATCGCGCAAGGATGCATAGGCCGCCTGCTTCTCGCGGCTCTTGGCGAAGCGCGCGTGGAAGGCATCGGCGACCTGCGGCAACGGGCGGACAATCGCGCTGCCTGCAGTAGCATCGAGCAGGATCTCGTCGCCTTCGCGGATGGTCGCGCGCACATCCTTGGTGCGCCCGATCACCGGCACGTTCATCGCCCGGGCGACGATCACCACGTGCGCGGTCAGCGAGCCTTCCTCGAGGATCACACCCTTCAGGCGGCGCTTGTCATATTCGAGCAGTTCGGCCGGGCCGAGGTTGCGCGCGATCAGGATCGCATCCTTGCGCAGCCCCTGCGAGGCTGCCGTGCCGACCTGGCCTGCGACAATGCGCAGCAGGCGGTTCGCCAGATCCTCCAGATCGTGCATTCGGTCCGCCAGCAGCGGATCGTCGATCTCGCGCATGCGCATGCGGGTATGCTGCTGGACGCGCTCGATCGCGGCTTCGGCGGTGAGGCCGCTGTCGATCGCCTCGTTGATGCGCCGCGACCAGCCCTCGTCATAGGCGAACATCTTGTAGGTCTCGAGCACCTCTTCGTGCTCACCCCCGACCCCGAATTCGGCCTGACTGGCGAGGGTGTCGATCTGCTCGCGCATCTTGTCGAAGGCGCGGTAGACGCGCTGGCGCTCGGCCTCGATATCCTCGGCCATGACCTGCGTGATCTCGACCCGCGGCTGGTGGAACACCGCCACGCCCGCGCCCAGCCCCTTGACCAGCGTGAGGCCGGTGAGAGTCTGCGGGCCGGTCTGCTCCTGCGTGAGGACGCGGGCTTCCTCCTCGTCGACCAGTTCGGCATTGGCGATCAGTTCCGACAGCACCATCGCGGTGGTCTGCAGCGCCTCGATCTCGACCTCTTCATAGCGGCGCGGCTCGACATGCTGGACGCAAAGCACGCCCACCGCGCGTTCACGATAGACGATCGGCACGCCGGCGAAGGAATGGAACTTTTCCTCGCCGGTTTCGGGGCGGTACTGGAAATCAGGGTGGGCCTTGGCCTCGGCCAAGTTGAGCGTTTCAACCTTCTGCGCGATTGCGCCGGTCAGCCCCTCGCCGATCGCCATACGGGTGACGTGCACCGCGCTCTGATTGAGGCCGCGGGTGGCGAACAGCTCCAGCATGCCTTCGCGCAGGAGATAGATCGAGCACACCTCGCTCGACAGGCATTCGCCGATGATCTCGACCACCTGATCGAGCTTGGCCTGCGCGTGCATGCGCGAGGCCATGACCTCGGTCAGGCGGGTAAGAATCTGGCGGGCTGCTGCGGCTGCACTCATGACAATGCAGGTCTATTCGCTGCGCACGGCAAATGCAAAAGGGCAGATGACTTAAGCCGCCCGCACGCCCTGTGATGGAAGCGGAGCGGCCGGTCAGAAACCGGCGATTTCCTCTTTCAATCGCAGCTTCTGCTTCTTGAGGGCCTGGATCGTCGCAGTGTCGGGCACGGGCCGCGCCATTTCCTGATGCAGCCGTGCGTCAAGATCGGCGTGCTTGGCCTGGAGGGCGTGAAGGTGGGAAGACACTGCGGTCGATGCCATATGCGTTCTCCTGTCTGCGCGGGGGGATGCCCCCGCAACGGCGACTCGGACCAAACGCGGCCGAGCCGCTGGCTTCAGTGAAACCACAGCCACAGTGGAATGCAAACTATTACTACATCCGGAATCGCCGTATCCGCACTGCTGCGCGACGAAGCGACACCGCTGGACGCCGGTGGCGGAAAAAAGCGCACAGCATCTTACCGAATCGCACAGGAACGCGTAGCGCGGCGGGGCGTTAGCGGGCGCATCGGCAACGGTGTCCGGCACACGCCAGTTATTCTGGGGGATTTCATCTGGCATGACCGAGCAGGAGCTCAGGAAAAAGCTCGAATTGCTCAGGACCGAGCATCGCGACCTCGATGCCGCGATTGCCGCCCTGACGGAAGCCGCGCGCCAGAACGCCTTTGCCGACCAACTCCAGATCGCGCGCCTGAAAAAGCGCAAGCTGCGCCTGAAAGACCAGATCGCGATCATCGAGGACACGCTGCTGCCCGATATCATCGCGTGATTGGTTTGCGGCCACCTTCGGTGGAGCAGACCACCCGCACCGCCTACCCACCCGGTCACCAATGATACCATTTGGATATGGTGGCCGGGTGGGGAGTC
>CAIZNH010000033.1 GCA_903934325.1 uncultured Alphaproteobacteria bacterium | reverse complement strand
ATGATGGCGAATGTGATAGAGACAGAGTGTGGGTTCTCTTCTGGGAATCGAACTGACCATCATTGAAAACATGGAGCAATCTACCATTCATGGCTGACGATATCGAAAATGGTGCTGCATCCTTTCCTCTTCTGGGCACCATTTCATTCAAACCCGTCCGCGAACCGGCCAGCTTTTGGCCAGCCGGTTCTGCGGCTTGTTCGGCCTATCGTCCGAGATGCTCGGTCAGCAGCTTGTGGAAGTGCCGGATCTTGGTCTCGCCGTAGTTGGCGAAGACGATCTCCTTCGATTTGATCGACCGCATTCCCTTTTGCACATGCGGCAGGTTCACCACGTCCTGGTTGAAGACCTTGGCCAGCATGCCGAGCTCGGGAGCGTCGCAGTAGTCATCGTCGAATTCGAGCCAGTGCACCTTGGCGGGCGCCGGACGCGGCTTGCCCTGGGCCACCGGAAGCATGAACATGATCTCGTGGATGCATTCCTCCGGATTGTCGCCGTAAGGGCGGAACCGGTAGAAGATCGGGTTGAAGCAACCCCACGGGCTGATGTTGGGGAAGAGGTTGAAATAGATCGTATCGACGAATTCCGCGTCGGAGATCGCATCCACCTCGTCACCCAAGCTGGCGCGCCATTTCTCGCGGGCTTCGTGCGCCATCGCCTTGCGCCGCTCGGGGATCGGGCCGCTGGAGGTGTGATCGGGCAGGGTTTCCCACCCGGCCGGCAGCATCCCGCCAACCCAGTCGCACAGCTGGATATCGGCGTGATCCAGCGCGCCTTCGATATGGCGGGCCTGATGGTCGAAGATGCCCGTGCGCCCGTCGCGTGCGGTCACCTTGACCCGGTCCTCGGCCAGCCTTTCGTAGATATTGCCCGATAGCGCATGGCGCACTCTGGCGAAGGTCTTGGCGTCTTCGAGGGGCTCTGCCACCAGCGCCGGATTGACGTGCGGGCTCAGCATCCCGTTCGGCGAGATTGCTCGGCTGAGATTGCCGAACACGTCATATTTCGAGTTCGCATCGCCCATCACATCAAGCAGCGTCGGGTGGGTGGCGACGACGTGATAGGCTTCCATGAAGGCCTCCTGCGCGACCTTCCAGTTGCACCGCAGCTTCTTGGCGACATGGACCGCCTTGTAGCGCCGCTCGAAGGGAATCGGCTCGAAGTGGCGGTCGATATCGCCGAGGAAGTCCGCGAAGGCTTCCGCATTGTCGTCCGGGTTGATGAAGACGAATCCGCCCCAGCGCCCGACCTTGACCGGCGGGAGAGAATGGGTGCGTTCGCTCACGCTCGGGAAATCCCAGTGGCACGGCACCTCCTTCAGGGTGCCGTCGATCTTCCAGCCCCAGCCATGAAACGGGCAGCGGAATTCGCGCAAGCCCTTGGCGTCCTCTGTGAGGAGAGCGCGGCCGCGGTGGAGGCAGGCATTGGGGAAGGCCTTGATCTCGTCCGGCGCAGTGCGCACGATGATGAAGGAAAGGTGCGCAATGTCATAGACATGGCTGTCGCCGACATTGGGAATGTCGTCCTCGTGGCAGGCCATCTGCCACACCTTCTTCCACAGCCGCTCGACCTCCAGATCGAAGAAATCGCGCGAATAATAGATGCTCGGATCGACGATCGTCGGCCCCGGGGGCATGGGGCTGTCCTCGCGCAGACGCTCGGGCACGCGGTGCGTGTCCATGTCCAGCAATTCGTCGTAGGTGATGCCTTTGGAGCGGTTGGTGCCTGTCAGCGTTTCGACCATCATTTCTCTCCCTGCCGTGTCGAGGGCGCAGGAGAGCATTCTGGCGATCCCGCACCGCGCGGGAACCTTGTGAACGAGACAGGTGCAGGCGGGCGTTGACCTGGATCAAATCCCGGGCCTCTCCAAACTGAGAGCCCGGCAAAGGGGCGCACAGAGGCGAATGTTTCACGTGAAACATCCGCCATCTGCCTGCCATCAGGGCCTCAACTGGCACCTAACCGGCACCCAAAACGGGGCTGGAATCGCCGGATTCGCCCCGCCTGCCCGCAATTACGCTAGATTTCGAGCGGCCCGTGCTGGATGTGCGGCAGCACGTGGCGCGCAAAAAGATCGGCTTCCTGCATGTGCGGATAGCCCGACAGGATGAAAGCCTCGATCCCTTCGGCCTGATAGGCGCGCAGCTTGGCCAGCACCTGATCGGGCGTGCCGACGATTGCCGCCCCGCAGCCCGAGCGCGCGCGGCCGATGCCGGTCCACAGGTTCTCCTCGACAAAGCCGTCACCGTCCGCCGCGCCGCGCAGTTCCTGCTGGCGCTGCACCCCGTAGTTCTTGGCATCGAGGCTCTTTTCGCGGATCGCGCGGCCGGCCTCGTCATCCAGCTTCGAGAGCAGGCGATCGGCATAGTGGCGCGCCTCGTCCTCGGTCTCGCGCACGATCACGTGGACGCGGTAGCCGAACTTCAGCGTGCGCCCGTAATTGGCGGCCCGCGACTTGAGGTCGGCGATGTTCTCGCGCACCTTGTCCATCGTGTCGGGCCACATCAGGTAAACATCCGCCGCCTCGGCCGCACATTCGCGCGCTTCGTGGCTGAGGCCGCCGAAGTAGAACGGCGGGCACTTGCCCGAAAGCGTGGTGATGCGCGGCGGATCGAGCTTCATCTGGTAGAACTCGCCGTCGAAATCGAGATGCTCGCCGTTGAGGAGCGTGCGCACGATCTTCATGATCTCGGTGCCGCGGCGGTAGCGGGGTGCGCTCTCGATCTTCTCGCCCGGCATGTCGGAGGAAATGATGTTGACGTTGAGGCGCCCGCCGGTGCCAGCCGCATTGGGGCCGAGGATGCGATCAAGCGTGGCGATGCGGCGGGCCAGCTGCGGCGGCCAGTCCTCGCCCATGCGGGTCGCCCAGAGCAGCTTGATGCGCTTGACCTGCGTCGCCACGGCGGCGGCAAAGATCGTGGTATCAACGCCCAGCTGGTAGCCCGAAGGCAGCAGGATATTGTCGAACCCGCCTTCCTCGGCGCGCAGCACAAGGTTGCGGCAATGCTCCCAGCTCGATTGCAGGTATTTGTCGGGTACGCCGAGGAACTCGTAATCGTCGTCACACAGCGCGGAGAACCACGCGATTTCGCATTGTTGTGTCATCAGGGCAGCCTCTCTCCACGCGCGGCGACGAGCACCGCGTACCAATCCGTTCTTGTCCACCGCACTGTCAGCGCCGCAGCACCTTCCGCGATGCGGGCGGCGTTCTGCGAGCCGATGATCGGGATGATCCCGGCGGGGTGCGCCATCAGCCAGCTATAGGCGGCGACGGTGCGCGACACGCCCTGTGCCTCGGCCACGCTATCGAGCGCGGCGGCGACCGCCTTGTCGCGCGCAGTCTCGGGCGCGGCCAGACGCCCGCCACCCAGCGGCGACCACGCCAGCGGGGTGAGGCCGAGCATCATCGCCTGATCAAGCTCGCCATTCTCGAAACAGGTGATCCTGAGCGGGCTGATTTCAGGCTGGGTCGATACCAGCTTGTTGCCGAGGAAGTGATTGAGCGCCGCCGTCTGCGCCGTGGTGAAGTTCGACACGCCCAGCGTGCGGATCTTGCCGCTGGCCACCGCATCATCGAGCACGCGGGCGACTTCCTGCGGGTGGGCGAGGATATCGGGGCGGTGGATCTGCCACAGATCGACAGAGTCCACCTTCAGGCGGCGCAGCGAATCGTCGATCGCCTTCTTGAGGTAATCCGCACTCTGATCATAGGGCAGCGGGGGCAAGATGCCGCCCTTGGTCGCCAGCACCATCCGCTCTCGCAGACCGGTTTCGGCAGCCAGCACCTCGCCCAGCAGCGCCTCGGCATCGCCAAAGCCGCCGCTTCCGTCAAAGCCGTAGATATCGGCGGTGTCGAGGAAGGTGATCCCGGCATCGAGCGCGGCGTGCACCAGCTTCGCCGCTTGCGCCACGGTGCGGCCATCCTCGGCCAGGCGCCACATGCCCCAGGCGATCGGCGAGACGGCAATCCCGCTGGTGCCGAGCTGGCGACTGGCGGGGGGCAAGGGCAGTTCACTCATTTCAGGTTCCTCATTGGCGGAGCGACCGAGGCGCGCTCGACAAGTTCGTGGGGCAGGCGTTTGTGGGTGATATCCCCGCCTGCGATCAGGATTTGCGTCGCCGTGCGGGCAAGATCGGCCATCGGCTGGCTGATCGTCGTCAGCGGCGGCCAGACCGTGCGCGCCAGCGTGGTATCGTCGAACCCGGCGACCGAAAGCTCGGCCGGAACATTGATGCCCCGATCATGCGCCACGGCGAGCACGCCGGCGGCCATGTCGTCGTTCGAGGCGAAGATCGCGGTCGGGCGGTTCGGCTGATCGAGCAGGGTGCGCCCGCCGCTGACGCCGGAATCAAAGTCGAATTCGCCGTCCACCACCAATTGCGGCTCGAACGGAATCCCCACCCGGTCGAGCGCGCGGCGATAGCCGAACAGGCGATCATCAGAGGCCATGTGGTTGGAATGGCCCTTGATGAAGCCGATCCGGCGGTGGCCTGCGTTGATGAGATGGGTGGTCATGTCGTCGGCGGCCTGGGCGTCGTCCATGAACACCGATGAGGTCAGCGAATGGTTGGTGCCGGGCGAGATGCGGATGAAGGGCACGTCCATTGCCTCCAGCGCGCGCAGCACGGGATCGCAATCGGTGACGGGCGAGGACAGGATGATGCCGTCGACATGGGTCTCGCTCACCAGCCCGCGCACCTGATCGCCGACACGCGGATCGGCCACGTCGACCGGCTGGGCCAGCAGGCGGATGCCGTTTTGCTGGCACACCTCCCAGCAGCCCTTCTGGATCTGGAACATGTAATAGGGGCTGTGATTGTCGTAGATCAGCGCGATCTGGTTCGACTTCGCGCCCGAGAGGATGCGGGCGGCGACCGAAGGCCGGTAGTCGAGATCGGCCATCGCCTGCTCCACCCGCGCGCGCAGTTCGGCGCTGACATAGGGGTGGGCGTTGAGGACGCGGCTCACCGTCTTGACGGCGACCCCCGCGCGGGCCGCGACATCACGGATGTTCGCGCGGCTCATGGGACGAGCTCCTCGAACAACGGCGCAAAGGCGCTTTCGGTGCGGTAGAACACCGGCGGCGCGCCGATCGCGGCGGGCACATCATACCAGCCGGGCGCGTAATCCGCGCCGCTCCACAGATGCCGCCACGCGCCTTGCGGCAGATAGACGCGGCGCTGTGCCGCTCCTGCTTCGATCACGGGTGCCACCATCAGGTCTGCACCATAGAGGAACTGGTCCTGAATGGTGAAGGTCTGCGGGTCTTGCGGGAAGTGGAGGAACAGCGTGCGCTGGGCGGGGAGGCCTACGCTTTGCGCCTCGGCCACAAGGTGGCGGACATAGGGCGCGAGGCTTTCGTGGACCCGGCTCCAGCGCGCGAAGCCTGCGACCAGTTCAGGCGTGCTGTCGATCTGGAGGTTGTCGTCCGGGCGGTTGCCCTCATGGGTGCGCATGACGGGGCTGAAGGCGCCAAGTTCGTACCAGCGCAGGATCAGCTCCTCGGTCCGGACATTGCCGAACAGGCTGGTGTAGCCGCCGACATCGGAATGGCTGAAGGCATTGCCGACCAGGCCGGAGGAGAGCGCGGCGGTGATCACCGTGCCGATGCCGTCATGGCGGGAGAAATCGACTGACTGGTCGCCCGCCCACAGCAAGGGGCAATGGGCCTGCACGCCCGTGTGGCCTGCGCGCATGAACCACAGCACATCGCCGGTTCGCCCGCGTGAGGCGACCGCGCGGGCGTTGACCTCGGCCCAGCGCACCGGCCAGCGGTTGTGCTCCGCCATCGGGTCGCCATCGAAGAGGCGCAGGTCGGTGGGGAGATATTCGCCGAAATCCGCCATCCAGCCATCAAGGCCGAAATCGAGCATCCGCTTGCCGATCACCTCCTCGGCAAACCATGCGGCGGCGGCGGGGTTGGTGAAATCGACCACGCCCGCATCGAACTCGCCGAAATCGACGAGGTAGGGTTCGTCGCTATCGAGGCGGCGGGCGAAGAAGCCTTGCGCCGCGGCCTCGGGGTAAAGCGGGCCATCGACCGCAAGGTAGGGGTTCACATAGCCGAGGAAGCGGATGCCGCGGGCCTTGAGTGCCGCGATGCGTGCGGGCAGATCGGGGTAGCGCGCAGGGTTCCACTGCCAGTCCCAGAACAGGCGGCGGCCGAAGCTGGTCTCGCGGATGCCGACCCAGTCCTCGCACCACAGGCCGCTCACCGCCGCGCCCGCGTCGATCAGGGCTTCGAGCCGCTCGAAGCTCGTCTCGCCCTGCTTGAGCCCGACAATCGCCCCGCCCAGCGCCCAGTCGGGGAGCGCATGGCGCGGGCCGAAGCGTGCCCCCAGCTGGCGGGTGAGGTCTGCGGGGGCGCCTTCGAACAGGTCGATGACGACCTCGCCCGACCAGACGTGAATGCGCAGGCGTCCGGTTTCGCAGGCGTCGAACTCGGCATATTCGGCATTGGCAAGGCTCAGCGCCCAGCCGCCCGAGCACAGCACGGTGGGTTCGGGGTAATTGGTGGTCCAGTAGTCCCCGCCCGCAAAGCTCCCGTCGGCGCTGGCCTGATCGGCGAGCGGGGTGCCGGGTTCGCGCCCCACCCCCGGCTCGCTGGTCCACAGCGGAAACTTGCGACCGTTGAGCGCGAGGTAGCTCATCTGCTCGCCCGCGCCCCACAGGATGTCGCCCGGCGCAAGGGCAAGGTCGATCGTTACCCGGTCATGCCCGGAAAGCGCGGTGACGGTGAGCCGCGCGCCTTCCAGCCAGACAGCCGCTTTCGCCGTCCCGTCGCCGCTCGCCAGCACCACGCCGCCAGCGGATTCGCGATTGCACAGGGTGAGTGGCACTGCTGCCACACTTGTGTCGTGCAGGCGGAAATTGCCGCGCACCATGGTGACCTGCGGATTGCCGGAAGCAACGGAAATCGCTTGATTTTCGGGGGTGTGATTGAGGATCGTGCGGCCTGCGAGCCGCAGCATCACACCCTCCCCCATCGCCTCAAGCTGCACCATGCCAGCCCCGTAATCCTCTCCCGGCCTGTCCCTTGGCCTTATGTGACACCGCTTGACAGATAGCGACAGAAAGCGCAACCCGAGCCCCGAAAGATCGACCGCACGGGCGATGGTCTTGTTTGTCGCCCGAAAGAGTTGATCAGCACGCAGGGGAGAGATTACCGATGGCTACCACCACCCGAATTGCGCTCAAGACGCTGGCCCTGTCCGCCAGCACTCTGGCCTTCGCCCACGCCGCGCCGGCCATGGCGCAGGTCGAGGAAATCATCGTCACCGCCCAGAAGGTGAAGGAAAATGTGCAGGATGTGCCGATCGCGATCTCCGCGGTCTCGGGCGACCGGCTCGAACAGGCGGTGGTGTTCAATCTCGAGAACATCGCCACCATCGTTCCTTCGGTGACCTTCCGCAAGGGCACCACCAACGCCAACAGCGCGATCGTGATGCGCGGCGTCGGCACGATCACCTTCTCGATCGCGGCCGAGCCCAGTGTGTCCACCGTTGTCGACGGCGTGGTGCTGTCGCGTTCGGGCCAGGCTTTCCTTGACCTCGTCGATATCGAGCGGCTCGAAGTGCTGCGCGGCCCGCAGGGCACGCTGTTCGGCAAGAACGCCAGCGCCGGTCTCGTCAACATCGTCTCCGAAGGTGGCAGCGACACTCTCGAAGCCGAAGCCAGCCTCGACTATTTCGAGGGCGAGGAAGTCCGCATGAAGGCCGCGATTGCCGGTCCGCTGACCGACAACCTCACCGCGCGGGTGACCGGCTTCTGGGGCACCTTCGATGGCAACATCACCAACGTCAACCAGGGTGGCCGCCGCGACGTCAACGGCTACAAGCGCTACGGCGCGCGCGGGATCCTCGATTACGACGCGGGCGGCGCCGATCTGCGCCTGATCGCCGACTATTTCGAATCCGATGACAATTGCTGCGCCGACGTCACCGCGGTCAGCCGCGGCGCGGTGCTCGATGCCGAACTCGGCCTGCCCGGCGGCTCGGCGCAGGGCGAGGACCAGCGTTTCGTCAACCACAACCTCGTCACCCGCGCCAAGGATCGCCAGTGGAGCATCACCGGCTCGGGCGATTTCGACATCGGCGACACCCACACCCTCAACGTCATCCTGGGCTATCGCAACTGGTTCAACGAGGAATTCCGCGACGGCGACTTCCTGCCGCGCGCCATCGTCGGCACCGGCGAGCTGCATGACAACGGCGTGGTTCGCACCGAGCAGATCTCGGCCGAAGTCCGCCTTGCCTCGGACCAGACCAAGTCGTTCTTCTACCAGGTCGGCGCCTTCGCGTGGCAGTCGGAGAACAGCCAGGTCTTCACCCGCCGCAACATCACCTGCGCCAGCTCGACCCTGCCGGTCGATCCGCGCACCGGCGCGCGTCCGTGCAACATCGCCGATACGGTCAACACGATCTTCCCGACCGCGACCTCGTTCAGCGATGTCACCTCGACCAACTTCGCGCTGTTCACCCAGGCGACCTATCGCTTCACCGAACAGCTCTCGCTGACCGGCGGCCTGCGCTACACCTGGGATGATCTGGAATTCACCCACACCCGCGCGCCGGGCGTCAATGCCTTCAACGGCCTGCCGGCGACCGGTCCGGGCGTATCGGGCAACCCGGCCGGCGGCACGCTCGCCAGCGGCGGCAACGGCACCAACACCTCGGCCGGCGCAACCGACACCGGCAACCTTTCGGGCCGTGCGGTGCTGCAGTTCGAGCCGACCGAAGACATCATGCTCTACGGTTCGTACACCCGCGGCTACAAGGGCCCGGCGTTCAACGTGTTCTTCAACCACACCGCCCCCACCAACGCGATTCCGATCGACGAGGAGCTGTCGGACAGCTTCGAAGTCGGCCTCAAGTCGCAGTTCTGGGATCGCCGGGTGCAGTTCAACCTGTCGGCCTTCATGGTCGAATATGAAGGCTTCCAGGCCAACAACTTCGTGCTGCTCAACGGCGCGGTGGTCTCGAACCTGACCAATGCCGGCACCGTGAAGAGCGAAGGCTTCGAAGCCGATCTCGTGATCGCACCGGTCGACGGGCTGAACCTGCGCGCCAGCGCGGCCTATGCCGATGCGCAGGTCAAGGAGTTCAACCCCAACCCGGCCACCAACGCTCCGGACGCACGCAACGGCACGCAGCTCCCGCTCGCGCCCAAGTTCGTCTACACCATCGGCGGCGACTACACTGCCGATCTGGGCGGGGTGCAGCTCTACCTCAACACCGATTACCGTCACACCAGCCGCCAGTTCTCCGATCTCGGCGAACAGGGCCCGATTGACGCCTTCGGCATGTGGAACGCCTCGGTCGGCTTCTCCGATCCGGACGACAAGTTCCGCGTGACCTTCCACGCCCGCAACCTCACCGACAACAGCTATGTGCTGCTGAACGTGTCGGCCGGGCAGCGCCTGCAGATCCCGCGTGATGCGGATCGCTACTTCGGGATTTCGCTGCGCACCCGGATGTGATGAGCGGCGCTCGATCCTAAAGCAAACTGGGGGCCGCCGGAGCAATCCGGCGGCCCCTGCCATAAGGGGGCCAGCTTGCCCTGCCCCGTCCAAGCCTTCTAGGAACCCGTGATGGCCGCCACTCACCCTGCCCTGTCGAACCGGCTGCGCTGGTCGCTGTTCACCGTGCTGTGCATCGCAGGCGTGTTCAATGCGATGGACCGGCCGATCATCGCCATTCTCAAGCCCGACATGATGGCGGCGTTCAACTGGACGGACAGCGACTTCGGCGATCTGGCCGCGGTCACCCAGTTTTCGGCGGCCTTTGCCTTCCTGTTCACCGGCTGGCTGGTGGACCGGCTCGGGGTCAACCGCTCGATGCAGGTCGGCGCGTCCGCCTGGTCGCTGGCGGCGATGGCGCATGGCTGGGCCTATTCCACCTGGCAGGTGGTGGGCGCGCGCATGGGCCTTGGCGTGACCGAGGCGGTGCAGACCCCGCTCACGATCAAGACCGTCGCCACCCTGTTCCCGCCCGACAAGCGCAGCTTCGCCTTCGGTTTTGCGACGATGCTGGCAGGGGCGGGGACGATCGCGATGCCCTTTGTCATCCCGGCGCTGGCGCTGGCGGTGGGTTGGCGCGGGGCGCTGGTGGCAGGCGGGATCGGCGGGTTCCTGTCACTGTTCGCGTGGATGTGGCTGGCGCGCGGGATCGCTTCGCTGAACGAGCGCGGGGTGGCCGATGCCCCCGCGGCGGGCGCGGATGGCGCGGGCGCGGGCTATGGCCCGATCCTGCTGAACCGCATGACCTGGGGCATTGTCGGGGCCAAGGCGCTGTCCGACATGACCTGGTGGTTCATCAATTTCTGGCTGGCCGATTATTACCGCAAGGAATTCGGGCTTTCGACGCTGGAGCTGGCGGTGCCGCTGGCGATCGCCTTTGCGGGATCAGGCCTTGGCGCGCTGCTGGCGGGCTGGACCTCGACGCGGCTGCTCGAAGCCGGGTGGAGCCCCAACCGCGTGCGCAAGAACGTGATGCTGGCCTCGGCCCTGCTGGTCGCGCCGCTGCCGCTGGTGTTGCAGCTTAACTCCTTCTGGCCGGTCGCGGTGATGATCGGCGTGGTGATGGCGGGGCATCAGGGCTTCTCGCTCTCGATCTTCTCGACCATCACCGATGTCGTGCCGGGCGCGAAGGTCGGTCGGGTGACCGCCTTCGGCGCCTTCATGGGCAATATGGGCGGGGTGGGCATCAGCCTGATTACCGGCCGCGTGCTTGATGCGGGGCTGGGCTTCGTGCCGCTGTTCATCTTTGCCGCCAGTTCCTATCTGGTCGCGCTGGCGTGGTTTCAGTGGCTGATCCCGACCATCCGCCGCGACGAAAGCGATCTGCGCGCGCCTGCCTGAGCCATGCTTGCGGTTGCCTTGACGGGGCAGGTGCGATAGGCTTGTGACACCGTGAGACAGAACGCGTGACAGGCATCGCGCAACAGGGACAAACCGCTAGCACCATGGGCAAGGCAGAACCCCGATGAAGCGCGCCAAACGCCCCGATTTCGATGCCTATGCGGGCGATCTCTACGGCGAGATGATGCTGGCAGAGCCGGCCCCTGCGCCGGCCGAACGCAAGCCGCCATCGCGCTTTGTCCCGGGCCTTGCGATCTGCGCCATCGCCAGTGCGGCGGGCGCGTGGCTGGCCCAGAATTACGGCGTGCCGATCATTCTGGCCGGGCTGCTGCTGGGCCTCGCGATGGGCTTTGCCGCTGGCGACCCGCGCACCCATGAGGGGCTCGATGCGACCTCGCGCCACGGGCTGCGCGCAGGGATAATGCTGCTCGGCTTTCAGGTGACGGTGATGGAGATTACCGCAATGGGGCTGGTGCCCTTTGCGGGCCTCGCACTGGTGATGTCGGCGGCGCTGGTGGCGGCGCTGCTGGCCGCCCGCGTAACCGGGCAGAGCCCCGCGGCAGGCCTGCTGGCGGGCGGCTCGACGGCGATCTGCGGCGCTTCGGCGGCGCTGGCGCTCTATGGCGTGATCGGACGCGAGCGGATCGAGCAGGCGCAGTTCACGCTGACGCTGGTGAGCCTTGCCACGGCGAGCGCGATTGCGCTGGTGGTCTATCCCCCGCTCACCCAGATGCTCGGCTTCAGCGATGCGCAGGCCGGCTTTCTGGTCGGCGCGTCGATCCATGATGTGGCGCAGGCCATCGGCGCGGGCTTTGCCGTGTCCGATGCCGCCGGCGCGCAGGCGACCGTCGTCAAGCTGACGCGGGTGGCGCTGCTCGCGCCGCTGGTGACGCTGGCGGCCTTGTGGATCGCGCGGGCCCAGCCGGTCGAAGCCGACGATGCGGCAGGGCGGGTGCCGCTTCTGCCCGGCTTCATCCTCGTGTTCCTCGGGCTGGTGGTGTTGAACTCGCTCGTCACCCTGCCCGCCGCATTTGCCGAACACGCATTGACCCTGTCCAAGACGCTGCTGCTGCTCGCCGTCACCGCCACCGCGATGCGCACCCGCACCGATCTGCTGCTGGAACTGGGCTGGCGCTCGGTCATGCCCGTGCTCGCGGCGACCATCGCCTCGCTCGGCGTGGCGCTTGCCTTTGCGCGGTGGGCGATATGAGTGCGGACATGTTCGATGTCGCCGTGATCGGCGGCGGCGTGAACGGCGCGGGGATCGCGCGTGACGCTGCCGGACGCGGGGCGAAAGTGCTGCTGCTCGAACGCGGCGATCTGGCGGAGGGCACTTCGTCCAACTCCACCAAGCTGATCCACGGCGGCCTGCGCTATCTGGAGCACTACGAGTTCGCTCTGGTGCGCGAGGCCCTGAGCGAGCGCGAGGTGCTGTGGGGCATTGCGCCGCACATCATCTGGCCGCTGCGCTTCATCCTGCCGCACCGCCCCGGCCTGCGCCCGCGCTGGCTGCTGCGGCTCGGCCTGTTCCTCTATGATCATATCGGCGGGCGCAAATATCTGCCCGCTGCCCAAAGCGTGACGCTGGCGAGCCACCCGGCAGGCGCGCCGCTGAAGCCCGAGTTCACCCGCGCCTTCGCCTATTCCGATGGCTGGGTGGATGACGCCCGCCTCGTTGTCCTCAATGCCCGCGATGCCGCCGATCGCGGGGCCGAGGTGCGCACCCGCTGCGAAGTGACCTCCCTCGCCCGCGAAGGCGATCACTGGCGCATCGCAGCCGGCGGCGAGACCTTCACCGCGCGCGCGATCGTCAATGCGGCTGGCCCGCGCGTGCTCGATCTGCTGGGCCGCGCTGGCGAGCCGTCGGCACAGAAAATGCGGCTGGTGCGCGGATCGCATATCGTCGTGAAGAAGCTGTTCGATCACGACTTCGCCTATTTCTTCCAGCTGCCCGACGGGCGCATATTCTTTGCCATTCCCTACGAGCAGGACTTCACCCTGATCGGCACCACCGATGTCGATCACACCGCCGGCCTTGATGAAGTGAAGGCGAGCGCGGAAGAGATCGCCTATCTGTGCGCCGGAGCCTCGGAATATTTCCGCAAGCCCGTGACCCCGGCTGACGTGGTGTGGACCTATTCCGGCGTGCGCCCGCTGGTGGATGACGGATCGGGCAAGCCCGAGGCGGCGACGCGCGGCTATCGCTTCGAGCTCGACGGGGGCCCGGGTGAAGCCCCGCTCCTGTCCGTGTTCGGCGGCAAGATCACCACCTACCGGCACCTTGCCGCCGAGGCGGTCGAGCAGCTCGCGCCCTTCATCCCCAGCCTCAAAGGCGGCGACTGGAGCGGCAAGGCAGCTCTGCCCGGCGGCGACTTCGGGATGACGGAGGCGGAGGCGAAGGTGGCGCAGCTTGCGGCCCGCTACCCCTTCCTGCCCCCGCGCGAGGCGCACCGCCTGATCCGGCTTTATGGCACCCGTGCTTTCGCCATGCTCGGCGATGCTGGGAGCCTTGCCGAGCTGGGCGAGCAATTCGGCCATGGCCTCACCGCAGCCGAAGTCGATTATCTTGTGCAGGCCGAATGGGCGCGCACTGCCGACGATATCCTGTGGCGGCGCACCAAGCTGGGCCTGCACTTCACCCCCGAACAGGCGCTGCGCCTGCAAGCTTTTCTCTTGGAAAGGACAATCCCCGCATGACCCGAATCGTAGCCCTCGGCGGCACGGTCAATCCCGGCAGCTCGACCGAGCAGGCCTTGCGCCTCGCCGCCAGCATTGCCGAGGCCGACGGCGCCGAGGTGACGGTGTTCGGCGGCGAATATCTCACCGGTCTGCCGCATTACCTCGGCCCGGGGCACGATGCCTCGATGGGCGCGGAAATGATCGCGGCAGTGCGCGAGGCCGATGGCCTGCTGATCGCCGCCCCCGGCTACCACGGCACGATCTCGGGCGTCGTCAAGAACGCGCTCGACTATCTCGAAGACCTCGCGCGCGATGAGCGGCCCTATCTCGATGGCCGCGCGGTCGGGCTGATTGCCACCGCGTTCGGCGAT
Organism: uncultured Alphaproteobacteria bacterium; assembly: GCA_903934325.1. Taxonomy (GTDB): domain Bacteria; phylum Pseudomonadota; class Alphaproteobacteria; order Sphingomonadales; family Sphingomonadaceae; genus Erythrobacter. Next base: position 16,172 of record CAIZNH010000033.1, on the reverse strand, counting down.
CAGGCCTCGATGTCCACGCTGCTGACCATGCGCGCCATCACCCATGCCCTGCGCGGCTGGCCGACCCCGATGGGGGCGACCATTCGCACCTATCGCGGGTTGTTCTCGCCCGATGGCGAATGTCTTGACGAGCGCGCCCGCGGGCAGCTCGAACTGGTCGGCAAGCAGGTGGTGCTGGGCGCCAAGAGCTTTGCCGCAGGAAGGGGGCTGGCGTGAGCAGCGCGGCCGATCTCGACACCGCGCTGGCCGCGGTTGCCGCTGGCCGGATCGTTGTGATTTCGGGGGACCGGCTGCGCGGCGGCGATATTGATTTCATGATCGCTGCAAGCCGCGTGACGCCCGAGGCGATCAACTTCATGGCAACCCATGGCCGCGGGCTGATCTGCCTTGCGATCTCCAAAGCGCGCGCCGACCAGCTGGGTCTCAGCCTCGTCAATCCGGGCACCGAGCGGCAGACCGGTAGGCCCTTTGCCCGCTCCATCGAAGCGGCCAGCGGCGTGTCGACCGGCATCTCGGCAGCCGACCGCGCCCATACGGTGCAGGTCGCGATTGCGCCGGACGCGAGCGCAGCCGACATCCATTCGCCCGGCCATGTCTTCCCGCTGATTGCGCAGGACAATGGCGTGCTGGCCCGCCCCTCGGCCTGCGAGGCCTCGATCGATCTCGTTCGGCTGGCAGGCGCAGGCGATGCGGCGGTGATCTGTTCGATCATGCGCGATGATGGCGAAATGGCGCGGCTCGACGATATCGGCGATCTGGTGCAGACCCATGGCCTCGCCATCGCGGATATCGGCGCGCTGACCGAGCGGCGGCAGATGGAAAGGGCCTGAACATGAGCGAAGGCGCAAAGGGCAGGCTGAGCCGCCGCGCGATGATCGCAGGGGCAGGCGGCGCCGCCCTGGCTGCACCGCTGCTTGCGCAAAAGCTGGTTGATCTGGGCCTGCCCGGCGGGCCGAGCCTCAGGCCGATGGACCCCGCCTTCCCCGGCAAGGGGCCAATGATCGTCCAGCGCATCCGTCCGCCCTTGCTGGAAACCCCGATGGAGGTGTTCCGCGAAGGCGTGATCACGCCCAATGACCGCTTCTTCGTGCGCTGGAACTGGGAGATGCCGAGCGAAGTGAAGGCGGCCGATCACCGTGTTGCCATCGGCGGGGCGGTCAAGAAGGCGGTCTCCCTGACGCTCGACCAGATCGCGGCGGCGGGCGAGACTGTCGAGGTGGTGGCGATCAACCAGTGTGCGGGCAATGGCCGCGGCCTCAGCGAACCCCGTGTCACCGGCACCCAGTGGGGCAACGGGGCGATGGGCTGCGCGAAGTGGACCGGCGTGCGCCTCAAGGATGTGCTCGCGCTCGCGGGCGGCACCGCGCAAGGCGCGAAGCGGGTGCGCTTTGCCGGGCTCGATGTGCCGATGACGGACGGCGCGCCGCAATTCATCAAGTCAGTGCCGATGGACATCGCCATGCGCGATGATGTGCTGGTGGCCTGGGCCATGAATGACGAGCCGCTCTCGATCCTCCACGGCTTCCCGCTGCGGATTGTCGTGCCGGGGTGGTTCTCCACCTATTGGGTGAAGATGCTCGCCACCATCGAAGTGCTGAGCGGCGAGGACGACAGCTATTACGTCGCCGATTCCTACCGCATGCCCGCACAGCCGATCACGCCTGAAGCCAAGGACTTCCCCACCGTTCCCATCACAGCCATGGGCCCACGCGCCTTCATCACCAGCCATGCCGATGGCGCGGTGGTGGCAAAGGGCAAGCCGCTGGTGCTGGAAGGCATCGCGATGGGGGGAGACGCGGCGCTGGAGCGCGTCGATCTGGTCGGACAAGGCTGGTCTATCCCCTGCGAGCTTGGCCCCGATGAAGGCCCCTATGCCTTCCGCCGCTGGTCGGTGAACCTGCCGCAGGTTTCCGGCGATCTGACGGAGATCGGCGTGCGCGCTGCCAATGCGAAGGGCGCGGTGCAGCCTGACGCGTTGGTCTGGAACCCTTCGGGCTATGCCCGCAACGTGATCGAACGCATCACCCTGAGGGCACAATGAGAGCCGCCGCCATCATCCCCGCTCTGCTGCTGCTGAGCGGCTGCGAGCGCGCGCCGGAAGTGACTTTCGCTGACGCGTCGATCACGCTGCCCACCGATCCGGTCGATCTGCCCGAAGGCCCGGGCCGCAATGCGGTGCTTGCCAATTGCACCGCCTGCCATTCGCCCTCGACCATGCTGCAACAGCCCACGGTCCCGCGCGCAAAGTGGGAATCGATCGTGGGTAAGATGATCACGCTCTACAAGGCACCGGTGGATGAAGCGGCGATCCCCGAGATCGTCGATTACATGGTGGCGATGCAGGCTGCCCGCGACGAAACCGCGCCCTAGGCGTTCGCTGCCTGTTCGAGCCGTGCGCGGGCTTCTGCCTCGCCGATCAGGGGCAGCAACTCGCCCATGTCGGGGCCGTGGTCCATGCCGGTGAGCGCCTGCCGCAGCGGCAGGAACAGCGCCCGACCCTTGCGGCCCGTGGCATCCTTGAGCGCCGTCGTGAGCGCGCCCCAGGGATTGTCGCCCCAGACGAGCTGTGCGGCGGCATCGGCGAGAAAAGCGCGGTCTTCATCGGTGAAGTCCGGCTGGGTAATCGGCCCCGTCACCAGCCGCCACCATTCTGCCGCTTCGCCGATATGCGCAAGATTGGGCCGGATCGCATGCCATCCGGCCGCGTCCATTCCTTCCGGCAGGCGCGCCTGCACCGCCTCGAAGGGCAGTTGGTGGACAATCGCGGCATTGAGCCGGTCGAGATCCTCGTCATCGAACTTCGCCGGAGCGCGTCCGAACGTGCCAAGATCGAAGCTTGCGACCAGCGCCCCGCGGTCGGCAATCGGCTCGACGGGCTGCGAGGTGCCGAGCCGCGCCAGCAGCGCGACAATCGCTTCGGGCTCGATCCCGCGCTCGCGGAAAGCATCGCAGCCGAGCGATCCCAGGCGCTTGGAAAGCTTGCCCTCACGGCCCACCAGCAGTGCTTCATGCGCGAAGGCGGGGAGCAATTTTGCTGCAGCAAAGCCCGCAGCAAAAAGTGCGGTAAAGATTTGAATCTGAACGGCAGTGTTGGAAACGTGGTCCTCGCCGCGCAGCACCTGCGTCACGCCCATGTCGATATCGTCGACCGCGCTCGGCATCATGTAAAGCCACGAGCCGTCTGCCCGGCGGATTACAGGATCGGACAGTTGGGCGGCGTCGAACTTCTGGGTTCCGCGAATGCCGTCTTCCCAGGTGATCGGCTCGGCATGATCAAGCAGGAAGCGCCAATGCGGCGCAATGCCCTCGGCCTGCTTGGCGGCGTGGTCCGCATCGCTCAGCTTGAGCGCGGCGCGATCATAGATCGGCGGCAGACCGCGCCCCAAGGCGATCTTGCGCTTCACTTCCAGTTCCTGCGCGGTTTCATAGCAGGGATAGATCCGCCCCGCTGCCTTCAGCGCATCAAAGGCCGCCTCGTAACGCGCAAGGCGGTGCGACTGGCGCTCCTCGGCGTCCCAGCCAAGCCCCAGCCAGGTGAGATCGGCGCGGATCGCGTCGACATATTCCTCCCGGCTGCGCTCGGCGTCAGTGTCGTCGATGCGCAGGATGAAGCGGCCACCGCTTTGCCGCGCCAGCATCCAGTTGTGGAGCGCGGTGCGGATATTGCCGACATGCAGCCGGCCGGTCGGCGAAGGGGCGAAGCGGGTGATCGTGGTCATGGTGGCGAGCGGTAGAGGCCTCCGCGCCCGCCCGCAAGCACCTCACACCGCGCGCAGTTCGGCAGCGACCAGTGCCAGCGCGCCCTCCCACAGCCGGTGCATCCGCTCGGGCCGGACAAGCCCCGCGAGGGCCGCTTCAAAGCCGCTGCGGTCGCACCGCGCCGCCGCATCGACAAAGGCCCCGATCGTGGCCTCGTCATGGCTGAGCAGTCGGCAGCAGAAGCGCGAGACATGGATGTTTTCGGGCCAGCTTGCGGCAATCGCATGGGAGAGGATCAGCGCCTTGGCAGCAAGCTCCACCCCGCCGAGGCGCACCGAAAGCTCCGGCACCGGATCGCGCTCGACCTTCTCGTGCAGCGCGATCAGCCGCAGGGCGTGGACAAAGCGCGCCGCCACCGGCCCGAGCGTGTCGATCCGCGGCGGCGCGGCAAGCGCGGCAATGACCTGCGCGGCGGCGGCGGTGGCGGAGGTGAGCTGGGGACGCTGGGACATGGAACCTCGCAAATCGGGAGAGCCGGAATGACGATCTCTCTCTGGCATTATTGCGAGTGATTTGCAATAGCGTTCCTTACGGCCTACCCAAAGAAAAACCCCGCCGGAGCGCGAACTCCGGCGGGGCTTTCGATGTTTCGCACGAGTGCGAAGGCGCGGGGCTTATTCCTCGCCTTCGTCCTCGATCTCGACGTCAGCGGCAGGTGCCGAAGCGGCCATGGCAGCCATCGCGGCCTTCATCGCTTCTTCCGAGCCGATCGCATCTGCGGCCGGTTCGACTTCGCGCTGGCCGGTCGCCGAGAGGGTTTCCTGCTGCTTCTTCCAGGCCGCCTTCAGCGCCGCATCGCGGCTGTTGGCGGTGACGCGCAGACGGTTCATGCCCGCACCGGTACCGGCAGGGATGAGACGGCCGACGATCACGTTTTCCTTCAGACCGATCAGGGTGTCCTTCTTCCCTTCAACCGCCGCCTGCGTCAGCACGCGGGTGGTTTCCTGGAACGAAGCCGCCGAGATGAAGCTGCGGGTCTGCAGCGACGCCTTGGTGATGCCGAGCAGCACCGGCTTGCCTTCCGCGGGCTGCTTGCCCTTGGCCAGCTTGCCGTTGATCTCCAGCATCTCGGCCAGATCGACCTGCTCGCCCGGCAGCAGGGTGGTGTCCCCGCCGTCGGTGATCTCGACCTTCTGCAGCATCTGGCGAACGATCACCTCGATGTGCTTGTCGTTGATCTTCACGCCCTGCAAGCGGTAGACTTCCTGGATCTCGTTGACGAGATATTCGGCCAGCGCTTCGACGCCCATCACCTCGAGGATGTCGTGTGGGTTGGGCGAACCGGAAATCAGGGTGTCACCCTTCTTCACGTAGTCGCCTTCCTGCACGTCGATCACCTTGGTCTTGGGGATCAGGTACTCGACGGCTTCACCCTCCTCGGGGATGATCGCGATCTTGCGCTTGGCCTTGTATTCGCGAACGAATTCGATCCGGCCGGAGATCTTGGCGATGATCGCATTGTCCTTCGGCAGACGCGCCTCGAACAGTTCGGCCACACGCGGCAGACCGCCGGTGATGTCGCGGGTCTTGGCGGCTTCACGGCTCGCACGGGCAAGAATGTCGCCCGCTTCAACCGTCTGCCCATCCGTCACCGACAGGGTGGTGCCGGCAGCGAGCATGTAGCGCGCCGCTTCGGTTTCCCCGCCCGCTTCACCCAGCAGGGTGAGGCGCGGACGCAGATCTTCCTTCTTCTTGCGGCCGGTGGCGCGGTTCTCGGTCACCACACGCTGGGCGATACCGGTGGCATCATCCATCTGCTCTTCGAGCGTGATGCCCTCGATCAGATCCTGATACTTCACCACACCCGACTGTTCGGTGATGATCGGCAGAGTGAACGGATCCCACTCGGCCAGACGATCGCCGATCTTCACGTGATCGCCGTCCTTGAACTTGATCACCGTACCATAGGGCACCTTGTGCATTTCGCGCTCGCGCCCTTCGGCATCGATCACCGCCAGCTCGCCGCTGCGCGACAGGCTGAGGATGCGGCCCATCTTGTCGGAGATGGTCTGCATCTCGCGATATTCGATGCGGCCTTCCGAAATCGCTTCGAGGTGCGAGGTTTCGTTGAGCTGCGCCGCACCGCCGATGTGGAAGGTCCGCATCGTCAGCTGGGTGCCGGGCTCACCGATCGACTGTGCGGCGATGACGCCGACAGCTTCACCGATGTTGACCGGAGTCCCGCGGGCGAGATCGCGGCCGTAGCAGGTCGCACAAACGCCCTGTTCGGCTTCGCAGATCAGCGGCGAACGGATCTTGGCCGACTGCACTTCAGCCGCCTCGATTTCCTTCACCATCGCCTCGTCGAGCAGCGTGCCCGAGGGGACGATCACTTCGCCGGTGGCGGCGTTGATGATGTCCTCGGCCACGGTGCGGCCGAGAATGCGCTCGCCGAGCGAGGCAATCACCGAACCACCCTGCACGATCGCGCGCATTTCGAGCGCGTTCTGGGTGCCGCAATCTTCCTCGACGATGACGCAGTCCTGCGACACGTCGACCAGACGGCGGGTCAGGTAACCCGAGTTCGCGGTCTTCAGCGCGGTGTCCGCGAGGCCCTTGCGGGCGCCGTGGGTCGAGTTGAAGTATTCAAGAACGGTCAGACCTTCCTTGAAGTTCGAGATGATCGGGGTCTCGATGATTTCGCCCGAAGGCTTGGCCATCAGGCCGCGCATCCCGGCGAGCTGCTTCATCTGCGCCGGGCTACCACGGGCACCCGAGTGGCTCATCATGTAGATCGAGTTGATCTGGGCTTCCTTGCCCGTCTCGGCATCGATCGGCTGCGCCTTGATCTCGGCCATCATCGCGTCAGCGACCATGTCACCGCACTTCGACCAGGCGTCGATCACCTTGTTGTACTTTTCCTGCTGGGTGATGAGGCCGTCCTGGTACTGCTGCTCGTAACCGGCAACCAGTTCCTTGGTCTCGTCAACCAGCTTCACCTTGGCGTCGGGGATGATCATGTCATCCTTGCCGAAGCTGATGCCGGCCTTGAACGCGTGACGGAAGCCCAGCGCCATGATGGCGTCGGCGAACAGCACGGTGTCCTTCTGGCCGGTGTGGCGATAGACCTGATCGATCACGTCACCGATTTCGCGCTTGGTGAGCAGGCGGTTGATGATGTCGAAGGGAACCTTGTGGTTCTCCGGCAGACATTCGCCGATCAGCATGCGGCCCGGGGTCGTGACAAAGCGCTTCATCACCACCTTGCCCTCTTCATCGGCCTGCGGGACGCGGGCGATGATGCGGGTGTGGAGCGTGACCGCCTTGGTTTCGATCGCCTGGTGCACTTCGGCCATGTCGGCAAAGCGCGGCAGCTTCTCGATCTTGGTGCCGTCGGCTTCTTCGATGAACTCGGGGTGCTTCTCCTGCCGCTCCATCGAGAGGTAGTAGATCCCCAGAACCATGTCCTGCGAGGGCACGATGATCGGCTTGCCGTTGGCGGGCGAGAGGATGTTGTTGGTCGACATCATCAGCACGCGCGCTTCGAGCTGCGCTTCGAGCGACAGCGGCACGTGAACCGCCATCTGGTCACCGTCGAAGTCGGCGTTGAAGGCCGAGCAGACCAGCGGGTGAAGCTGGATCGCCTTGCCTTCGATCAGCACAGGCTCGAACGCCTGGATGCCGAGACGGTGCAGCGTCGGCGCGCGGTTCAGCAGAACCGGGTGCTCGCGGATCACCTCGTCAAGGATGTCCCAGACTTCCTTGCGCTCCTTCTCGACCCACTTCTTGGCCTGCTTCAAGGTCATCGAGAGACCCTTGGCGTCGAGGCGGGCGTAGATGAACGGCTTGAACAGTTCGAGCGCCATCTTCTTGGGCAGGCCGCACTGGTGCAGCTTCAGTTCCGGACCGGTCACGATCACGGAACGGCCCGAATAGTCGACGCGCTTGCCGAGCAGGTTCTGGCGGAAGCGGCCCTGCTTGCCCTTGAGCATGTCGGACAGCGACTTCAACGGGCGCTTGTTGGCACCGGTGATGACGCGGCCACGGCGGCCGTTGTCGAACAGGGCGTCAACCGCTTCCTGCAGCATGCGCTTTTCGTTGCGCACGATGATGTCCGGCGCGCGCAGTTCAATGAGGCGCTTCAGGCGGTTGTTGCGGTTGATGACGCGGCGGTAAAGATCGTTGAGATCCGAGGTCGCGAAACGGCCACCATCGAGCGGCACCAGCGGGCGCAGTTCGGGCGGAATGACCGGGATCACTTCGAGGATCATCCACTCCGGACGGTTGCCGGATTCGATGAAGCTCTCGACGACCTTGAGGCGCTTGATGATCTTCTTGGGCTTCAATGCCGACTTGGTGGTCGCCAGCTCGTCCATCAGCGCATCGCGCTCGGCTTCGAGATCGAGTTCGGCGAGCATCACCTGCACGGCTTCAGCGCCGATATTGGCGGTGAAGGCGTCTTCGCCATATTCGTCCTGTGCTTCGAGCAGCTCGTCTTCGGTCAGCAGCTGGTACTTCTCGAGCGGGGTCAGGCCCGGCTCGATCACCACGTAGCTTTCGAAGTAGAGGATGCGCTCGAGCTGCTTCAGCTGCATGTCGAGCAGCAGGCCGATGCGCGAGGGCAGCGACTTCAGGAACCAGATGTGCGCGACCGGCGCGGCCAGTTCGATGTGGCCCATGCGCTCGCGGCGGACCTTGGTCACGGTGACTTCGACGCCGCACTTTTCGCAGACGACGCCCTTGTACTTCATGCGCTTGTACTTGCCGCACAGGCACTCGTAGTCCTTCACCGGGCCGAAGATACGCGCGCAGAACAGGCCGTCACGCTCGGGCTTGAACGTGCGGTAGTTGATCGTCTCAGGCTTCTTGATCTCGCCGTAGGACCACGAGCGGATGCGCTCGGGGCTGGCGATGCCGATCTGGATCTGGTCGAAGGTTTCGGGCTTCGCCAGCTGGTTGGTGAATTTGGTCAGGTCGTTCATTAGGCTTTCTCCGCCTCGGAAATTGCATCGCCGCAGGTCTTGGTCCTGCTCACCATGTCAGCCATCGCATTGGGCTTGGTCAGGATGGACTGGGCCACTGCAAGCTGGAGTTGCGCGTAGTCCATGCCGATCATGGGATCACGCTTGCCCAGCTGGCGGCCCAACATCAGGGTCAGCCTGCGATAAAAGCTCTCGGTCCCTTTGACGGTCTCGATCGCCTTGGCTTGTTCTTCATTCGTCGCTTCCTGACGGGTCAGGGTCATCAACACGCTGTCCGCAGCAACCCGGCATTCCAGGGCACTGCGATAAACCGTCTCGACGCCCTTATCCGCAGCGCTCGACGGGGTGGCGACCAGCGCCATCCCCGTGAACCCGGCGGCCATCAGCGCCTTGCGCATCATTCGGCTGCCTCCAGCATCTCCCCGTCGTCATCTTCATCGCTCAGCGACTTCAATTCGACGTTGAGGCCGAGGCTGCGCATTTCCTTGACGAGCACGTTGAAGCTCTCCGGAATGCCGGCTTCGAAGGTGTCGTCGCCCTTGACGATCGCTTCGTAGACCTTGGTGCGGCCGACCACGTCGTCGGACTTCACCGTCAGCATTTCCTGCAAGGTATAGGCGGCGCCGTAGGCCTGGAGCGCCCAGACTTCCATTTCCCCGAAGCGCTGGCCGCCGAACTGCGCCTTGCCGCCCAGCGGCTGCTGGGTGACGAGCGAGTAGGGGCCGATCGAACGCGCGTGGATCTTGTCGTCGACCAAGTGGTGGAGCTTCAGCATGTAGATGATGCCCACGGTCACCTTGCGGTCGAACGCCTCGCCGGTGCGGCCGTCATAGAGCGTGGACTGACCCGAAGAGTCGATCCCCGCCTTGATCAGCATGTCCGACACATCGGCTTCACGCGCGCCGTCGAACACCGGGGTCCCCATCGGCACGCCAGCCGAAAGGTTGCCGGCCAGTTCCACGATCTCGACCGTCGAGCGGCTGTCGATGTCTTCGTGGTACTGCTCGCCATAAACGTCCTTCAGACGCTCGATCACCGCGGCGGGCGGCTGGATACCGGCGAAATCTTCGGCAGCATTCGGATTGGCAGCGCGCCATTCCTCCAGCTTGTGCTTGATCTCGTGACCAAGCGCACGGGCGGCAAAGCCGAGGTGCGTTTCGAAGATCTGACCGACGTTCATGCGCGAAGGCACGCCCAGCGGGTTGAGCACGAGGTCAACCGGGGTCCCGTCTTCAAGGAACGGCATGTCTTCGGCCGGCAGAATGCGGCTGATGACACCCTTGTTCCCGTGACGGCCGGCCATCTTGTCGCCCGGCTGCAGCTTGCGCTTCACCGCGACGAAGACCTTGACCATCTTGAGCACGCCCGGGGCGAGTTCGTCACCGCGCTCGAGCTTTTCCTTGCGGTCATGGAACTTGGCATCGATCAGACCGACGGCTTCGTCGTACTGCGACTTCACCGCTTCGATCTGCGCCTGACGGCCATCGTCAGCCACCGCGAACTTGAACCATTCGTGGCGATCGACCTCATCGAGGATTTCCTCGGTGATCTCGATGCCCTTCTTCAGCCCCTTGGGCGCAGCCGAAGCGGTCTGGCCGATCAGCATGTCCTTGAGGCGGTTGTAGGTCGCACGGTTGAGGATGTTGCGCTCGTCCGCCGCGTCCTTGCGGAGGCGTTCGATTTCCTCGTTCTGGATCGCACGGGTACGGTCATCGATCTCGATCCCGTGGCGGTTGAACACCCGGACCTCGACGATGGTGCCGGCCACGCCCGGGGGCAGACGCAGCGAAGTGTCACGCACGTCGCTCGCCTTTTCGCCGAAGATGGCGCGCAGCAGCTTTTCTTCAGGCGTCATCGGCGATTCACCCTTGGGGGTGATCTTGCCGACCAGAATGTCGCCCGGGTGCACTTCGGCACCGATATAGACGATGCCCGCCTCGTCGAGGTTGCGCAGGGCCTCCTCGCCGACGTTCGGGATGTCGCGGGTGATGTCTTCCGGCCCGAGCTTGGTGTCGCGGGCCATGACTTCGAACTCCTCGATGTGGATCGAGGTGAAGACGTCGTCCTTCACGATGCGTTCGCTGATCAGGATCGAGTCTTCGTAGTTGTAGCCGTTCCACGGCATGAACGCGACGAGGCTGTTCTTGCCCAGCGCCAGCTCGCCCAGATCGGTCGAGGGGCCGTCAGCGATGATGTCGCCCTGTTCGATCACGTCGCCCACCTTCACCAGCGGACGCTGGTTGATGCAGGTGTTCTGGTTCGAACGCTGGAACTTCTGCAGCGTGTAGATGTCGACGCCCGACTGGCCGGGTTCGACATCGCCGATCGCACGGATCACGATACGGGTCGCGTCGACCTGATCGACGATCCCGCCGCGCTTGGCCGCGATCGCAGCGCCCGAATCGCGCGCCACGGTTTCTTCCATGCCGGTGCCTACCCACGGCGCTTCCGCCTTCACGAGCGGCACGGCCTGACGCTGCATGTTCGAGCCCATCAGCGCGCGGTTGGCGTCGTCGTTTTCCAGGAACGGAATGAGCGAGGCCGCAACCGAGACGAGCTGCTTGGGGCTGACGTCCATTAGCGTGATCTGTTCACGCGGCGCCATCAGGTTGTCGCCGTTGTGACGCGCCGACACCAGTTCTTCCACGAAGGAGCCGTCTTCCGTCAGCTCGGCCGAAGCCTGCGCGACGGTGTGCTTCTGCTCTTCCATCGCCGACAGGTAGATCACGTCGCCGGTGACCTTGCCGTCGATGACCTTGCGGTACGGGGTTTCGATGAAGCCGTACTTGTTGACGCGGCTGAACGACGCGAGGCTGTTGATCAGACCGATGTTCGGGCCTTCCGGCGTTTCGATCGGGCAGATGCGGCCATAGTGCGTCGGGTGAACGTCGCGGACTTCGAAGCCGGCGCGCTCTCGGGTGAGACCGCCCGGCCCGAGCGCCGAGACGCGGCGCTTGTGGGTGACTTCCGAGAGCGGATTGGTCTGGTCCATAAACTGCGAGAGCTGCGAGGAGCCGAAGAACTCGCGCACCGCGGCCACAGCAGGCTTGGCGTTGATGAGGTCGTTCGGCATCACCGTGCTGACGTCGACCGAGCTCATGCGCTCCTTCACGGCGCGCTCCATGCGCAGCAGGCCGACGCGGTACTGGTTTTCCAGCAGCTCGCCCACCGAACGCACGCGGCGGTTGCCGAGGTTGTCGATGTCGTCGACTTCGCCCTTGCCGTCCTTGAGGCTGACGAGCTCCTTCACTACCGCGAGGATGTCTTCCTTGCGCAGCGTGGTGATGGTGTCTTCGCACTCGAGGCCCAGACGCATGTTGAGCTTCACGCGGCCCACGGCCGAGAGGTCATAGCGTTCGGCATCGAAGAACAGGCCTTCGAACAGCGCCTCGGCGGTTTCCTTCGTCGGCGGTTCGCCCGGACGCATGACCTTGTAGATCGCTTCCAGACCCTCGTCGCGGTTCTCGGCCTTGTCGGCCTTGAGGGTGTTGCGGATCCACGGACCGGTGTTGATCTCGTCGATGTCGAGCAGCGGCAGGCGGTCGATCCCGGCCTTGTCGAGCGTTTCGATGTGCTCAACCGTCAACTCGTCACCGGCTTCGATGTAGATGCGGCCCGTGCTCTCGTCGATCATGTCGGCGGCGGCATAGCGGCTGACGACTTCCTCGGTCGGCAGCAGCAGTTCAGCCAGGCCGTCCTTGGCCGCCTTGTTGGCAGCGCGCGGGGAAATCTTGGTGCCGGCCGGGAAGACTTCCTCGCCGGTGGCAGCATCGACCAGAGCGAAGGTCGGCTTGGCGCCGCGCCATTGCTCGGCCACGAACGGGATCTTCCAGCCGTCCTTGGCGCGTTCCCACACCACGGTGTTGTAGAAGTGGTGGAGGATGTCCTCGGCATCGAGGCCGAGCGAATAGAGCAGCGCGGTGACCGGCAGCTTGCGCTTGCGGTCGATACGGACGTTGACGATGTCCTTCGCGTCGAATTCGAAATCGAGCCACGAACCGCGATAGGGAATGACGCGCGCAGCGAACAGCAGCTTGCCCGACGAATGGGTCTTGCCGCGGTCATGATCGAACAGCACGCCCGGCGAACGGTGCATCTGCGAGACGATCACGCGCTCGGTGCCGTTGATGATGAAGGTGCCGTTCTCGGTCATGAGCGGCATGTCGCCCATGTACACGTCCTGCTCCTTGATATCGAGCACGGAGCGGGTTTCGGTCTCGGTGTCGACCTCGAACACGATGAGGCGCAGCGTCACCTTCATCGGAGCGGCATAGGTGATGCCGCGCTGACGGCACTCGGTGGTGTCGTACTTGGGCTCTTCGAGTTCGTAATGGACGAAATCAAGCTCGGCGGTGCCGGCGAAATCGCGGATCGGGAAGACCGAGCGCAGGGTCTTTTCGAGGCCCGAGACATAGCCCGTGGCCTTGTCCGAACGCAGGAACTGCTCGTAGCTTTCGCGCTGAACCTCGATCAGGTTCGGCATCTGCACGACTTCGTGAATGTCACCGAAGATCTTGCGGATGCGCTTCTTCGCGGTCCCTTGCGCCTTGCGGCTGCGGGTGACGGGCGGCTTCGCCTTGGTTGCCATGGAAGATCGGGCCTCTTCAATTGGGCCGCGCGGGTTAGCTCGCGCGGACGGAAAAATATCGCATGCGTCACGCGAGAAAAATCAGCCGGATCGAACGCACAAATGCCGCGTGCCCACAGCGCCCTCGGGGCGGTGCTGGCAGCAGCATCACATCATGCGTCGCGAAATTGGCTTGTCGCCGCTTCCATTCCTAGGCCGGTTCCCGCGCAGAATCAGCCTTGCTCGAAGCGAGCGAGAGCGGCGCAGATAGGTTCCCCACCACAGGCTGTCAACGTCGCGCAAGCAGCCGCACCGGAGAGGCAGGGCCACTTACCGCAAAACAACGCGGGTAATATCGTTTTTCAATATTATTGATTGACGATAAGCCGCGAATCGGATTAGAGAGATTTTATCGAATCACGATGTGCCTCCGAAAGGAAAACGATATGACCCGCCTTACCAACACCGCTCTTGCCGCCTGCGCCGCGCTGGTGCTGACCTTCTAATCGATCGGCGCGATCGTGACCGTGCCGCCGGCCCAAGCCGCCACGCCGACCGCACTCGGCCTGCCCTCGCTCGCCTGACACCAAAGGGAACCTCGACATGTCCAGACCCGACAGAACCACCGACCTGCTTCTGCTCGCAGGCAAGGCCATCGCGATCTTCATGCAGGGTGCCATGGCGCTCGGCGCGATTGCGCTGCTGATCGCCGCCGTGGGCCTTGCCGTCGGACACGACAGCATCCAGGCCGAATTGCTGACCGACAAAGCTTATGCCGATGTCGTGCTGCCGCTGTTCCCGATCTTCAGTGTGATGCTGATCGGCTTCGGGATCGTCACGGCGCTGTTTATCTTCTTCGGGCGGCTGCGTGCGATCATCAACACCGTCGGCGAGGGCGATCCTTTCGTTCCGGCCAATGCCGAAAGGTTGAGCCTGATGGCGTGGCTGATCCTCGGCGTGCATGGTCTGGCGCTTGCTGCCGCGCCTTTCGCGATCGAGCTGGCCCGGTTTGCAGAACGCGTCGGCGAAGATGCCAACATCGCCATCGACAGCGGGTTTGACCTCAGCGGCATCCTGCTCGTCATCATCCTGTTCATCCTCGCCCGGGTGTTCCGCCATGGCGCCGAGATGCGCGAAGATCTGGAAGGAACCGTGTGATGCCCCCCATCAACGACGACCTCGAAGGAGCCCGCATCATGGTCAAGCTCGACGACCTGCTCTACGCCCGCCGCATGACGCTGACCGAACTGGCCGACCGGGTGGGGCTGACGCTTGCCAACCTGTCGATCCTCAAGACAGGCAAGGCCAAGGCGATCCGCTTCTCCACCCTCGCGGCGATCTGCCGCGAGCTGGAGTGCCAGCCGGGCGATCTGCTGGCCTACCGGACCGAGCAAGCCTGACCCCCAAATTGCTTGACTCTTGTGCCTGATCGCCTAGAGGCCCGCCCCGACCGGCGGGCCTCGTGCTTTGTCGGCCATCCGTCCGAGACAGTTGGTGACCGGAATATGCCGGTCTTAATCTCCAGCCTAGACGGGGAAACGAGATTTAACCCGGCCGCCATCATGCATGGCAGCCGCGGCCGTGCTGACAGGCACACCCTCCTTCCCTTTCGACGGACTCGCCCGTGTTCGGAGCCTCGGCCCCGGCATGGACAAATGTAGCCGGTCGCCCGGGGGAGCCATTTCCCGCGCGATCATATGTGAAGGAGTATGGCATGGATCGTTCGCAGAAAGCCGACACGGTTGCCCAGCTCAATGCGGTCTTCAGCGAGGTCAGCGTGGTGGTCGTCACCCGCAACCTCGGCATGACGGTGGCCCAGTCCACCGCCCTGCGCGGAAAGATGCGCGATGCTGGCGCCACCTACAAGGTTGCGAAGAACCGTCTCGCCAATCTCGCCCTCGAAAACACCGACTATGTCGGGCTCAGTGACATGCTCACTGGCCCGGTCGGGCTGGCCTGGTCGACTGACCCGGTCGCAGCCGCCAAGGCTGCTGTCGAATTCGCCAAGACGAACGACAAGCTCGAAATCGTCGGCGGGTCGATGGGTTCGGTCGTTCTCGACGAAGCCGGGGTCCGGGCACTTGCCTCGATGCCGAGCCTCGACGAACTGCGCGCCAAGCTCATCGGGCTGGTCAACGCCCCGGCGACCAAGATCGCCCAGGTCGTTACTGCACCCGCTGCGAAGGTCGCCCGTGTGTTCGCCGCTTACGCGGACAAGGCAGCCTAAGAGACGTTTTTCGCCAGACGAAACTATCTGGGGCGTATTTGCCCCGCCACAATTTGGAGTGAACCATCATGGCCGATATTGCCAAGCTTGTTGAAGAACTTTCGAAGCTGACCGTCCTCGAGGCGGCTGAACTCGCCAAGGCCCTCGAAGAAGCATGGGGCGTCAGCGCCGCTGCTGCGGTTGCGGTTGCAGCCGGCCCGGCTGCTGTTGCCGAAGCTGTCGAAGAGCAGACCGAATTCGACGTCATCCTGACCGGCGACGGCGGCAAGAAGATCCAGGTCATCAAGGAAGTCCGCGCCATCACCGGCCTGGGCCTGACCGAAGCCAAGGCCCTCGTCGAAGGCGCCCCGAAGGCTATCAAGGAAGGTGTCAACAAGGCCGAAGCCGAAGACATCAAGAAGAAGCTCGAAGAAGCCGGCGGCACCGTCGAACTCAAGTAAGCTTCTCGCCCGGACAACCGGACGAAACACAGAAGGCGGCGCCAGCGATGGTGCCGCCTTTTTGCTGTCCGCCATGCCGCAGCGCGAGCCGCCCGGATGGCCGCTCCGTTCATGATTAATGCGTGGTTTGAGATGGTCCCGCCTTCTTGGACAGTTTGGCGGCTAAGTTAAGCTAATCCCGGTTGTCGTTATGCCGCCTGTTTGATTATCAGATCATGGGGGGCATGCCCCCCATGATCTGATTGCCCGATCCGCCT
>CAIZNH010000032.1 GCA_903934325.1 uncultured Alphaproteobacteria bacterium | reverse complement strand
TCCCACCCTGTGCCAGCACGATCTCCGCTTCACGCAGCTTGCCGATGATTTCTTCCGGCTTGTGCTTCCTCGCCATTCCATTCCTCCTTCGTGACCAATTCTAAAATAGAAATTGGGCCACTCAGAAGGGGGCAGATCACTGATGTAGCGCTTAATCCGGCTGCGAATGGGATGGCCGCAACCCGATTGTTCGCCCGTGGCAGCTTTGGCGACTTGCCGACAACCGAATTATTCGAGGCGCACGTTGATTGGTGCAAGGCGGCGAAAGCTGGTGATCTATCGCACCAGAAAGCGATGCTCGCTGCTCAAGCGGACGCGCTCAATTCCATTTTCACGGAAATGGCGCGGCGGGCTGCCCTCAATATGGGCGAGTATATCGGGGCGACCGAATCCTACATGCGCCTAGGGCTAAAAGCGCAGGCACAATGCCGTGCCACAATCGAAGCGCTGGACAGTCTCACCAGCGGGCGAGTGCAGACCGTCAAGCACGTGCACGTGAACGAGGGAGGGCAAGCCGTCGTTGCCGATCATTTCCACCAGCACACAGGGGGTAAAGAAAATGGACAATCAGACGAACAACCCCATGCAACCGGAGCGGCTGGCGAAAGCGCCGCGCTGCCTAGCCCGGACGCGATCGGGCCAGCCGTGCCAATCGCCAGCGGTAAAAGGAAAGCAGCGGTGCCGGATGCACGGCGGCAAAGGTAGCGGCGCGCCGAGGGGCAACCGTAACGCTTGGCGGCATGGCGCGCGCTCGGCAGAGACAAAGGAACTGCTGTCGTTGATCCGGCGGCTGGGAAGCGAAGGTGAGGCTTGATCTCAGGAAGGCAAGTGGGGAATGCGAATGTCTGGAAATGCGGCCCTAAATACCAAAAGCGGCCATTCAGCAAACGACCCCGAAGCCGTCATTCTGGGGCGCGCCATTAGGCGCTCACGGCCGCGTCACCGCGCGACATGGGCAGGCGAGGTGGCTGATCAGGCCTTTTCCCAGCTGTGCGACAAGAGCTTTACCGTGACCTTACCGGTCGCGACGTGCACGCCGCCTGCATCATGCATCGGGAATTCAGCGACATAGGTTGCGCTGCCCTTACGCTCCAGATCGGCCATAAGAGCTTCGAGGGTCGCCTCGTCCAGTCGGAACTCGGCAAAGACATCGCTTGCGGCGGGTTTGTGAAAGGCAACCGCGATGTCTTTCAGGATCGGATAGAAGCGTTCCGTATCAAGGATCGAAATGCCGGGAATTGCGGCGGTTGCCTCTGCCAGAACGGTAAAGGCCCCCATATACATCACGCCGACATGGTTCTCGTTTCCAGCAAGTGGCATACGGTAGCGCGCATGGCCGCGGCTGGTTTCCTGCAACTCCAGACCGGTCCGTTCGACGAATTCAACACGATATGTCATGCGCTTTTCCTCCTGCCAGCCTGCTCCGCTCGCAGCTTTGTGAAGGCCTCACCGGCAAGTGTGTTCAGACCACCGCGTCCCAGCACTTCCTGAAACTGGCCGAGCATTGCCCCGTCGTTCCAGTTGACCATGCTGATCCATGCAAACTGGTGCGGATTGGCCTGCATCGCGAAATGGCTCTTTGCAGCGCCCGTTACTTCCAGAACGCGGCCATGCTCATCATGGGCGGTGACTGATATCTGCGCGATCCGCGACAAGGGGTCATCTTTGCGGCGGACAATCGCTTCCTTGATCACTCCGCGTTTCCCCTCGCGGTCCAGATAGCCGATGGTGAGGGGAGGATCGCGATCCAGCAGCTTCATGATCAGGAAGCTTTCGCCGTCGCTGATGCCGTAGAAGTAGAGTGCCCGCGATCCATCCTGCATATCGGAACGGGGGCCCCACGACCGGTCGCGCATCCCATGACAATCGAGATCGATCCGCTTGCCGTGCAATTCAATCTGGCCCTGCACCTTCATCGGCTGGTCGATGTGACCGTAATTGGCCGCATGCCCGCCAGCCGCAAACGGCTCTGCGCAGGCGGTGAACATCAGATCAGCCGTGAACAGCCCGGGATCATCATAACGGACACGGTATTGCTGCATCGGCTTGACGATCTCGTAGCTGAGATGATCGAGGCCGAGCATATTGTGCTCGAACTGCGGCGCTTTGAGATGCCATTGGGTGCGAAAATAGGTGGCGGTCCAAGGCGATTCCTGCCCCGGCCCCCACACCATGACGGCCAGCGACGCAATATCGAGATTGGCCCGGACCATGGGATAGAAATGGCAAGACAGGTTGTTTGCCGGATCATCAAACGAGAACCAGTATGTCTCGGACCACCAGCGATCCGCAGGGTCCGGCGCGTGCAAAAAATCATCAGCGGTCAAATCATTGGGCATGATGGAATCCGATCGTTCGCCTTCGCCTTATCGTGAAGGCAGCAGGTCCAGTTGCAGCGCGAGGTCCTTCAGGAACCGCCGGTAGAGAACCACACCCATGTAAGCCATTTTGGGGGCGCTATACTTGTCGTTCACGAAGCCCCACCAAGAGCTTGAGCAACACACCGTGTTGCGCGCGGCGCGCCACACCTCGTAGAAGTGGGCATTCTCGGGCTTGTATCTGACACCGCCCGATTGCTCGTAGCTTTGCAGGAAATTCTCCCAATCACCCTCATCGGTCACGAACTGGCGAAAATAGGCCAGATCTTCGACCGGATCGCCCAGATGGCAAAACTCCCAGTCGAGCAGGGCGGTGATCCGGCCTTCATCGACCAGGATGTTGGTGAAACTGATATCCGCGTGAACGATAGCGATACGATCGATGTGGGCGGGGATATTGGCGAGCAGCCACTCAAAAGCGCTCTCGAGAACGAAGGACGGCTCCACCATGTGCCGTTCCCAGCGATCCTTCCACCACAAGACATACTCGCGCAGCTGTTCCTGAGGGTCGGCAGCGGGCACAAGTCCCGATCTTTCGGGCGGCACAGAATGCAACCGTGCCACCAGTTCGCCCAGTTGCTTCCAGATCGCATCGCGCTTCTGTTTGTCGGGCTCAGCGACATCATACTGAGTGATGCCGGGCACGAGTTCCGAGATCAGAAACGGCTGGCCCAGAAACTCGGTATCCTCGATGCAGGCGATGGGCCTCGCGACGCCGACATTCTCGGCATACATTCTTTGGAGCAGTGCATATTCGTCGATTACGGTGTAGCCGTTGGGGCCGAACGGCATGTCCCGGCGGATCACGGTTTTCCGCAGGACGCCGCCTGCATCTTCATAGTCGAAAAAGAAGCTGTCCTTTGAAAATCCCCCGGCGATGCGTTCGATCCGCACCGTCTTTCCGCCGTTGAATTTCGCCGCGAGCAACCTGTCCATCCTCTCAGGCGTCGCCTCGATCTCCTGCTGACCGATCTGCTGGAGCGAGACATTGAATGTCTCTTCTACGGTAGCGGGTTCCCTGAAAAGACGCTCCGCCTCTGTTTCGCGACTGTAATCGGCGCGCGGATTGCGGGTCTCAACTGCGACATAGCCCAGAATTTCGGACCACATTCCCGAAATCATTTTGGCCTTGTTCGAGTGCAGTTCGATGCCGATCTCGCTCACGAGGTCGCGTTGCAATGCTGCAAGCAGCTTGGCTCCGATGACGTTGCCTTGCGACACCTGACTGCCTCCCCCTAAGCCTGCGGGCCATTTTGGCCTCGTCGAGCCGGATGTCGCATAGTGAGGCAAGCCACTGCACTAGCACTTTGCATCAGCGCCGCTCCCGGCTGGCCTCGCAGCCAAAAAAGGCGCGGATGCCTCGGCGGTCTCGAAAGGGCAGCTTCCCACCCAGTTTCCGCCATTCGCGGTGATTCTGCGCACACCTGATACCGGACCGGCAGCTTTAGCGGTTTTCTCGCCAAAAGCCGCCATTCAGCAATCGACCCCTTTGCCGCCATCACAATTAGCGTTACCCCATATGAGATGAGATCTTTGATGCTCTTGCTTATGGTCTGCGCGTGCCAGCCAGTGGATACCTCGGCTGATACTGCGACTACGGCGACCGAGGAGGTAACTCCGGAACCAACTAAGGGGTTCGCTATACGGCCGCCCACTCAGGAAGAAGCTGAAAAGATAGGGAAATCGTGCGGCGTCAAAGTTAAATATTGGGATGATCTTGGCAGGCCTCCGCCTGAACAGGTTTATCAACCGGTCAACGCCACGTCTAAGCAGTCAAAGTGCTATTTCGACAAGGTCCGTGAGATTGTCACGAAGGCCTCGTCGGTTAAAGCCGAATAAGCGCTATCCACCCAATAGCAGTCGTTCGTCGTCGATCGACCACTTCCCAAAAGAAGCCGTGCGGGCCAGCACGGAGATAGCGCTACGCAATCAGTGCCGAAGCACTGCATTTTGAAGCTGATGTGGGTAAGAATGTGGGGAAGGCTGAGGCTGCCACGGGCTAGGGCTCTGATTTCCCGTTTATTTTCTTAAGAAAATGGCTCCCCGAGTAGGATTCGAACCTACGGCCATTCGATTAACAGTCGAATGCTCTACCGCTGAGCTATCGGGGAGCAACCAGCGGCCAAAACCGCTGGCAGAGGCGCGCCTATATGGGGGGCGCTGGGCGATTGCAAGGGTGTTTTAGACCAAACCTGCGTGTCCGCTGGAGCATCGGTCGCACCGCGACCGCAAGCGCGAACGCGCGCCCGCAGCGGGCGCAGCTTGCTGCGCGTATAGCGAGGACCGCACGCCGGAGGGCGTGCGGAAAATCAACCCGTGACAAACTGCTCCGCCACGATCCGCTCTTCGAGGCTCTGGCCCTTGTCGAACAAGAGCGTCAACTCGCGGTCCTGCGCGATTTCGAGCCGGACTTCGGCAATGTCGCGCAGTTCCTTCTGATCGGCCACGGCCGCCACCGGACGCTTGGCCGGATCGAGCACCTTCAGGATGATCTTCATCCGGTCGGGCAGGATCGCCCCGCGCCAGCGCCGCGGGCGGAACGGGCTGATCGGGGTCAGCGCCAGCAGCTTGCTGTCCAAGGGCAGGATCGGGCCATGGGCCGACAGGTTATAGGCGGTCGAGCCCGCCGGGGTTGCCACCAGCACCCCGTCGCATACCAGTTCGTTGATGCGCACGCGGTCACCCACGGTCACTTCGATCTTGGCGGTCTGGCGGGTTTCGCGCAGCAGCGAGATTTCGTTGATCGCGCACATCTCGTGGGTCTCGCCGTCCTGCGTCACGGCCTCGACCCGCAGCGGCGCAATTGTCCAGCGCCGCGCTTTGGCGACCCGTGCCGCAATCGCCGCGCGCTTGTCGTAACGGTTCATCAGAAAGCCGACCGTGCCAAGGTTCATGCCATAGGCCGGGATCACGCGCCGCGCATCGATCATTGCGTGCAGGGTCTGCAACATGAAGCCGTCACCGCCGAGCACCACCACGGCATCGGCCTCTTCGAGCGGCACCCAGTCGCCTTGCGCGGCAAGGGTCTCGCGCGCTTCCTCGGCCCGCGGCGTGTCCGAAGCCAGCAGCGCAAGCCGCTGAAAAGGTGTGCCATTGCTCGCCATTCGTCCCCTCCACGGGCGGATGCCCCCCACCAGCCCCACGCCGCCACCATGCCACTTATCCACGGCGCCGTGCTAGCGGTTCGCCCTGATGTGCCAGATTTGGCCAGATTGCAATTGATGGAAGGCAGCCGCACAATCTCGCGCTAAAGGGGGCACAGATGGAGCAGGGTCGGACATCTTTGCGCGGATCGGCGCGCGGCGCCTTTCCCGGCGTTCGCCCCGGCGTGCTGGAGGCCGATCTGCTGCGCGCGCTCGACCGGCGCGAGATCGAAGTGCTGTTCCAGCCGCAATTCGCCTGCACCTCGGGCGCGGTGACGGGGGCCGAAGCGCTGGCCCGCTGGCGCCACCCGACGCTTGGCGAAATCGGCGCACGCGATCTGTTCGCGATTGCCGAGCGGGCTGCGCTGGTCGCCCCGCTGTCGCGCCATGTGGTGGCCCGCGCGCTGGAGGATGCGAGCCACTGGCCGCACAACCTCACCCTGTCGCTCAACATCACGCCCGAAGAACTGGGCGACCCGCGCTTCGCCGCCGATTTCGCCGCGCTGATCGGGCAGTCCACGATCGCTCCGCAGCGGCTGATGCTGGAGATCACCGAGGATCTGCTGCTCAGAAACCTCGCCCAGGCAGCGAGCGCATTGAAGGCCCTGCGCGGACTCGGCTTCCGCACCGCCCTCGATGATTTCGGCGCGGGGTTCTGCAATTTCCGCTATTTGCGCGAGCTTCCGCTGGATGCCTTGAAGCTCGACAAGGTGATGGTCGAGGGCGTGCCGGGCGATCCCACCGCGCTCGCGGTGTTCCGCGCAATCGTGCAGCTCGGCAAGGCGCTGGGCCTTGCGATCTATGCCGAGGGGATCGAGACCGAAATCCAGCGCGCCGCGATCACAGCCGAGGCTTGCGACTACTGGCAAGGCTTCCTGCGCGCCCAGCCGATGCCGAGCGATGCCGTGCTGGCGCTGGCCCGCACGGCGCGGGGCATGGGGCACGGGTAGGGGAAGGCGGCATCATTCGGTTGCCCGCCGCAGCGACTTTCGGCAAGGTCGTGCTGTGAAGCTCTTCCACAATCCGATCCGTCTGGTGCCGAGCCTGTTTCTGCTCGCCATTGCGATCGGGACCGCACTGCTCAGCCTGCCGATTGCCACCGCAGACGGCGTGCGGGCGCCGTTCCTCACTGCGCTGTTCACCGCCACATCGGCCGTGGCAGTGACCGGGTTGGTGGTGGTCGATACCGGCTCCTATTGGTCGCCATTCGGACAGGTCGCGATCCTGCTGATGTTCCAGATCGGCGGGCTCGGGATCATGACGGCCGCGACGCTGTTTGGTATCATTGCCGGGCGCAGTTTCGGGCTGCACGAACGCCTCGCCACGCAAGTGGAGCGCGGGCGGCTGGAACGCGGCGATGCACTTTCGGTGCTGAAGCTCGTCATCGGCGTGACGCTGGCGGTGGAGGCGGCGGTTGCGCTGGTTCTCGCCATCCGCATGGCTGCCGCCTATGACATGGGCCTTGGCATGGCGCTGTGGAACGGGGTGTTCCACGCCGTAAGCGCCTTCAACAACGCCGGCTTTTCGACCCATGCCGACAGCGTGATGGGCTACCAGAGCGATCCGCTGATCCTCATCCCGATCATGGTGGCGATCACGCTCGGGGCCATCGGCTTTCCGGTGATGCAGGACCTGCGCGACAAGCGGTTCGACTGGCGGCGCTGGTCGCTCCATTCCAAGGTCACGATCTATGGCTCGGCGGCGCTGCTGGTGCTGGGCTTCGTCGCGTTCCTGGCGATGGAATGGAACAATGCGCAGACCCTCGGCCCGATGGCGCTGGGAGACAAGGCGCTGAACGCGGCGTTCCACTCGGTCATGCCGCGCACGGCGGGCTTCAACAGCCTCGATGTGGGCGCCTTCCGCGAATCGACCCTGATGGTGAACTACCTCCTGATGTTCATCGGCGGCGGCAGTGCGGGCACGGCGGGCGGGATCAAGGTGACGACCTTCATCGTCCTGTTCGCGATTGTGCTGGCCGAAGTGCTTGGCCGGCGCGATGTCGGGCTGTTCGGCCGCCGGTTCGGGCACGAGGTCGAGCGGCAGGCGCTGACCGTCACCGTGCTCGCCGCATCGTTGGTTTTCGCGGCGACCACCTATATCGTCTCGATCACAACCCTGCCGCTGGCCGAGGTGTTGTTCGAATGTATCTCGGCCTTTGCCACGGTCGGCATGTCGACCGGGATCACCGCCGATCTGCCGCCGAGCGCGCAGGTGGTGATTGCGGCTCTGATGTTCATCGGCCGGGTCGGCATGATCACCTTTGCCACGGCGCTGGCAATCGGCAGCCATCCGCAGCTTTACCGCTATCCCAAGGAGAACCTCATTGTCGGCTGATATGCGCAAACCCGTTCTGGTGGTGGGGCTTGGCCGGTTCGGCGGGTCGGTTGCCCGCCGGCTTGCCAGCATGGGCACCGAGGTGATGGGTGTCGATTGCGACCCCGAACTGGTGCAGGATCATGCCGAGCATCTTACCAAGGTGGTCGAGGCGGATTGCACCGATCCTGCCGTGTTGCGCCAGCTGGGCGCGGGTGATTTCGCAACGGCAGTGGTCGGCATCGGCACCGACGTCGAAGCCAGCGTGCTGACGGTGCTGGCACTGGCGGACATGGGCATCACCAATATCTGGGCCAAGGCCAGCAACGCCAATCACGCCCGCATTCTGGAACGGATCGGCGCGACCCATGTGGTCTTCCCCGAGGAGCGCATGGGCGAGCGTGTGGCGCATCTGCTCAATGAGCGGCTGCTCGACTTCATCGCCTTCGACGACGAATTCGCCATCGCCCGCCTCAGTGCGCCGGAGCCGATCATCGGTCTGCCGCTGGTCACCAGTGCGTGCCGCAAGAAGTACAATGTCACGGTTGTCGGCGTGAAACGCGCGGGCGAGGCGTTCATCCACGCGGTGCCCGACACGATCATCTTCCCCGATGACGAACTGGTGGTCTCGGGCAAGATCAAGGATATCGAACGCTTCTCGGCGATCTGACCGCTTACGCCGCCTTCTTCGCTTTCGCGGCTTTCTTCACAATCCCCGAGAGCCCCTTGGTCAGCTGGAACAGCCCGTTCAAACGGCTGAGCGGATCGCCCCAGGCACGGTTGATCACCAGCTTCATGTCAGGGCGCAGCTTGGCGGTATCCTTGCCGCCTTCGTTGAGGCGCGCGACATAGGCGATGAGGCCTGCCGGATCGGGGAAGTCGTCCTTGTAGAACGCCACCAGCGTGCCGCGCGCGCCGACGTCGATCTTGGCGATATTGGCGGTGATCGCCTGATGCTTGATCTCGATCAGGCGGATGAGGTTCTTGGTGGCTTGTGGCAGATCGCCGAAGCGGTCGATCATTTCGGCGGCAAGGCTCTCGATCTCGTTCTGCCCCTCTGCCTGGTTCAAGCGGCGGTAGAGCGCCATGCGCACGGTGAGATCGGGGACGTAGTCCTCCGGGATCATGATCGGCGCATCGACCGTGATCTGCGGGGTGAGCTTGTCCGAAGGGCGCTCCAAACCCATCTCGCCCGCCTTGGCCGCCAGAATCGCCTCCTCCAGCATTGCCTGATAGAGCTCGAAGCCGACTTCGCGGATATGGCCCGATTGCTCGTCGCCCAGCAGGTTGCCCGCGCCGCGGATGTCGAGATCGTGGCTCGCCAGCTGGAAGCCTGCGCCAAGGCTGTCGAGATCGCCCAGCACCTTCAGCCGCTTCTGGGCCACTTCCGAAAGCGCCACGTCCTTCTCGTGGGTGAGATAGGCATAGGCGCGCAGCTTGGCCCGGCCCACGCGCCCGCGCAGCTGGTAAAGCTGGGCAAGGCCGAAGCGGTCGGCGCGGTGGATGATGATGGTGTTGGCGGAGGGAATGTCGAGCCCGCTCTCGACGATCGTGGTCGAGAGCAGCACGTCATACTTGCGATCGTAGAAGGCGCCCATCCGGTCCTCGACCTCGCCGGGGCTCATCTGCCCGTGGGCGGAGACGGACTTCACTTCCGGAACGTTTTCGCGCAGCCATTCCTCGACATCGGCCATGTCCGAGATGCGCGGTACGACAATGAAGCTCTGCCCGCCGCGGTGATGTTCGCGCAGCAGCGCCTCGCGGATCACCATGTCGTCCCACTCCATCACATAGGTGCGCACCGCAAGGCGGTCCACGGGCGGGGTCTGGATGGTGGAGAGTTCGCGCAGGCCGCTCATCGCCATCTGCAACGTGCGCGGGATCGGCGTGGCGGTGAGGGTGAGGACGTGGACGTCGGCGCGCAGCTGCTTCAGCTTTTCCTTGTGGGTGACGCCGAACCGCTGCTCCTCGTCGACGATCACCAGGCCGAGGTTCTTGAACTTCGTCGTCTTGGACAGGATCGCATGGGTGCCGACCACAAGGTCGATCTGCCCGTTCTCCAGCCCTTCGCGGGTCTCGGCGGCTTCCTTGGCGCTGACGAGGCGCGAGAGGCGGCCGACCTTCAGGGGGAAGCCCGCAAAGCGTTCGGCGAAGTTCTGGTAGTGCTGGCGGGCGAGCAGCGTGGTGGGGGCAACCACGGCGACCTGCTGCCCGGCCATGGCGGCAACGAATGCGGCGCGCAGAGCGACTTCGGTCTTGCCGAAGCCAACGTCGCCGCAGACGAGCCGGTCCATCGGACGCCCGCTTTCGAGATCGCCCAGCACATCGCCGATGGCGCGCTCCTGATCCTCGGTTTCCGCCCAGGGGAAGCGGTCGACGAACTGGTTGAGGCTGGCATCCTCCGCCGCCAGCACAGGCGCCTGCCGCAAGGCGCGTGCGGCGGCGACTTGCATCAGCTCGCCGGCAATCGCGGTGATGCGCTCCTTGAGCTTGGCGCGGCGGCGCTGCCATGCCTCGCCGCCCAGCCGGTCAAGCGCGACGGCGTGTTCGGACGAGCCGTAGCGCGTGAGGACGTCGATATTCTCGACCGGAATGAACAGCTTGTCGCCGCCGGCATATTCGAGCGCGACGCAATCGTGCTGGCTCTTGCCGACCGGAATGGCTTCGAGGCCCAGATAGCGCCCGATGCCGTGTTCGACATGGACCACCAGATCGCCACGCGACAGGGCCTGAAGTTCGGCGAGGAAAGCATCGGAATCCTTGCGCTTCTTCTTGCGCCGCACCAGCCGGTCACCGAGCACATCCTGCTCGGTGAGGAGTTCGAGCGTCTCGCCCGCAAAGCCCGTCTCGAGCGGCAGCACCACCACCGCGACCTTGGCTTTTGCAGCAAGGCCGAGACCCTGCTGCCAGCTTTCCGCCACAGCGGTCGGCGCGCCGGCCTGTTCTAGGATCGAGGCGATGCGCCGCGCGCTGCCGGTGGAATAGGCGGCGAACAGCGGCTTGCGGCCCGCCTTGGCAACCGCCTTCAAGTGTGCGGCGGCGGCTTCGTAGACGTTCTCGCCCCGCCCGCGTTCAGGCGAGAAATCGCGGGCCGAACGGAACCCGAAATCGATCGTGCCAGCGCCTGCTTCGGCGGCAAAGCCGGTGGCGCGGTGGGCCGGGGCCCTGGCGAGGCCCGCATCGAATTCGGCGCGGGTGAGATAGAGCGCGTCCGGCGCGAGCGGTCGGTAGCTGCCCTTGCGCTCGCTGGCGATGCGGCCGCGCTGTTCGTGATAATCGGTGATATCCGAAAGCCGCTCCTCCGCCGCGCCCAGCGCGCTCTGGTCGATCACGACCAGATCATGGGGCGCAAGGTGATCGAACAGGCTCGCCATTTGCTCCTCGAACAGCGGCAGCCAGTGCTCCATCCCCGCCAGCCTGCGCCCGTCCGACACGGCCTCGTAGAGCGGGTCTTGCGTGGCATGGGCGCCGAACATTTCGCGGTAGCGGGTGCGGAAACGCTTGATGCTGTCCTCGTCCACCAGCGCTTCGGACGCGGGCAGCAGCAGGTGGCTGTCGATCCGTTCCACCGTGCGCTGGGTGGCGGGATCGAACAGGCGCAGGCTCTCCAGCTCGTCGCCGAAGAAATCGAGCCGCAGGCCATTGTCGAGCGAGGAGGGGAAGATGTCGACGATCGACCCGCGCACCGCGAATTCGCCGTGATCGATTACCGTGTCGGTGCGGCTGTAGCCCTGGCGGGTGAGCAGCGCGGCAAGGCTCTCGTGCCCGATCTGCGTGCCGACGCGAAACTCGCGCACCGACTCGCGCACACGGAACGGGGTGAGCACGCGCTGGAGTACGGCGTTGACGGTGGTGAGCAGCAATTGCGCCGAGGCGGCCGGGTTCTGCAATCGGTGCAGCGCGGCCAGCCGCTCGGCACTGATCGATAACGCAGGGCTGGCGCGGTCATAGGGCAGGCAGTCCCATGCCGGAAACTCGATCACCTCGACTTCGGGCGCGAAGAAGCGCGCAGCCTCTCCCGCCACGCGCATCGCCGCTTCATCGGGCGCGATGAACACCGCGCGCTGCCCGCCCTTTATCCCCTGCGCCGCGCGCGCGAGATCGGCCAGCACCAGCGGCAGGCTCCCGCGCGGCAGCGAGGAAAGGGTCAGCGGCTCACGGCTGGCAAGGATGCGGTTCAGATCGGGCATTGGTTTCCATCAAGCATCGCTTGGCCCAGCGGTTCCCGCCGGACGTGCAGTGCCCGGCCCCTAGCGCGGAATGTCGACGTAATCGAGCTTCTGCATCACCGTCAGCAGATCGCCCGCGATATGCGCCGGCGGCGCGGCGGTGCCGAGCGCCCAGGCCATCACATCGACATCGTCTTCATCGAGCAGCGCTTCGAACCATGCGAGTTCCGCCTCGGCCCAATTGGCATGATAGCGGTCATAGAAGCCGCCGATCATGTAATCGGCCTCGCGCGTGCCGCGGTGCCAGGCGCGGAACTTGGCGCGGGCGAGGCGCTGGGCAAAGGAGGGCGTGTCACTCATGGGGCGCATCTAACCACAGGTCTTCGCCGCTTCAACTCGCAATGACGCAGGCCAAGTGATAGCGAAGCGCCATGCGCCCCGAGGCTCTCAATCCGCTGTTCGCCGAAGTCCAGACGCTCGAAGGCGTCGGGCCGAAGCTGATGAAGCCGCTCGAGAAGCTCGGCCTGACGCGGGTGAAGGATCTCGCCTACCACCTGCCCGAACGCTTCGTCACCCGCCGCGCGATCGCCGATCTCGATAGCGCGAGCGAGGGCGAGCAGGTGATCATCGCGCTCACGCCGGTGGAACACCGCGCGCCGCGTCCGGGCAGCCGCGGGCCTTACCGCGTGCTGGCGCAGGACCGTGCGGGCAATATCTGTGCGCTGAGCTGGTTCGGCAAGGCGGCTTATTCGGCGAAGAAACTGCTCCCCGTGGGCGAGACGCGGTGGGTGGCCGGGCGGCTCGATCGCTATGGCGACATGCTCCAGATCGTTCACCCCGACCATATCGAGGAGGCGAGCGCGGCGCAGATGGAGCGGCTGTCGGAGCCGGTCTATCGCCTGTCCGAAGGCCTAACCCAGCCGCGCATTGCGGCGCTTGCGCATCAGGCGCTGGCGCGGCTGCCGGAGCTGCCCGAATGGATCGAACCCGGCCAATTGGCGCAAACCGGCTGGCCCGCCTGGCGCGCGGCGCTGCTGACGGGCCACGAAAGCACCGAGGAAAAGGCGCGTGACCGCCTCGCCTATGACGAATTGCTGGCGAACAGCCTCGCGCTGCTGCTGGTGAAAGCCGAAGGGCGCCGCCGCAAGGGGCAGGCGCTGGCCGGTGACGGGAGCCTGCGCGCCAAGCTGCAATTGCCCTTCGGCCTCACCGGCGCGCAGGCGCGCTCGATCGCCGAGATCGAGGGCGACATGGCGCAGGAGGCCCCGATGCTACGCCTGCTGCAAGGCGATGTCGGCGCGGGCAAGACCGTGGTCGGCCTCAATGCCATGCTGATCGCGGTCGAGGCGGGCAAGCAGGCAGCACTTCTCGCCCCGACCGAAATCCTTGCGCGCCAGCATTTCGAGACCCTGCGCAAGCTCGCCGCGCCTACGGGTGCCGAAGTCGCGCTGCTCACGGGCCGGGCCAAGGGCCGCGAGCGCGAGTCGATCCTGATGGGCCTGCTCGATGGCTCGATTGACATTCTGGTCGGCACCCATGCGATCTTTCAGGAGAGCGTCACCTACCGCGATCTCGGCCTTGTGGTGATCGACGAGCAGCATCGCTTCGGCGTCGCGCAGCGGCTGGCGCTCGCCGCCAAGGGTCGCCGCGCGCCGCATACCCTCGCCATGACGGCAACCCCGATCCCGCGCTCGCTGACGCTGGCGCAATATGGCGAGATGGATGCCAGCCGCCTCGACGAATTGCCCCCGGGGCGGCAGGCGATCGACACCCGCGTGGTGCCGCAGGAGCGGATGGGGGATGTCGTAGAAGGCCTCGCGCGGCATCTGGCGGGCGGGCAACAGGCCTATTGGGTGTGCCCGATGGTGCGCGATAGCGAGGTGGCCGATATCGCCGCCGCCGAAGCGCGCTATGCCGCGCTGAAAGAGCGCTTCGGCGAGGATATCGTGCTGGTCCACGGCCAGCTGCGCCCCGAGGTGAAGGACGCCAACATGGAGCGTTTCGCCAGCGGCAGGGCGAAGCTGCTGGTTGCCACGACAGTGATCGAAGTCGGCGTGGATGTGCCCGCGGCGACGCTGATGGTGATCGAACAGGCCGAGCGTTTCGGGCTCGCCCAGCTGCACCAGCTACGCGGCCGGGTGGGGCGGGGCGCAGAGAAATCCGTCTGTCTGCTGCTGCGCGGAGGCGAATTGTCCGAGACGGGCCGCGCGCGGCTGGCGCTGATGCGCGAGACGCAGGACGGGTTCCGCATTGCCGAGGAAGACCTTGCCCTGCGCGGCGGGGGCGAGCTGCTCGGCACGCGGCAATCGGGCGAGGCGGCGTTCCGCATTGCCAGCCTCGATCAGGTGCAGCGCCTGCTGCCCGCGGCCCATGCCGATGCACGCCTGCTGATGGAGCGAGATGGCGGCCTCACCAGCCCGCGCGGCGAGGCGGCGCGGCTTCTGCTCTATCTGTTCGAACGGGACTGGGGCGTGCAGCTGCTGCGGGGCGGCTAGAGCCGCGCGCTGACGCCTTCTTTGGCAAAGCGGGCGGCCAGCGCTTCGACCGCTGCCGAGATTTCGTCCCAGACCTCGGCAAACAGGGCCTCGTCACCGTAATAAGGATCGCGCACCGGCGCGCCCTCGCTGCCCTCCAGCGCGTCCATCAGCATGGCGATATTGGCGGTGGCATCGCGCGGCGCCTGCGAGCGGATCCCGGCGAGATTGGCCTCGTCCATCACGATGATGTGGGTGAAGCGGTAGAAATCCTCGCGCGCGATCTGGCGGGCGATCTGCACGGTGATGTCCACGCCATTGCTGCGCGCAGTGGCAATCGCGCGCGGATCGGGCGGGTTGCCGATGTGGTAGGTCGCCGTTCCGGCCGAATCCACATCGCACTCCAGCCCGTGCCGCGCTGCCGCCGCACGAAACGCGCCTTCAGCCATCGGTGACCGGCAGATATTGCCAAGACACACGAACAGCACAGCGATTTGATGGTGTCCCCTCCCATGCATGGCTGCGGCCTATAGCAGAAAATGAGCGGCGGAAAAGATTGAACTTTTTCAGACATTGTGGCGCTTAATCCAATCCTTTGCCCATCGTTTCGGACACGCGCATCTGGATTATTGGCGGCAATATCGGCACACCGCCTGCCACCATCGGGAAGGGGACAGATCATGCGCGCATCGCGGCTGGCGACATTCGGGATTTGGGCGAGCCTTACGGCAGCGCCGCTGCAGGCCGGTCCGGTCGAGGATTACGAGGCGCTGCGCGAGGCGATGTGGCAGGCCACCCTCGACAGTTCGCCCGGGCTTGCCACCAGCGTCGGAGACCGGCGCGGCGACGGCAAGCTCGGCGATCTCTCGTTGGCCGAATATGATCGCTCGTTGGCCGAGGCGCGGGCCTTTCTGGCGCGGCTCGACGCGATCGACGCCGACGCCCTGCCGCAAGCGCTTAAGGTCGATCGCGCAGTGCTGCGCAGCAGTCTGGTCGCGCAACTCGAAGCCGCGCAGCATGATCACGATCGCTATGTGATCTTCACCAATCGCGGCGGGTGGTTTCTCTCGATTGCCGGTCTGCCCGAGCGCTCGCCCTTCTTCACCCGCGCCGATTATGAAAGCTATGTCGCGCGGCTCGAAGCCTTCGGACGCATCAATGCCGATGGTATCGCCCGCAGCCGCGAGGCAGTGGCGCGCGGGCTGACCCAGCCGTGCGAGCCGATGAAGGGCCTGTCGGACCGGGTCGTCACGCTGCTCGATGACAACCCGCGCGAGACGGTTTTCTGGAAGCCCTTCGCCCGCCGTCCCGATTCCATCACCGAGGCCGAATGGCAAGCGCTGCAGGATCGCGCCGCGCTGGCGATGAGCGAGATCGTCACGCCCGCAATCGGCGACTTTCTCGATTTCTACACCAAAGAATACGAGCCCAGGTGCCGCGCCGGACTGCCGGGGATTTCCGAAACCCCGGGCGGGGCGGCCTATTATGCCAACCGGGTGAAGAGCTACACCACCACCGATCTGACCCCTGATGCGGTGCACCAGCTTGGCCTCTCCGAAGTCGCCCGCATCCGGGCCGAGATGGAAGAGGTCGCAAAGGCGGCAGGCTATCCCACGCGTGAGGCCTTCATCCAGCATCTGCGCACCGATCCGCAGTATTACCTCACCGATGCGGATGCCTACATGATGCATGCCGCCGCGCTGGCGAAGCATATCGACGGCTTCCTGCCCAAGCTGTTCGGCCGCCTGCCGCGCCAGCCCTATACCGTGCTGCCGATCCCCGCCGCCAACGCTCCGGGCAACACCACGGCCTATTACGAGCCCGGCTCCTTTGCTGCCGGACGACCGGGGATTTACCGCGTCAACACCACCGAGCTGAACCAGCGGCCCTTGTGGGAACTGCCAGCGCTCGGCGTGCACGAGGCGATGCCGGGGCACCACTTGCAGATTGCGCTCCAGCAGGAGCTCGACATCCATCCGCTGCGCGCCAACGGCACCTTCTTTACGGCCTTTGTCGAAGGCTGGGGGCTCTATTCCGAAAGGCTCGGGATCGAGATGGGGCTCTATGACACGCCCGCCAAGGAAATGGGCCGCCTGTCCTACGAGATGTGGCGGGCGACGCGGCTGGTGGTGGATACCGGCATCCATTCCAAGCGCTGGACCAAGCAGCAGGCGGTGGATTTCATGCGCGACAACACGGCGCTGAGCGCGGCCAATATCGATGCCGAGGTCAATCGTTACATCACCTGGCCGGGGCAGGCGCTGGCCTACAAGGTGGGCGAGCTGAAGATCCGCGAGTTGCGCGCGCGCGCCGAGCAGCGGCTGGGTGCGACATTCGACCTGCGCGAATTCCACGATGTGGTGCTCGAAAACGGCTCTGTGCCGCTATCGGTGCTGGAGAGCCACGTCGATGCGTGGCTGGCGAAAAAGACCGCTGGTTAGCCCACCGGCATTGGCTGGGTGCTCGCCAGCACCTCTTCGGTGATCCGGCGGATGTTGACCCTGGCTTTCAGGCGCGAGCCGAGCAGCGCGGTGCCGGAGACCTTGCGCTGCACGAACAGGGTCTCGATCGGCGGGAAGGCCCAGGTGTCCTTGTCCTGCGCGATGGCCCAGCCTTCCTCGCGCAGGAGCGGGATGAAGGCGCGATCGCCGAAGTCGAAGGGCGCATCCGCGCGCATTTCATTGATGACGATATCGATCATCCGATTGACCCGCTCGGGGTGCTTTTCGGCGACGATCGGCATCATGAAGCCGGCCTCGATGGTGGCGGCGAGGACCTCCTGCGCATCGCCCTCGAGCCCGGCCAGCAGCATCTTGCGATAGCCGTTCGCCACGGCCGGATCGACGGGACGACAGGCGCCGAAGTCGAGCAGCACGATCTCGCCCGTCTCGCGCCGGTAGCGGAAATTGGCGAAGTTGGGGTCGGTTTGCATCACGCCGAAATCGAACAGTTCGCGGGTGACGAGCCGGATCAGGCGGGCAAACACCTCGTCGCGACGTTCGGGGCTCTCGTTACCGAGTTCCTCGATGCTCACGCCCTCTTCAAAGCTCATCGCCAGGATCGATCCGCGCGTCAGCCCTTCGTGGAGGCGCGGCACGACAAAGCCGTCCACCCCTGCCAGCTGCTCGCGGTAAAGCGCCATCTGCGCGCCCTCGCGCTCGTAATCGGCTTCCTCGTGAAGCTGCTGCTTGGCGGCCGCCATTAGCTTGCCCATCTCCAACTCGGGCGGGGCAAAGCCTGCGACCTTGAGCAGCGTCATGACATTGTCGACATCGGAGTCGATCGACTTGGCGACACCGGGATACTGCACCTTGATCGCCAGCTCCTCGCCATCGCGGGTCAGCGCCTTGTGGACCTGACCGATAGAGGCTGCGGCGATGGGGCGGGGATTGAACCAGCGGAATTGCTTGCGCCAGTCCGACCCCCATTCGCTTTTGAGTACGGCATCAAGCTGGCGGGTGGGCATGAAATTGGCCTGATCGCGCAGGGTGCCGAGGATGCGCGACAATTCGGGCGGCAGGAAATCGCCCGCATCAAGGCTGATCATCTGCCCCATCTTCATCGCCGCGCCGCGCAGGTGGCTGAGGCGGTCGGTAAGGCGCTGGACATTGCCGGGGGTGAGGATCAGGTCGCGCGCCGAGATGCTATCGCCGCTCGCCAGCCGCCTTGCGCCTTCGGCGACCATGCCGCCCGCCACGCCGCCCACCAGCCGCCCGAAGGTGCCCAGCCGCGCCACGCGCCCCGCAGGCACGGCGCGCTGGCGGGAGCGGTCTTCGGGGAGCTTGTCGAAATCAGGGATATGGTCGTCGTCGGACACGGGGGGAGGGGGCCTTGATCTTTCGGGGGCGTCAGGCGGCTAACGTTCGGGCTGCGGGCCTGTTCCGGCTCAGGAGATGCACAGCCCCCCGTCAACGGGCAGGCACTGGCCGGTGATGTAATCGGAATGGGGCGAGGCGAAGAACACTGCCAGCCCCTCCAGCCCAGCATGATCGCCCGGACGGCGCAGCGGGATGCGGCGGCTCATCCATTCGCCGAATTTGGGATCGGCCTTGGCGGTGATCTCGGTCTCGTAATAACCGAAAAGGAGCGCGTTGGCGGTGATCCGGTGGCGCGCCAGTTCGAAGGCGGCGGCGCGGGTGAGGCCGTTCAGCGCTGCCTTGGAAGCGGCGTAATCGGACGAGCGGTTAACCCCCATGATCGACTGGCCCGAGGAGGTCGCGATCAGCTTGCCGCCGGCATCGCCGTCCTTCGCGCGGGCGATCATGTGGCGGGTCACATGCTTGTAAACCAGCGCCGCGCCGCGGGTGTTGACCGCCATGGTGTGGTCCCAGCCTTCCGCCGTGATGTCGGGGATGGCGGTGCCTGCGCCTGAAATGCCGGCATTGGCAAAGCACACATCCACCCGCCCGAAGGCGCCCAGCGTCTGCTCCATCGCCTGTTCGATGCCAGCCTCGTCCGCCACATCGCAGGTCAGCGCGAGCACATCGCCCGCGCCCAGTGTCCGCAATTCCTCCACTGCCGCTGCGTTCTTGTCCGCATTGCGCGCCCAGATCGCGACATTGGCCCCGGTCTTGGCGAGACCGCGCGCCATGGCGAGACCGAGGCCGCCGTTGCCGCCGGTGATGATGGCCGTGCGGCCGGTGAGATCGAACAGTTCCATGGCTCTCCAAGTGGCGCAAACGGTTATCCTGTGCAAGCGCGCGGGAACGCTTGGGCGCTACAGGTTTTGAGCCGCTATGGACGGACAATCTTCGCTTTCTCCCGCCGCTCGCGTTCTGGGATATGCCGGGCTCACCCCTCAGATCATCTGCCTTGCCATGGTGCTGTCGGGCCATGAATGGCGCTATTCGGCGATGGCCGGCGGCTTTGCCTACGCGGCTGCGATCTTCAGCTTCCTTGGCGGAGTGTGGTGGGGACAGGCGGTGCAATCGGGGCGGGCCAGCACCGGCGCCTATCTCCTCGCGGTGTTGCCGAGCCTGCTGGCGGTGGCCCTGTTCCTGCCGTGGACTTTCGGGTGGAGCTGGCCTGGCCCTGCGCTGCTCTACCTTGGCGCGCTGATCCTCGCCTCGCCGCTGATCGACCGCGCGCTAGGCTTTGCGGCGTCCGATTTCCTGCGGCTGCGCTGGCACCTTTCGCTGGGTCTCGGCGGGCTGACGATTGCGCTGGGTCTGGCTGCGGGACAGGCGATGGGCGTCTAGTCCGCACTGGCCAGCGGGCATCGTTGGCGATGAATTAACCATTCTCATCTAGGCAAAACCCCGGTTTTCAACGCGGACCCCGGGAACTTGATGATTGCTCGTATGCCATCGCTGAAGAGAATGCTGCGCGGCAGCCTCGGCGGCGCCTTGCCCGGTGTCTCTGCACTCACCGAGGACAAATCGCTCAAATCGGGCGAGTCACTGCTCCGTCGCAAGCGCGTGAAGGTGGCGATCTTCGCCATTATCTTCGGCATTGTTTCCGCCGCGATCGAAATGCCGCTGCCGGCCGAGGATGCTTTCCGGCTGGCCCGCTCGCAGGTCCGGGCGCGGATGGTGCCGCAGGATGTCGCGATGATCGCGATCGATGACGCCACGCTCAACGAGCTCGGGGTGGCGCTTCCTACCCGCAAGCATGAAAGCGAGTTGATCGACCGTCTGGTGGCGGCCGGTGTCAGGAAGGTCGTGTTCGATCGCGCCCATGCCGATCCCGAGACGCCTGAAGCAGACGCCCAGTTTGCCGAGACGCTCGAGCGCCACAAGGGCAGGGTCTGGCTCGGGATGACACCCGAACTCGAATTCACCTTCCAGAAGGTCGATGCGATCGTCCCGCAGAAGATGTTCCGCGATCATGCCAACATGGCGGCGATGGTGGGCTTTTCGGCACCGTTCAACCTTTCGGTGGTGTTCCCGACCGAGGTGGAACTGGCGGGCGGCACCTATCCCTCGATCTCGGCCGTGCTGGCGGATTACGAAGGACCGCCGGTGCGCTATCGGCCCGATTTTGCGTATAATCCCAAGGACATCCCGACCTATCGCTATGCCGATGTGTTGCGCGGCCGGATTGGAGCGGACAAGCTGCGCGGCAAGAACGTGATCGTCGGCGCAACCTACATCGAATCCAGCGACGTTTTCCGTCATCCCCTCTACGGCAAGGTCGCCGGACCCTATTTTCACATCCTCGGCGCCCAGACCCTCAAGCGCAGCACTCCGGTTGACCTGATGTGGTATCCGGCCTTGCTCGTGGCAGGGATCGCGATCCTCTTCCAGGCCCTGCGCCAGTCGCGCTCGTACAAGCCGCTTTGGGCTGCCGTGATCGGCCTTTCTGCGATCACCCTGTTCCTCGATGAAGCGGGGATCAATCTCGACATCCTTTCGGGGGTGCTCGCGGTGATCGCTGCGGCTTTCGGTTTCCACCGGATCTCGCGCAAGTATTACAGCAGCGAGGCCGACGCGATGACCACCAGCGCACTGGGGCTGGACAAGGTCGGCGCCGAGCTCGATGTCTATGCGCTCAAGATCGCCAACCTTGCCGAAATGTCGGAAGACTGGGGTGATCTGCCCCCTTCTGAGTGGCCCAATTTCTATTTTAGAATTGGTCACGAAGGAGGAATGGAATGGCGAGGA
Source organism: uncultured Alphaproteobacteria bacterium (assembly GCA_903934325.1). Taxonomy (GTDB): domain Bacteria; phylum Pseudomonadota; class Alphaproteobacteria; order Sphingomonadales; family Sphingomonadaceae; genus Erythrobacter. The sequence goes on along the minus strand of CAIZNH010000032.1, from coordinate 66 downwards.
AGCACAAGCCGGAAGAAATCATCGGCAAGCTGCGTGAAGCGGAGATCGTGCTGGCACAGGGTGGGA